>DASWAH010000170.1:0-9853 GCA_036391235.1 Streptosporangiaceae bacterium
TCACCGGTGACCGTCTCCTCACCTGTGCCACGTTAGCCTGCGCGGCACCGTCGCCCGCACCGAGCATCGTCGGAGCGCCGTCGTGGCCTACTATCGAGCGGTGACGTATGCCCGAGATGAGCGCCTTGCATTGTGCGCGACCATGGCGGCTGCGGGACCGGACGCGCCGACCCTCTGCACGGGCTGGCACACCGTCGATCTCGCCGCTCACCTGGTCCTCCGCGAACGGCGGCCGGACGCGGCGCTGGGGATTATCGGCGGTCCGCTAGCCGGGTACAGCGAGCGGGTGCGCCGCGGGCTCGCGCAGGGAACGGCCTTTCCTGACCTGGTCGAGGCCATTCGCAGCGGCCCGCCGCGCCTTTCTTTCTTTTCCCTTCCCGGCGCCGACGCCCGGGCCAACTTCGCCGAGTTCCTGGTACACCACGAGGACGTACGACGGGCCCAGCCGGACTGGCAGCCGCGCAAGCTCGAACACGGGCTGGCCGACCAGATCTGGCACGAGCTGTCCAGGGCCAGGCTGCTGCTGCGCAAGATCCCGGTCGGCATCGAGTTCGCCAGAGAGGACGGGCCGGAACCGGGCGAGCAGCAGCACACGGTGCGGATGACGGTCCGGCCGCGTACGCCGGTGGTGACCGTGATCGGCGCGCCCGCCGAGCTGATGATGTGGACCTTCGGCCGGACCGGGGCGGCCCGGGTCAGGCTCGAAGGGGCAGAAGCCGACGTCGAGGCACTGCGGCAGGCTCGCTGGGGAGTGTGACATCGCGCCGGGAGCCTGAGCTCGCGCGATAACCGGAACGGAGAGAGCATGGCTGACGTCCTGGGCATCGACATCGGCGGCACGGGGATGAAGGCTGCTCCGGTCGATGTCTCGGCCGGGAAGCTGCTGGCCGAGCGGATCAAGCTGCCGACCCCGCAGCCTGCCGCGCCCGAGGCGATGGCGCCGATCGTGCGCGAGCTCGTCGAGCGTTTCTCCTGGACCGGCGCGGTCGGCATCACGTTCCCTGGCGTCGTCTCGGCCGGGACCATCCGCACCGCCGCGAATGTCGACCCTGACTGGATCGGGGTGCATGCCCCGACCCTGTTCGGGCAGGCCGCCGGGGTCCCGGTGACCGTGCTCAACGACGCCGACGCGGCCGGAATCGCCGAGATGCGGTTCGGCGCGGGCAGCGGCGTACCCGGCACCGTCCTGATGCTCACGCTCGGCACCGGGATCGGGTCGGCTTTGTTCTACAACGGCGTGCTGGTGCCGAACACCGAGTTCGGCCACATCGAGATGCACGGCAAGGACGCCGAGGAGCGGGCCTCGGAGCGCGCCCGCGAGGTCGAGGACCTGAGCTGGGGAAAATGGGCAGGCCGGGTTGACAGCTACCTGGACAAGATGGAGCAGCTGCTCTCCCCGGACCTGATCATCATCGGCGGCGGTATCAGCCGGAAGTCCGACAAGTTCCTGCCCAAGCTGACGCTGCGGGCCAAGGTGGTGCCGGCCTCGCTGCACAACGATGCCGGCATCGTGGGCGCCGCGATGGCCGCGGCCATGGCCACGGCGACCGAAGGCGGCTGACCGGCAAACCGGTCCGGCTACGGCTGAGTCACCAGATGTTCAGCAAGTAGCCCTTTATCCTTCCGTCAGGCCTCGGCAAGACGTCACGGCCAGGACAGGACCAATTCACGCGCCACCGCCACTATTGCTGCGTCCTGACCACCGTGGTCATGAGCTCGGAGGGGAATAGTGCGGAAGAACAAGACTATCGCCGTGGCCGCGGCGGCGATCGCCGGCTCGCTGCTGGCGGCCGGATGTTCGAGCGGGTCCAACGCCGCCAGCAACAGCGGCGGCAAGGACTGGTCCAAGGTGACCTCGGTCGCCCAGGGCGGCGGCATGGCCGCCCTGATCAAGGCGGCCAAGGCCGAGGGGCAGCTGAACGTCATCACGCTGCCGGCCAACTGGGCGAACTACGGCACCATCATGAAGGACTTCACCAAGAAGTACGGCATCAAGATCAACGACGCCAACCCCGACGGCTCGAGCCAGGACGAGATCAACGCGATGGTCCAGCTCAAGGGTCAGTCCCGGGCGCCCGACGTGCTGGACATGGGTACCGCCTTCGCGATCAAGGCCGACCAGGAGCATCTGCTCGCCCCGTACAAGGTGGCCGCGTGGAACGACATCCCGGCGGCCGAGAAGTCGACCGACTCGACCTGGTACGGCGATTACGGCGGCTACGTCGCGATCGGCTATGACTCCAAGAAGGTCAAGGTCGCGCCGACGTCGTTCAAGGACCTGACCAAGCCGATGTACAAGCACCAGGTCGCCATCAACGGCAACCCGACCCAGGCCAGCGCCGCGTTCTCTGCGGTGTACGCGGCCGCCCTGGCCAACGGCGGCTCACTGGGCAACATCAACCCCGGCATCGCTTACTTCGCCAAGCTGAAGAGGGCGGGCAACTTCGTGCCGGTCACGGCCGGCCCGACCACGGTCCAAAGCGGCCAGACCCCGATCGTGATCTGGTGGGACTACCTGCTGGCCTCCGAGGTAGGCGCGACGGACCCGAACTTCAAGATCGTGATCCCGACCGACGCCAGCTACGCCGCTTACTACGACCAGGCGATCAATGCCACCGCCCCGCACCCGGCCGCGGCCCGGCTGTGGGAGGAGTATCTCTACTCCGTCACCGGCCAGAACCTGTGGCTGCAGGGCAAGGCCCGCCCGGTCGAACTGCCGACCATGATCGCGAACGGGACGGTCGACAAGGCCGCGAACGCTGCCCTGCCGCCCGCGCCGTCCACCCCGCTGCAGTTCCCGACCCAGGCCCAGGAGTCGGCGGCCGAAGCCGTGGTCGCCAGGCAGTGGGCGGCCAAGGTCGGCTAGCGGATGACCATGCAGCTTGCCCCGGCCGCGGCGCCCGGTCCCGGCCGGGACGCGGGCGCCGTGCCCGGGCGGCGCTGGACGCACCGGCTCCGCCGGGCCCGTGACCTGGCCGGCGTGGTGCCGTTCGCCGCCTACGTCATCGCCGGCCTGGTGCTGCCGATGGCCGCCATCGGAATCGGCGCGTTCAAGACCCCGTTCACCGGTGCGTTCACCCTGCGCAACGTGCACGACGCCACGCATGGCATCTACCTGCACGGGTTCGCGACCAGCATGGAGCTGTCGCTGATCGCCTCGATCGTGCCCGGGATCCTCGGTTTCCTGATCGCCTATGCGATCTATACAGCCAAGCGCGGCGCTGTCCTGCGCCGGGTCGCGATCACCGCGTCCGGCGTGTTCGCCAACTTCGGCGGTGTGCCGCTGGCCTTCCTGTTCATCGCCACGCTGGGCAATACCGGGCTGGCGACCAGGTGGCTGACCGACATCGGCTTCAACCCGTATAACAACGGGTTCGACCTGTACGGCCTGGGCGGCGTCGCGATCGTCTACATGTACTTCCAGATCCCGCTGATGGTGCTGGTCATCCTGCCCGCGTTCGAGGGGCTGCGGCCGGCCTGGCGGGAGGCGGCCCAGAACATGGGCGCGAACGGCTGGCAGTACTGGCGGCACGTCGGCATCCCGGTGCTGGCCCCTTCCGTGCTCGGCGCGATCCTGCTGCTGTTCGGCAGCGCGTTCTCTGCCTACGCCACCGCCGAGGCGCTGACCAGCGGCACGATACCGCTCACCTCGATCCAGATCGGCTCGTTCCTGAACGGCAACGTGCTGGCCGGCCAGGAGAACGTCGGCTACGCGCTCGGCCTCGGGATGGTCGTGATCATCGCGATGGTCATGTTCGTCTACGTCGTGCTGCAGCGGAGAGCGGCGCGATGGCTGCGATAACCGGGACCAGGCCGGCCGCCGGCCAGGCTGCCAGGCCAGCCAGGCGGCGGAACCTGCCGGTCTGGCGCTGGCTCATCCTGGTCCTCGCCGGGCTGTACTTCCTGATCCCGCTGTACGCGGCCTTCCAGTTCACCGGCCTGAAGGCGTTCGGCCAGGTCTTCAGTCAGACCGGGTTCTCCGACGCGCTGATCCTCTCGGTCAAGCTGGCCGTGGTCACGACCGTCCTGACGCTCGTCCTGATGGTGCCGACGACGATCTACGTGCATTTGCGGCTGCCCAGGATCCGGCCACTGCTGGAAAGCATCACGATCCTGCCTATCGTGATACCACCGGTTGTGCTGATTCTCGGTGTTCTGGATGTCTCCCCGGCCAGCCTCAAGGGCACCCCGTACCTGCTGGCGCTGATCTACGTCGTTCTCGCGATGCCGTTCGCCTACCGCTCGCTCGACGCCGGGCTGCGCGCGCTGGACCTGAAGACGCTGGTAGACGCATCCAACTCACTGGGCGCGGGCTGGCCGGTCACGCTGTGGCGGGTGATCCTGCCGAACCTGCGTACCGCTGTGCTGTCGGCGACGGTGCTCACCGTGGCCCTGGTGCTCGGCGAGTTCACCATGGCCAGCCTGGACCAGTACCAGACGTTCCCGGTCTGGATCGTGAACTTCGACCAGACCAGCGGGCCGGTCTCGGTCGCGGCGTCGCTCTTCGCGCTGTTCGTGACCTGGATCTTCCTGCTCGCCCTCACGATGATCGGGAGCAGGCGGGCCCGCCGCCTCGGCGGGGGCCAGGTGGACCTGGTGACCGTGACCCGACAGGAGACGGGAGACGCCCGATGACCGCCAACATGACCAGCGCCGGCCTGGCGGCCAGCGGAGCCGACAGCCAGGGCCGCGGCCGCGTACCGGTCGTCATGTCCGAGCTGACCAGGACGTTCGGCACGGTGCGGGCGCTGGACCGGCTGTCGGTCGACATCGCGCCGGGCGAGTTCGTCGCCCTGCTCGGACCGTCCGGCTGCGGGAAGACGACGGCCCTGCGGATCCTGGCCGGCTTCGAAAGCGCGGACTCGGGCTCGGTCATCGTGAACGGCAGGGACATCGCTCATGTGCCCGCGGCCAGGCGGGACATGGGCATGGTGTTCCAGAGCTACAGCCTGTTCCCCAATATGTCCGCGCTCGACAACGTCGCGTTCGGGCTGCGCATGCGCCGGATCGCGACCGGGGAGCGCAAGCGCCGGGCCGCGGAGCTGCTCGACATGGTCGGCCTGACCGAGCACTCGGAGCGCTATCCGCACCAGCTGTCCGGCGGCCAGCAGCAGCGGGTCGCCCTGGCCCGGGCGCTAGCCATCGAGCCCCAGGTTCTGTTGCTCGACGAGCCGCTGTCGGCCCTGGACGCGAAGGTCAGGCTGCAGCTGCGGGAGCAGATCAGGGCGGTCCAGCAGCGGCTCGGCACCACGACCTTGTTCGTCACCCACGACCAGGAAGAGGCATTGTCGATGGCCGACCGGGTCGGCGTGATGAAGGATGGCAGGCTCGAGCAGATCGCCGTGCCCGACCAGCTGTACGCGCACCCCGCGACGGCCTTCGTCGCCGAGTTCGTCGGCACCATGAACCGGGTGCCCGGCGAGCTCACCGGCACCGGCGAGGTGCGGGCGCTCGGCGCGGTCGTGCCGGTGCACGGCGATCTGCCGGACGGCGGGGGCACCGAGGTCGACGTGCTGGTGCGGCCGGAAGGACTGTCGATCGAGGCAGTGCCCGGCGGCAACGGCATCGTCACCGACCGGGCGTTCCTCGGCTCGGTGACCAGGATCGGAGTGCGCCTGTCGGGCGATGTCACGATCAAGGTGGACCATCCGAGCGCGCAGGCCGGCGCGTTCGCGCCCGGCGAGTCGGTGCAGATCGGCCTGCCCGGCGCAGCGGTGCTGGTCACCGCCAGGCGATGACCAGCAGCCAGGACGATCAGGCCGGGCCGACCACGGCGCGGCGGCGGCTGGTTCCCGGCGAGCCCGGTGCTGGCGGGTACCGCACGCTAGAGGTGACCGACGGCGAGCCGCATCAGATCAGGGACGACCTGGCCGGCGCCAGCCTGGCGCCGGGCTGGCAGCGGGCGGCCGAGCCGCTGGCCTGCATCGCCCACCTGTCCGACACGCACGTCATGGACCACCAGTCACCGGGCCGGGCCGAGCTGCTCGACCGGTACTCCGACCCCGACTCCCCGCTCCGCGAGGTGGTCGGCATCATCGGCAGCTACCGGCCCCAGGAACTGTTCACCTTTCAGGTCGCGGACGCGATGGTGCGGGCGGTCCGGCGGGCCGCCCGCGGGCCAGTCACCGGCATGCCCGTCGGCTTCGCGATCGTGACCGGCGACGCTACCGATAACTGCCAGCTCAACGAGCTGCGCGCCTACATCGACCTGCTCGACGGGGCGATCGTGCTGCCGGATTCCGGCGACCCTGGCCAGTACGAGGGCGTGGCCGGGGCCGGCGTGACCGACGAACGGTACTGGCATCCCGAGCCCGGCGAGCCCGACCTGCCCAGGACCAGCTACGGCTTCCCCGAGGTGCCCGGCCTGCTCGACGCGGTCCGGCGGCCGTTCCAGGCCGCGGGGCTG
This sequence comes from Streptosporangiaceae bacterium, assembly GCA_036391235.1. Lineage (GTDB taxonomy): Bacteria > Actinomycetota > Actinomycetes > Streptosporangiales > Streptosporangiaceae > Chersky-822. The sequence continues at coordinate 6,407 of DASWAH010000170.1, forward strand.
CCGGTGCCGTGGTTCGCCGTGCACGGCAACCACGACAACATGCTGCAGGGCACGGTACCGCCGGACGGCTGGGTCGGCACCCTGCCGGTCGGCGACCGCAAGTACATCACGCCCCCGGCCGACCTGGACGCGGCCACCGCGCTGGCCAGGATCGACTCAGCCGAGCCGGACGCACTGGCCGACCTGGCAGGCAGCGCCAGCATTACCGTGACCCCGGATCCTGGCCGGGCCCCGGTCACCAGGCACATGCACGTCCGCGAGCACTTCCGAACCGCCGGCCGGCCGGTCGGGCACGGATACACCAGGCGCAACGCCGACGACGGCACCGCCTACTACGCGTTCGACCACGGCCTGGCCCGGTGCGTGGTGCTGGACACGGTCAACCCGCACGGCGGCTGGCAGGGCTCGCTCGACCTGACCCAGCTGCACTGGCTCGAGGCCGAGCTGGCCGGGAACGCGGACCGCCCGGTCATCCTGTTCAGCCACCATCCGGTGCAGACCATGGTCAACGACCGCCGGCCGCCAGGGGCCGACCGCCGGGTGCTCGGCGACGAGCTGCGCGACCTGCTGCTCGGACACCCGTGCGTGGTCGCCTGGGTGAACGGCCACACCCACGTGCATTCGGTCACCCCGGTGCGGGCCGACGGGCCGCCTGGCGGGTTCTGGCAGATCACCACGGCCTCGCACATCGACTGGCCGCAGCAGGCCAGGGTCATCGAGATCGCCCTGACCGGGCGGCTGCTCGTGCTCGCGTGCACGGTGCTGGACAGCGCCGCCCCGGCGTACCAGGATCCGGCGCCGGCAGCGGCCGGCGGCCCGGCCGCGCTGGCCGGCCTGGCCCGCGAGCTAGCCGCCAACGACTGGCAGGTCAGGGATTTGATCACGGCCGATGGCGGGGCCGGAGCGGGCACCGCGGCCGACCGGAACGTGATCCTGACGGTCGACTGGCCCCGTGGCTAGCCTGCCGGGCGGGCGTTAGCCCAGGCCGAGGAGCGGCAGCAAGTCAGCGACCGAGTCCAGCACGTACGGCGCTCCGGCCTGTGCCAGCTCGGCCCGGCTGCCCGATCCGGTGAGCACGCCGGCCACCAGCCCGGCCCCGGCCCGCAGGCCCGATTCGACGTCGCTGGCCGTGTCGCCGGCCACGGCCAGCTCCGCGACCGACCCGCCGCCCAGCCTGAGCAGCGCGGTCAGCGGCAGATCGGGCCACGGCCGGCCACGGCCGGCATCGGCCGGTGAGAGCACCAGGTCGGCCTGGTCCCGCCAGCCGAGCGCGTCGAGCACCGCGTCCCTGGTGGCCGGGGAGAACCCGGTGGCCAGGCAGACCTTGATGCCCGCCGATCGCAGCGCGGCCAGGACCGGCTGCGCGCCGGGCAGCGGCTCGACCCGGCCCGACCGCACGATAGCGGCATAGTACTCCTCGAACGCCTGGTTCGCCGCGGCTGCGGCCGCCTCGTCGCCCAGGATCCGGCGGAACACTTCGATCTTCGATTGCCCCATAGTTGCCCTGACGATCTCGGCGGCCCGCTGGTACCCGGACGTGCCGGGACGGAGCCCGGCCTGATCCATCGCGCCGTCGAACGCGGCCAGCACCGTGCCCTCGTCGGCGACGGTGGTGCCGGCCATGTCCAGGCAGGCGACAGTGATGGCGGTGGTCACGGCGGATCCTTTCTGTCCGGTGGTCCGGCCGGACCGGCAGGCGCCTGGCCGGTAAGCGTCCGGCCGGCGGCCGTCTGGCCGTTGAACGTCTGCTCGGCGATCGCCGGGGCCAGCGTCATGCCGCGGCCGCCAGGGCCGGTCACCAGCTCGACCCCGGCCGCGACCCGCGAGCGGTGATAGACCTCGGTCCCCGTGGCCTGGCTGTACACCCCGGCCCAGCGTCGCCTGACCGGCGGCAGAGCTACCCCGAGCAGGAGTTCGGCCCGATGTTTGAGGTGTTCGTAAGCAAGCTCATCGACGTCGAACGGGAACGGCTCGTCGTAGGCGTGCGTGTCGCCGATCGTGAGGCTGCCGTCCAGGCGCTGCGTCATCAGCAGCTGGGCCGCCGTCGCGGCCGCGGCCGGCGGCTGAGGCCCGAGTCTGGCCCGGCCCGGCAGGTCGTAGGCCGGGTAATAGCGCAGCGTATCCCCGTCGGCGACCGAGGTCGTCAGCCGGCCGGCGAACGGCTCGGTCTGCAGCATCTGCAGCCGGACCCGGCGCACCGGCGGTTCCGCGAAACCGGCCAGGTGAGGGCCGGCCACGCCGGTGTGCGCGGCCCCGGTACACAGCACGACCAGGTCCCCGTGGTGCCAATGACCGGCGTGATCGCGGACCGCCCCGTCGGCGACCGCCACCGCCTCGCGTCCCGGCAGCCAGGTGTACCCGCCGTCCTGGCCGCCGGCCAGCAGGTAGTCGCGGATCGCGCCGGGCACCAGGCGGGGCTCGACGATGGCGTCACGAGCGCAGTACAGCCCGGCCCGCACATCGCCCCCGATGGCCGGGTTGAGCGCGCGGACCTGGGCCGGGCCGAGCAGGCGGAACTCACGCCTGGCCGAGTCGGGCCGGCCGGCCGCCTCCGCGAGCAGCCCGGCCTCTGCCTCGGTGACGGCCAGCGTCAGCGATCCGTGCGCGCGGAACCCCGCGGCCGGCACCCGGGCACCCAGTTCTTCCCATAGCTGCCTGGCCCGCAAGGCCAGGTCGAGCTCAGGACCGGCGGCCCGGCCGCTGACCCAGACCAGGCCGAAATTGCGCACCGTCGCCCCGCGCGATCCCGCTTCCCTTTCCAGGTGCACGACCTGGCACCCGCGCTGGCGGGCCTGGACGGCATGCATCAGGCCGAGAACGCCACCGCCGACCACGACTACCCGCTGCTGCACGGCCCCATCCTGCCGGCCCGCGGTGACGCGTCGGTGAACGGGTCCGGTCAGGACGGGAACGGCTGCGGAATCTCGTCCTGACCTTCGTACCGGGCCGCCGAGCGGTCCCGCAGCACCGCGATCAGCACGATCCCGCCCGCGACCAGGCACGCCGCCAGCGGCCAGGACGCGACCGCGGGAAGCGATGACCGCGTCGGCCAGAACGCGACCGAGGTGTCGCCGGCCAAGGCCAGCGGGGCGTGCAATCGCGTGCCCGCCGGGCTGGTCAGCAACTGGTGGTTGAACCGGGCAAGGCCCTGATGCTCACCGATCGCGCGAGCCGTGACGGCGGCCGCGACCGAGCAGAGCAGGACCGCGGCCATCGGGCCAGGGCCGTACCGCCGGACCCCGATCAGGTAGCCGGCCAGGCCGATGACCGCACCGCCGATCACCCCGATCAGGCAGTACCAGGCATCGGCGGCGATGAAGGCGCTGGTCTCGGCGTTCACGACGTCGGCCGAACCTTGCGAGACCACCACATAGACGGCCCTGGGCGCGAATGCGGACCAGGCCAGCCCGCCGATCAGGCCGGCCAGTACCCCGCCGGCGGCCCCGC
>DASWAH010000171.1:0-10739 GCA_036391235.1 Streptosporangiaceae bacterium
CGCGCCGCTGCGTTCCGGCACGATCGACGCCGCTTCGCTCGTCGAGGTGGTCAGGGCGGCCGGGGCGCCGGTCATCTGCGAGACGCCGACCGCGGCCGACGATGTCCGCTGGCTGAGGACCCAGCTCGGCAACTGACCCCCGACGGCCAGCCAGTCAAGCGAGCCGCCCCGGTCCTGTCAGGACCGGGGCGGCTCGCTCAGGTTCGGCCGGGTTAGACCAGCCCGGTACTGACCGGAATCCAGCCCGGGCTGACGTAGGCCGGCCTCGGCCGCACGGCCGGCGTGATCAGGCTGGGAGTCGCGGCCGCGCTCGGGTGCCGGACCGGGTGAGCGGCCCGAGCCGATCGCATCGGCCTGGCCGACTGAACCGCCGGAGCGACCGGAAGACCCGATGGGCTCGGGCTCGGGCTCGGGCTAAAGCTCGGGCTCGGGCTGGGACTCGGCGTAGGTGGCGGGCTCGGGCTGCCGGAAACCGGCGGCGTCGGGCTCGGGTTCGGGCACGGCCTGGTGAACGCGGCGAAGACGAAGTGGTGGTGGCCGTGGCCGTTGCCATTCCCGTTGCCGCCGCCGTTGCCGTTACCGCCACCGTTACCGCCATTGCCGCCGCCAAAGCCGCCCTTGCCGCACTGAGGCTTCGGCTTCGTCACCTGCACCCACTTCTGGAAGCCGCTCAGCTGCAGCGAGCCGAGCTGCGCGACCGGAAGGTTTCGCAACGCCAGCAGCCTGGTCATGTACAGCTTCCAGATCGTCGCCGGCCAGGCGCCACCGTAACCGCCGCCGGTGCCGCCGATGCCCGGCAGGACGTCCAGCGTCTGGCCGCCCGTGGTGTTGTTCTGAGAGTTCGTGAACATGCCGACGGCCAGCGAGTACTGCCCGGGGAACGCGCCGATGAAGAACGCCGACTGAGCGACGTCGGTGGTGCCGGTCTTGGCAATCGTCGGCCGGGCCGAGCTCAGGGTCGCGTTGGGGTATCCGGTACCGCCAGGAACCGTGTCGAAGGACAGCGCCCAGTCGACGTCGGCGGCCTGGGCCGGCGTCAGGACCCGGCGGGTCGTCACCGTCGCCTTCTTGACCTGACCGTTCTGGACAATCTTGACGATCACGTGCGGTGAGTGGTACACGCCGCCGTCGGCCAGCGTAGCGAAGGTGGTCGCCTGCTCCTCCACGGTCAGCGGCGCGATACCGAGCGCGATGCCGATCTTCCCGACGTCGTCCCGCAGGCCGGAGCCGTTGGGAGCACTCCCGATGTTGACACCGAACTCCTTGGCCAGCCGGATGATCGGCTTGGTCCCGACCCGGTGGGCGAGATCCTCGAACGCGGCGTTGGACGAGGCCGCCGCGGCCTTCGCCACCGAGACCGGCCCTTCGACGACCGGGTCATAGCTGACCGGCAGCCAGCCCACCCCGTCGGACGGGCAACTGCTGGCCGGGCCGCGCTTGGATCTGACCATGGGCTGGCTATCGGGCGGCACGCACAGCGGCGAGTACCCGTTCAGGACGCTGGTCTGCACGTTCATGCCCTGCTTGACCGCGGCGGCCAGCACGTAGGGCTTGAAGGACGACCCGACCTGGTTCCTCGCCACCATGGACATGTCGTACTGACAGTGCAGGTGGACGCAGTGCTTGGAATTCCAGCCCGGTCCGCCGTAAGAAGCTTCGACTCCGCCCGTCTTGGGGTTCTCCAAAATGACGCCGATATGCGCGTACCACGGCAACGGCCGGCCGTACTGGCGCATCATCTTCTTCGCCGTCCGCACGGCCGCGTACAACGCCTGCATCTTCCGCAGGCTGTAGGTGGTCGTGATCTGCAGGCCCGCGCTGCTGATCTCGCTGGCCTTGTACCCGTAGTTGTTCTGGAGCTCGTTCATGACGGCGTTCATGATGTAGCCGCGGAATCCGGTCCAGCTGGCCAGAGCCGCCTGCGACGAGCTGAGCTTCGGGAAGTTCTTCAGCGCGGTCGCCGGATTGTGCGGATCAGGAACCAGCGCGTGCAGTTGCTGCTGCGTGATCACCGGCTTGCCGTTGGGCATGGTGTCCCTGGCCATGTTGACCAGCACGATGATCCAGCGGTCCAGCAGCGAATAGCCGAGGCCCGGTACCACCTGGGCCGGGTGCTGCGGGTCGAAGCCCGAGGGTTCCTGGACCATGGCGGCGAGCATCGCCGATTGCGCGATGTCCAGCTGCCAGGCGTGCTTGCCGAAGTAGGTCTCGGCCGCGGCCTCCACTCCGTAGGCGCCGCTTCCCAGGTAGATGGCGTTGAGATAGTGCTGCAGGATCCACGGCTTTGATCGCGCCTTGGCCAGCTTGATGGCGTCGATGACCTCCTTCAGCTTCTCCTTGTAGGTCAGGTTGCCGCCGTTGAGCTGGAAGTAGGTCTTGACGTACTGCTCGGTGATGGTCGAGCCGCCCTGGTATCCGCTGCCGCTCAGGTCGACCAGAAGTGCCCGCAGGGTGCCGGTGATGGAGATGCCGCCCTCGGTCAGGAAGTGCCGGTCTTCGGCCGCGAAGAACGCCTGCTCCAGGTAGGGATCCTGACTGAGCTGTCCCGACGTCAGGGATGTCCGGTTGGTCGCGCAGAAGCAGCCCACTGGCGTTTTGCCGTCGGAGAAGTACACCTGCGACGACTGCGCCAGCGGAGCGCTGAGTGCCTTGATCGGCAACTGCACGGAGTTGTACACGTAGAAGAACGCCGCGATCAGGACAAGCACGACGGCAACCGCCATCGCGCCGGTCAGCAGACCGGCCTTCTTCCAGGTCCAGTGGCGCCACCAGTCGCCGCGCTGCTTGCGGCGCGGGGCACCGGGTGCGCGGGGCGGGCGCTGGCCCGGCTCGACCAGGCCGCGCGGCCCCCGGCCCGGATACCGGCCGCCCGGACCCCCAGGACCTCCCGGGCCGCCAGGCCCGCCAGGCCCGCCAGGACCCTCCGGGTCGTCAGGACCCCAGCCGCCACCGCCGCCGCCGGGCAGCGGAACCAGGCCGCCGTTGTCGGCGAGCCCGGTACCGGACCGGCCGTACTGGCGCGAACCGCCGCCGTAACCGGCAGGACCGCGGCCATTACCCTCGCCGACCCTGTAGGCCGCGCCCGGGTAAGCCGGCCCAGGCTGACGACTGCGGTCCTCGCCGTAGCCCCCGGCCGCGTAGCTGTTGCTGCCGGACCGGCGCCCGGCGCCGCGGCCGCCAGAGCCGTTCTCGCCGCTGTCGTACTGGCCGTCGCCGCCGCGCGCGCGGCGGCCAGGCCGGGTGCTGCGGCCAGGCGCGGCACCATAGCCGTCGGAACCGGCGGCCCGGGTCTCGCGAGAACCGGAACCGTTCGGGTAACCACCCCGGTAATCACCCTGGCGGCCGTAGCCGCCCGCGTCAGCGCGGTAGGCGGGGCCGCCACCGGGAAGTTCCGGCGAATCCTGCCAGGACGGCCCGGAGAACTCTGGAGTACTCACGTAATCCTCGCTGGTCGGCGCTAAGGCAGTCGCAGGCGGAGCAACTAGAGCACACCGCCTCGCAGGGCACCACGGTACCCGCTTGCACCGAGTGTCCCAGTAGGATCAGCAACCTGCGCTTTCATCCGTGATTGCGGACTCCTTGGCTTAACGCATGTCCACGCGCAGGAGTGCCAGCGATCCGCCGGCCATGACGATCGGGCGGCTACGCCCGCCTGACCGCGAGAAACAGACGGTCAGTCAGTCGCCGGTGCGAGCACGGCGACCGCGCCTGGCGGTCGGCTCACCGGTGCCGAGTACGTAAGACGACGCCAGGTGATTCCAACCGCAACTCTGGCAGACCTCGACCACGTACACCTGGAACTCCGCGTATTCCGTGGCCATTTCGTCGAGTTCCCTGCCCTGCTTGACCCGGCCCTCGTACCGGCCGAGCTCGTCGCCGTAGACGTAGGTGACGTGGGTCAGCTTGACCTTGCGGCAGATCGGGCACTTGGTGTCGGTCGGCTCCCCGTGGAACTTCGCCGCCCGCATCAGATACGGGTGGGCGTCGCACACGTCGGTGACCGTCGTGCGCCCGGACAGCACGGAAGCGAGCGTCGCGCGACGCGCGAGCGCGTAGTCGACCACCGATCGCCTCATGACCGACAGGTTACGACGTAATGGCGCTGAGGCCGAGACCCCGGCCGCCCGCAGCCCGCCCGGGCACACCCCGACTTGCGCGCGCGACGAATCCGACCTATCGTGTCGATGTATCGGTCCGATACATCGGAGTGATACGCCACAGCACGGCGGTTGGGTAGATAGTAACCGGCGTGGCCGGCCCGGTAACAGGCCGGGTGGCCGGCACCATCGCAGGCAGGAGGCCCGGGCGGAGATGAGCAGCCAACGGACCGGCGTGCTCGAGCTTGCCGTGCTCGGGTTGCTGCACGAGACCCCGATGCACGGCTATGAGCTGCGGAAGCGGCTCAACTCCGTGCTCGGCGCGTTCCGTGCTTTCGGGTACGGCTCGCTGTACCCGTGCCTGAAGGACCTGACCAGCCGCGGCCTGATCGCCGAGGAGGAGGCCCAGGAGGCAGCCAAGGCGCTGACCGGGCGGCGGTCCAAGATCGTGTACCGGCTCACCGCCGACGGCAAGGAGTACCTGCAGGACCTGTTGTCCCAGTCCGGCCCGGCGTCCTGGGAGGACGACGGCTTCGGGGTGCGGTTCGCGTTCTTCGGACTGACCACGGCCGATGTCAGGCTGCGGATCCTGGAGGGCCGGCGCAGCCGTCTGGAGGAGCGGACGGAATCGTTCCGCGCGAGCCTGGCCAGGACCAGGGAGCGGGTCGACAGCTACACCCTCGAACTGCAGCGGCACGGACTTGAGTCGGTCGAACGCGAAGTTCGCTGGCTGAACGAGCTGATCGCCTCCGAGCGGCGCGCGGACGAGCAGTCCGCGCACGAGCCGGATGGCGGAACCAAAGACGGCCCTGACCAGACGGCCCGCTGAAGGCGCGGCCAGGTCAGCGGTTGATAAAGAGAGAAGATAAGGAGCACATCGGTATGGGTTCGGTACGAGTAGCCATCGTGGGCGTGGGGAACTGCGCAAGCTCCCTCGTCCAGGGCGTGGAGTACTACAAGGACGCCGACCCGGCCAGCCGGGTGCCCGGCCTGATGCATGTGCAGTTCGGGCCGTACCACGTCGGCGACATCGAGTTCGTCGCCGCGTTCGACGTGGATGCCAAGAAGGTCGGCCGTGATCTCGCCGAGGCGATCGTCGCGAGCGAGAACAACACCATCACCATCTGCGACGTGCCGCCGACCGGCATCACGGTTCAGCGCGGGCCGACCTACGACGGCCTCGGCGAGTACTACAGCGACATCATCACCGAGTCGGACGAGCCGGCCGTGGACGTTGTCAAGGTGCTCCGCGAGACCCAGGCCGATGTGCTGGTGTCCTACCTGCCGGTCGGTTCCGAGGAAGCGGACCGGTTCTACGCGCAGTGCGCGATCGACGCGGGCGTGGCGTTCGTTAACGCGCTCCCGGTGTTCATCGCCTCGGACCCGGAGTGGGCGGCCAAGTTCTCCGAGGCGGGCGTCCCGATCGTCGGCGACGACATCAAGTCCCAGGTCGGCGCGACCATCACGCACCGCGTGCTGGCCAAGCTGTTCGAGGACCGCGGGGTCGAGTTGCTGCGCACCTACCAGCTCAACTTCGGCGGGAACATGGACTTCATGAACATGCTGGAGCGCAAGCGCCTGCAGTCCAAGAAGATTTCCAAGACCCAGTCGGTCACCTCGCAGATCCCGCACGAGATGGCCAAGGCCGACGTGCACATCGGCCCGTCCGACCACGTGCCGTGGCTAGACGACCGCAAGTGGGCCTACGTCCGGCTGGAGGGCAAGTCGTTCGGCGACACCCCGCTGAACCTGGAGTACAAGCTCGAGGTCTGGGACTCGCCGAACTCGGCCGGCGTGATCATCGACGCCGTCCGGGCGGCCAAGATCGCCAAGGACCGCGGCATCGGCGGGCCCGTTCTGTCGGCCTCGTCGTACTTCATGAAGTCGCCGCCGGAGCAGTACAGCGACGACACCGCCCGCGACGCGGTCGAGAAGTTCATCCGCGGCGAACTCGACCGCTAGCAACTCCGCGGCTCCGGCCGCACCGATCATCCGCCCAGGGGGCGGGGCGCCACATCCCGGCGCCCCGCCCCCTGCCGCACGTCCCCGTCCCCCGCCGCGTCCCGTCCCTATGCCCACCCGGCCGGCGGCCGGCGCACCAGAGAGCCAACATTGAGCCAGAACTCCAGGCCGTCGGACTGTGGGCGGCCGCCGCCCGGCGGAGCCGGGCCGTAGCCTGAAGAGGTGAACGCTGGCTGGCACGACTGCCTGGCTCAGGTCGTTGGGCAGTCGTGGTGACTGACCCCCGCCCCCGATCGTCGTTCGTCGCCGACCTGCGTACCGTGCTGGCCGGCTCCGGCTTCCGCAAGCTGTTCGCCACCCGGCTGATCTCGCAGACCGGCGACGGGCTGTTCAACGCGGGCATCGGCGCCTATGTCTTCTTCAGCTCGACCACGTTCCCCAACCCGGCGGCCGCGGCCGCCTCGTTCGCCGTGCTGTACCTTCCGTACTCGCTGATCGGCCCGTTCGCCGGCGTCTTCATCGACCGCTGGTCGCGTCGTCAGATCCTGCTCGTGTCGGCCCTCATCAGGGCCTGCGGCGGCGCGCTCATCGCGGCACTGGTGCTGGGCGGGGCGTTCGGGCTGCCGATCTGGCTGTGCGCCCTTGGCGTGCTCGGAGTGAACCGGTTCTTCCTGTCCTCGCTGTCGGCCGCGCTGCCGCACGTCATCGTCCCCGACGAGCTCGTGATGGCGAACTCGGTCGGACCGACCTCCGGCACCGTGGTCTCGTTCATCGGCGGCATCGCGGGCATCGGCATCGGCCTGGGCGTCGGGACCGGACGAATCGGGTCGGCCATCACGCTGATCGCCGCGGCCTCGTGCTTCGTGCTGGCCGCGCTGGCCTCGACACGGATGGCGCGGGCCTCGCTCGGGCCTGACCTCGGCGAGGCGCGGGCCGGCCGCCTGACCACGGAACTGGGCAGCGTGGCGGCCGGGCTGCTGGCGGGCCTGCGGGAGATCGGGCAGCACCGGCCGACGAGGGGGGCCCTGGCCGCGACCAGCGGCAACCGGTTCCTGTACGGGATCTTGCTGCTGATGTCGATCCTGCTGTATCGCAACTACTTCTACCCCGGCCAGCACGGCACCCAGGCGCTCACGCATTTCCTGCCCGTGGTGATCAGCTCGGCGATCGGCTACGGCACGGCCGCCTGGCTGACGCCGGTAGTCACCAGGCGGCTGTCCAGCCCGGCCTGGATCACCCTCCTGCTCGCCGCAGGCGGAATCATCACCGGCGCTCTTGGCCCCGCGTTCAGTCAGATCGGGTTCGTGCTCATCGGATTCGGGCTCGGCGTAGTGGCCCAGGGCGTGGCCATCTGCTCGACCACGATCCTCCAGCAGAGCATGGCCGACGACTACCGCGGCCGGGTGTTCTCCGTCTACGACATGCTGTTCAACGTCACGTTCGTGGCCGGCGCGGCCTTCAGCGCCGCGTTCATGCCGGTGACCGGCCACTCGCTTGCCTTGCTGCTCACGGTGGCGATCGGCTACCTGGTCGCGGCGGTCAGCTACCGGCTGCTGGCCGGCCAGCTCAAGCCGGGTCAGCCCTCAGCGAGGGTCGGGCCGGGCCCAGGGCCAGGGCCAGGGCCGCCGGCACCATCCCCGGGCCCGGAGACCGCCAGTCCCGATTCACGGGCCCAGCGCAGCAGTTCCTGAACTGCTTGCTCGCGGGTGAGCGGGCCGTGTTCCATGCGCAGGTCGAGCAGGTGCTGATACGCCTGGCCGACCACCGGTCCCGGCTTGATGCCCAGCACACCCATGATCTCGTTGCCGTCCAGGTCGGGCCGGATCGCGGCCAGCTCCTCCTGCTTCTCCAGGTCAGCGATCCGCTGTTCGAGCGCGTCGTAGCTGCGGGCCAGGCGCTGCGCCTTGGCCCGGTTCCTGGTCGTGCAGTCCGCCCTGGTCAGTGCGTGCAGCCGGGACAGCATGGGCCCGGCGTCGGTGACGTAGCGGCGGACGGCCGAGTCGGTCCAGTCGCCGCTGCCGTAACCGTGGAAGCGCAGATGCAAGCCGATCAGCTTGGCCACGTCGGCGGTCACGTCACCCGGCAGCCGCAGCTCCCTGAGCCGCTTGCGGGCCAGCTTGGCTCCCTTCGTGTCGTGGTGGTGGAACGCGACCCGGCCGCCGGGCAGCAGTGTCCTGGTGTCCGGCTTGCCGATGTCGTGCAGCAGTGCGGCCAGCCGCAGCCGCAGGTCGCGTTCGAGCCCGTACCGCTCCTCGAGCTCGATCGCCTGGTCGAGCACGGTCAGCGAGTGCCGGTACACGTCCTTGTGCCGGTGGTGCTCGTCGACCTCCAGGCGCAGTTTCGGCACCTCGGGCAGGACGTAGTCGGCCACCCCGGTCCGCACCAGCAGATCGATCCCGGCCGCCGGGCCGCCCGGCCGGCTCGCGCGCAGCAGCTTGGTCAGCTCGGCCGCGATCCGCTCGGCCGAGACGATCTGCAGCCGGCCAGCTAGCTTGGTCATCGCCGCGGTGACCTCGGGCACCGGACGCAGCCCGAGTTCGGCCACGAACCTGGCCGCGCGCAGCATCCGCAGCGGGTCGTCGTTAAAAGAGTCCTCGGCGCTGCCCGGCGTCCGCAGCACCTTGTGGCGCAGGTCGGTCAGGCCGCCGAACGGGTCGACCAGCTCGTTGCCCGGCAGCCGGACGGCCATGGCATTGACGGTGAAGTCGCGCCTGGACAGATCGGCTTCCAGCGAGGTCTCGTAGCGCACGTCAGGATGCCGGGACGACGACTCGTACTGCTCGCTGCGGTAGGTCGTGATCTCGAACAGCGTGTCGCCTTTGCGCAGGCCCACGGTGCCGAACCTGATGCCGACCGGCCAGGTCGAATCGGCCCACTGCCTGGTGATCTCCAGCACCCGCTCCGGCCTGGCGTCGGTGGTCAGGTCGAAGTCACTGTGCGACCTGGCCAGGAACGCGTCACGAACCTGGCCGCCGACGAGCGCCAGTTCGTGGCCCTGCCGGGCGAACAGGCGCGCCAGCTGATCCGCCTGGCGCAGGCCGGCCGACATGGACGATTTCAGGGCGGCGCTGGCCGCCTGGCGCTGCTGCGGCGTCATAGGAGGTGATGGATCCCGCACGGGCATCGAGAGTAGGCGCTGGGGAGTCCTGTCCGGTAGCCGGGCTAGGCCCCGGGGGCCTGCGCGACCGCGCGGCCGGCGTCGGCGGCAAGGCGAGCGGCCGGGCGATCGGCACCGGACGGCGTGCCTGGCCTGCCTGCCGCAATAGCATGTGCGCCATGGCTCGCTCGCACTTCGCCTGGTCTTCCGCCCGGGCGGGACAAGCCAGCCGGACGGCGAACCCGCTGGCCCGGCCGGTGCGAGCGACCCTGGCGGCCGCGGCCGCGGTGGCGCTAGCGGGCGCCCCCATGCTGGCGGCCCCGGCGTCCGCGCAGGGGCGGGCGGCCGCGCTCGCGGCACCGCTGCAGCTCAGCGTGAGCTCTCTGAGCCCGTCCTACGTTCAGCCCGGCGGCACGGTCACGATCACGGGCCGGATCAGGAACTCCACCTCGTCGCCGGTCAGCGCGCTCACGGTGAACGCCCTGGCCTCCGCGACCCGGCTCGGCTCCCGGACCCTGGTCCAGGACTTCGCGCACGGCACCTACCTGCCGCTCGAGACGCAGGTGACGGGGGTTCCGGCCATCATCAAACCGCAGCTGGACGCGGGCCACAGCTGGGTGTTCCGGCTGCGGGTGCCGGCCAGCGCGCTCGGGTTCAGCTGCTTCGGCGTGTACCCGCTGACCATCCAGGTCACCGACTCGGCGCTGCAGCTCGCCAGCGAGCCGATCCCGTTGCCGTACTGGCCGCGCGCGGGCACGCCGGCGGCCTGCGCGGGCGCGCAGCGGCCGAAGCCGTTCCCGGTGTCGTGGGTCTGGCCGCTGATCGACGTGCCGCATCAGGGCGTCTGCTCGGGGCTCACCGACAACGCGCTGGCCGCCGAACTCGGGCCGCAGGGCCGGCTCGCCTACCTGCTCGCGGTCGGTTCCCGGTACGCGCGGTCAGCCTCGCTGACCTGGGCTGTCGATCCCGCGCTGCTCGACACGTTGCGGGCGATGCGGAACACCTATGATGTCGGGGCCTCCCCGGGCTGCGGGGACGGTGCGACCCACCCGGCCAGCTCGAACGCGAGCCGCTGGCTGGCCGGGCTGGCCAAGGCCACCGCCGGGCAGGCGCTGTTCGTGACGCCGTACGCCGACGTGGATATGGCTGCGCTGGCCAAGTACGGCGACAATCCTGACCTGATCGCGGCGATCGCGGCCGGCAACAAGGTGACCAGGAAGGTGCTGCACCGCGCGGCCGCCCCGGCGGGCGGGCAGCAGCCGGGCGGCAACCAGCTGTCCGCGATCTCCTGGCCGGCCGGCGGGCACGCCAGCGCGGCCCTGCTGGACGTCCTGCGCGGGCAGGCGGGCAGCACGACGGTGATCCTGACCGCCCCGGCCAGCCAGGCCGGGGTGCCGACCCCCGGCGCCGTGTCGAGCAAGCTCCCCGGGGTGGGGCAGTACCTGCACGTGCTGCTGGCCGACCGGCAGATCACCACGCTGCTCGGGTCGCCTCAGGCCGCCTCGCCCAACTCCGGTGACGTCTTCAGGGTCTCGCAGCTCTACCTGGCCGAGACGGCCATGCTCGCGGCCGAGGCGCCGGCC
>DASWAH010000172.1:0-1882 GCA_036391235.1 Streptosporangiaceae bacterium
TGCTGCTGGCGCCGGCGGCCACGCGAGCCGCCGGCCGGTACCGGGCGAGGACCCCGCTCTCCGCCCGGCCCGGCCAGCGGCCCGGCTCGTGGTCCTCCCGCGCAGCGGGACGACCACGCGTCTCGGCGGCGCGCGCTGCTACCGCAGCCGCCCGGCTCCGGCCATGGCCGGCCGCCTGGCCCTGGTGCGCGCCGCATCGAGCTGACGCCGCTCGTCCTCGCTGGTGCCACCCCACACGCCGTGCACCTGGTGCGTCGCCAGCGCGAATTCCAGGCATTCCTCCCGCACCGGACACCGGCCGCAGACCTTCTTGGCCTCGGTGAGCTGATCCAGCGACGGCCCCATCGAGGAGAGCGGGAAGAACAGCTCGGGATCGGCGGTCAGGCAGGCGCTCTGCGAGCGCCAGTCACCAGCTACGTGCGTCATTACGGTGCGCCTCCCTGCGGCGTGCGGCTTCGGCATGGCGGCAACCCCCCGTGTTGCGTGCATGACCAGCGCTTCACTGCCCCGCTCTGACCGTTTTATTCACCCGGGCCCCCAAAGCCGCGCTCCGGCACCAGCCGGGCGGGGCAATCGCGCAGGTTACGGGCGGATTTGCCGGATCGGATCGGCTAGGAGAGCTTCTTGCGGCTTCGCGACGCGGGCGCTGAGCCGGATTTCATGGCCTTCGCCTGACCCGCGGCCTTCGGTCTGCTCGCGGTCTTCGGCCGGCCCGTGGCTGGCGCCCTGGCCGGCCTGGCCGGCTGGCGCGGGCTGTCGCCGACCCGCAGCACCATCATCGTGATGTCGTCGATCAGGTGGCCGGCCGTGAACTCGAGCAGCGTGCGCCTGATCGAGGCCTCGAACTGGCGCGGACTCTGCCCGGCCAGGCCGGCCAGCTCGTCGCTCAGCCTGGCCTGGAAGTAACTCCGGTCCAGGCCGCGGGCCTGGGTCAGGCCATCGGTATACAAGAACAGGATGTCGCCCTTGCGCAGCGTGACCTCGTGCAGCCCCGGCTCCGCATCGGCCAGCAGGCCGAGCGGCAGGCCGCCGCCGCCCGGCATCTGGACCCGGCCGTCGGCCTTGATGACGGCCGCGCTCGGGTGTCCGGCGCTGCCCAGCTCGACCTGCAGCGCACCGTCCCGCCAGGCCAGGTGGGCGATGCTGGCGGTGACAAAGCCGCCGCTCAGTTCCTCGGCCAGCAGGATCTCGTTCGCCCCGGCGAGCACGGCGGCCGGGTCGGCCGTGCCGTGGGCCAGGACCCGGATCGCGTGCCGGGCCGCCGCGGTCACTGCCGCGGCTTCCTCGCCTTTGCCGCACACGTCGCCGACCGACAGCCCCCAGCCGTGCGGGGTCTGGTAGGCGTCGTAGAAGTCAGCTCCGATCTCGACACCCTCGGTTGCCGGGACGTACACGGCCGACAAATCCACCCCGGCGATCTCCGGCAGCCGCCGCGGCAGCAGGCTGGCCTGCAGGGCGTCGGCGATCTCGGCCCGCCGCCGGAACAGATGGTCGGCCCTGATCGCCAGCGCGAGCTGCCCGCCCAGCTCCTCGACCAGCCCGAGGTCGGCGATCTCGAAGTGCCCGGCCCCGGCCCGCCTGGCCAGGGTTAGCACCCCGTAGCGGGTGTCACCATCGGTGATCGGCACCGACAGCACCGACGTCGATCCGAGCAGCATGAGCAGCGGGATGTCGCCGGGACCAGGCCCCAGGATGCCGGCGTCCTCGGCGTGCGCGATCAGCACGGCCTGGCCCGATTCGTACACGGTCTGAGGCAGCGAGCCGGGGACCGGGTTCAGCGCGGCGGCCGAGTCGCTGACCCCGGCCAGGCCCGGTCCCTCGGGCCCGATCACGAACTGCCGGCTGAGCAGCCCGCGCCGGTCCAGGTCCACGATCACCCACG
>DASWAH010000173.1:0-5967 GCA_036391235.1 Streptosporangiaceae bacterium
GTCCCCGTCCCGGTCGAGCCTGGGTGCCACAACTGGCCCTTCAGCAGGTTGTCGCCGAAGCCGGGGAAGGCGAGGAACACGATCCCGGCGACGATCGCCGTGGCCGCGAGCGGAGCGGTCAGTACCAGGGCGCGGCGCGACCTGATCAGGTCGCCAGCTCCGCGGACGTTGCTGAGCCAGGACCTGGCGGACTTGGCTGGCCCGGCCGCCACGGCCGCTTCGCGCGAGCTTGCTGCGGCATCGGGTGGCTGGCCGGGGCTCGCGGTCCCGGCCCGATCCGGCCCCGGCATGCTCAGCTCGGCGAACACCGGCGTGGCCATCAGGTCGGGAACCACGTCACGGGCCGAGCCCGCGGCTGGCTTGGCCGCCAGGAGCCGCCGGTCGTGACCCTCGCCTGGGTCCTCGACGGTCACGACCTGGGTCGCCGTGGTCGCGTCAGGGCCGCGGTTCCCGGCCGCCGGGCCCCCGGTCGCCGTCGCACCGGCCGCCGCGGCCGCGCCGAGCCTGCTGGCCCGCCGCGCCCCCGACCACGCTGCGACCAGCATCCGCCTGGTCGCCGCGGCATCCGGCCGCTGGGCCGGGTCGGATTGCAGCAACGCGTCGATAACCGAGGCGAGCGGCCCGGCCGACGGAGCCCGGGGCGCGGGCTCGGTCGCGATGCTGGCCACGATCGCGGCAGGCCCTCCCGCGCGGTCGAACGGACCCCGTCCCTCGACGGCCGCGTACAAGGTGGCGCCGAGCGACCACAGGTCAGAAGCGGGAGTCGCCGTCGCCCCGCGCACGCGTTCCGGCGGCGAGAACCCGGGTGTGCCCGCGACCAGGCCTTCCCTGGTCATGGCCGGGTCGCCCAGAATCGCGGCGATGCCGAAGTCGGTCAGGACCGCCTTGCCCTCCGGGGTGATCAGCACGTTGCTCGGCTTGACGTCCCTGTGCAGCACCCCGGCGGCGTGCGCGCAGGCCAGCGCGTCCAGCAAGCCGAGCCCGAGCTGCGCGGCCAGCGGCGGAGTCAGCGGGCCGTCCTCGGTGATGACCTGCTCCAGCGGGCGGGCCCTGACCAGTTCCATCACGATCCACGGCATGCCGTCCTGGTCGGCCACGTCGTAGATGGTGACGACGCCGGGATGGCTGAGCCTGGCCGCGGTCCTGGCTTCCCTGATGGTGCGCTGATGGCTCTGCCGCGCGTCGTCGTCCGAGGCCGCCGGCCCGAGCACGATTTGCTTGACCGCGACGTCGCGGTCCAGCAATTCGTCGCGGCCGTGCCAGACGACGCCCATGGCGCCCCGGCCAAGCTGGGTCAGCAGGCGGTAACGTCCGGCCACCAGCTTCCCGGCGCCGGGTGCGGGATGCATGGCCCGCAATCTACGGGCGATGCCTGGCAGATTTCTGAGAGCTTGATGGGAATTCGGGGGCAGCCGGCTAGCGGCTGGCCGGGCGGGTCATGGCGAGGACGTCGAGGGCGCGGTCGAGCTGATCCTCGGTGATCTCGCCGTGGTCGACATGGCCCCGGCCGATGACCACCTCGCGGATCGTGCGGCCGGTCGCGAGCGCCTCGTGCGCGACCGCGGCGGCCGCCTCGTAACCGATGTACCGGTTCAGCGCGGTCACGATCGCGGGTGACGACTCGGCCAGGTGCCGGAGCCTGGCCGGGTCGGTGCCGATCCCGGCCACGCACCGGTCCGCCAGCAGCACCGCGCCCGACCTGAGCAGGTTGGCCGAGCTCAGCACGTTGCGGGCGATCACCGGCACCATCACGTTGAGCTCGAAGTTCCCGGCCGCGCCGGCGAACCCGACGGCGGCGTCGTTGCCGAACACCTGCACGCACACCTGCAGCACCATCTCGCAGATCACCGGGTTCACCTTGCCCGGCATGATCGACGAGCCCGGCTGCAGTTCAGGGATCGCGATCTCGGCCAGGCCGGTGCGCGGGCCGGACCCCATCAGCCGCAGGTCGTTGCAGATCTTGTACAGGCTGACCGCGGTGGTGCGCAGCACGCCGCTGGCCGCGACCAGCGCGTCCCGGCCGCCGGCCGCCTCGAAGTGGTTCCTGGCCTCGGTGAAGGACTGGCCGCCTGCGGACAGCCGCCCGATCACCGCGGACGCGAACCCGGGCGGAGCGTTCAGGCCCGTTCCCACCGCGGTTCCCCCGAGCGGGAGTTCCGCCACTTCAGGCAGCACCGTGAGCAGCCGGCCGACGTCGTGGCGGACGGCCGCCGCGTATCCGCCGAACTCCTGGCCGAGCGTGACCGGCACCGCGTCCATCAGGTGCGTCCGGCCGCTCTTGACCACGTCGGCGAACTCTGCCGCCTTGGCCTCCAGCGCCTCCGCGAGGTGGCCGAGGGCGCCGGCCAGGGCAATCAGCGTCTGTGCCGTCGCGATGTGCACGGCCGTGGGGAACACGTCGTTGGAGGACTGGGAGGCGTTGACGTGGTCGTTCGGGTGTACCGGCCGGCCCAGCCGGGCCGAGGCCAGGGTGGCGATCACCTCGTTCGCGTTCATGTTGGTCGACGTGCCCGAGCCGGTCTGGAACACGTCGAGCGGGAAATGCTCGTAGTGGCCGCCGCCGCTCTCGCCTTCGGCGATTTCGGCGGCCGCGCCGGCGATCGCCGAGGCCATGTCCGCGTCGATGATGCCGAGTTCGGCGTTGACCGCCGCCGCCGCGCCCTTGATCCGGGCCAGCGCGACGATCACTTCGCGCGGCATCGGCTCGCCGGAGATCGCGTTGCCCATCGCGCGCTGGGTCTGTGCGGCCCACAGCGCCCTGGCCGGGACCTGCACCTCACCCATCGAGTCGTGCTCGGTGCGGAACTCCGGCCCCGTCGTGGTGTTCTCGCTCATGATCCGATCATGCCCGCCGGGAGCCGCCGCTCGCGGCCGGCGCCGGCCTAAGGGCGGGAACCGATGCTCAGCAGCGGCGTCTGCGGCGAGGTGACCCCGGCGAAGAAGTCGTTGCCCTTGTCGTCGACCACGATGAAGGCGGGGAAGTCGCGGACCTCGATCCGCCAGACCGCCTCCATCCCGAGCTCGGGGTACTCAAGCACCTCGACCTTGGTGATGCACTCCTGAGCCAGCCGGGCCGCCGCGCCGCCGACCGAGCCCAGGTAGAACCCGCCGTACTGCTGGCAGGCGGCGGTGACCGCGGCCGACCGGTTGCCTTTGGCCAGCATGACCAGCGAGCCGCCAGCGGCCTGGAACTGCTCGACGTAGCTGTCCATCCGCCCGGCCGTGGTCGGGCCGAACGAGCCGGAGGCGTAACCCTCAGGGGTCTTGGCCGGCCCGGCGTAGTAGACCGCGTGATCGCGCAGATAGGACGGCATCGGCTCGCCCGCCGCGAGCCGCTCGGCGATCTTGGCGTGCGCGATGTCGCGGGCCACGACCAGCGGGCCGGTCAGGGACAGCCGGGTCTTGATCGGGTACCTGGTCAGCTCGGCCCTTATCTCGCTCATCGGCCTGGACAGGTCGATGCGCACGACGTCCTCGTCGAGGTCGTCGTCGGTGGTCTCGGGCAGGTAGTGCGCCGGGTCGGTCTCGAGCTGCTCCAGGAAGATCCCTTCCCTGGTGATCTTGCCGAGCGCCTGCCGGTCGGCCGAGCACGACACCGCGATCGCGACCGGGCAGGACGCGCCGTGCCGTGGCAGCCTGATCACCCGGACGTCATGGCAGAAGTACCGGCCGCCGAACTGCGCGCCGATGCCGCTCTGCCTGGTGATCTCGAGAACCTGCTGTTCGAGCTCGGTGTCGCGGAAGCCGTGCGCATCCATCGACCCGGACCGCGGCAGCGAGTCGAGGTACTTGGCCGACGCGTACTTGGCGGTCTTCAGCGCGAACTCGGCGCTGGTCCCGCCGACCACGATGGCGAGGTGGTAGGGCGGGCAGGCGGCCGTGCCGATGAGCCGCAGCTTCTCGTCCAGGAAGGCGGCCATGCGCGCGGGGTTCAGCACGGCCTTGGTCTCCTGGTACAGGTACGACTTGTTCGCCGAGCCGCCGCCTTTGGCCATGAACAGGAACTTGTACTCGGCCCCGTCGGTCGCGTAGAGCTCGATCTGGGCGGGCAGGTTGCTGCCGGTGTTCTTCTCCTCCCACATGGACAGCGGGGCGAGCTGGGAGTAGCGCAGGTTCAGGGTCGTGTAGGCGTCGTAGACACCGCGGGCGATGTGCTCTTCGTCCCGGCCCTGGGTGAGTACCTGCTGGCCGCGCTTGCCCATCACGATCGCGGTCCCGGTGTCCTGGCACATCGGCAGCACCCCGCCGGCCGCGATACAGGCGTTGCGGAGCAGGTCGCTGGCCACGAACCGGTCGTTCGGCGAGGCTTGCGGGTCGTCCAGGACCGAGCGGAGCTGCCGCAGGTGGGCTGGGCGCAGGAAGTGCGCGATGTCGTGCATGGCGGCCGAGGTGAGCTGGGTCAGGGCGGCCGGCTCGACCTGCAGGAAATCGCGGCCCAGCGCGTTGGCCGTGTGGACTCCGTCCTCGCTGACCAGGCGGTATTCCGTCGTGTCGGGGCCGAGCGGCAGCAGGTCGGAGTAACGGAACTCGGGCATTGCAGCGCACATCCTCGGGCTGGACCAGGGATTTTCTTTATCCTAGATCGCAGCCGGAGCCGGTCTGGGCCGGCTATGCGAGCCTGTGCCAGGCTAGCCGAGTGACGAGGCCCTGAGCGGGTAGCTGGCCAGCAACGAGGCTGGTCCGCGGCCCCCGACCGTGAAGGACGCACACGATGACCGCCACTGCTGGCAACGAGGGCAACGGCGTTGACCTGAGCGAGGCTGCCCGGCAGCTGCAGCAGGCCGCACACGATGTCCGCGTGGCCTTTGACTGCATCGGCCTGGATGAGCTCGACCGCGCCCACACCCACGCGATCACGGCCCGCGCGGCCGTGGACGCGGCCGAGAACCTGCTGCGCGTCGCTTTGGGCGGCTCGTTCAGCTCGCCCGACGGCGAAGCCGAGAGCGACTGGAGCATCGCGGGCCGCTGACGCCGGCGCGGCCGGCCCGGCCCGGTTAGCGGAATGCCGCGGCCGTAGATTAGTGTGTGCGTCACACATTAATACGGCCGGGCATGAGACGCCTGGCGAGCAGGGACGGCCTTACCGGTCGCTCGCACGAAGGAGAACAGGATGACGGAGCACGTTACCGGCACGTTCACGGTGGCCGGCTGGGACGAGAACACCTTCGAGGAGATCGAGGGCGGCGGCAAGCTGACCAAGGCGCACGTCACGTTCGGCCTCGCCGGCGAGCTGAAGGGCGAGGCGAACTGGGAGGCCGTGATGTGTTACGGCCAGGACGGCACCGCCGTGTTCACCGGCTACCAGCGCGTGACCGGCAGCCTGGGTTCCCGGAAGGGCACCTTCGTGGTGCGAGCCGACGGCGGATTCACCGATGGCGTCGCCACGACGGCCTGGCAGGTAGTCGACGGCTCGGCGACCGGCGAGCTGGCCGGCCTGCGCGGCTCTGGCGAGGCCGTGACGACCGGCGGTTCCGGCGGAGACTTCACCCTCGACTACGAGCTTGGCTGAGGTTCCCCCGGCCGGATCGGGCATCGACCGGGCCGCGAACGTCTTCGGTGCCCTCGCCCTGGTCGTCACCGACCAGGCCAACGACGCCGTCGCGGCAGCGGCCGGCCGGTCAGAAACGGCCGCGGCGGCCCTGTCGGCCCTGCTGCATTTCCTGGACCGGCCGTCGGTCGACCGTCTGCGCCAGGTTCTCGGGCTGACCTCGTCAGGAACGGTCCGGCTGGTCGACCGGCTGGCCGACTCCGGCTATGTCCGCCGCGAGGCCGGGCCAGACGGCCGGAGCACGGCGATCGTGCTGACGGCGGCCGGCCGGGCCGCGGCCGGCCGGGTGTCGACGGCCCGGGCGGACGTGCTCGGCGGCGCGCTGGCCGCGCTCACCGAGGCCGAGCGGGCGACTTTCGAGGATCTGGCCGGAAAGGTACTCGTCGGCATGATGCGCGGCCCGGGAGCGACCCGCTGGA
>DASWAH010000174.1:0-15903 GCA_036391235.1 Streptosporangiaceae bacterium
GCCGACTGGTCGTCGCACATCGCCATGCCGAACCAGAACGCCGGGTGCAACTGGAAGTTGAACGTTCCGCCGGTGCCATTCTGCTTGGGCAGCGTGGGCGGATCAGTGGGCAGTCGCATGGTGTAGACGTTGTTATTGCCCGAGCCTGCGGTGTTCGAGTAGAACAGCGTGGACGGCTCGTCGTGGCCGGTGTAGTACTTGCCGATCGACTGGTAGGCCTCGGTGCAGGTCACCGCGTTGTTCTCGCAGAACGGACGCTGCCCGTAACCAGGTTGCCCGGCCAGCGCGCTTGATGCGGCGGGCAAGGCGAAGAAGCCGAGTGAAAGCACGCCGGCCATCGCGATGATAGAGCGCTTCACGTTACCTCCTGATGAGAGGCGTACTGGAGGAAGGTGGGGTCTCCAGACGGGATAACGGCCTAACGGGGCAGGCAACCGGGCCACCCGGGTAGCGATAGCACGGGAATCCGTGGTGGTATCGGTCCGTGTCGCGACGCTGCGGACGGCGATGACAATTCTCCCATAATGGCATAAAAGGATGAACGGTCATTGTGCGGATTGCCGTTTAGGACGCTACCAGGCGCTTAGTTAAAGGCACAAGAGACAACATATTTCGGCCCGGTCGGGCGGGCGGGCCTGATTGCACGGGAGTCCGGTGGCTGCGCGCCGGGTGTTCGGTGTCCGTGGCGGCCGGATTAGCAACACTTACCCGGGAGTACGAGCAGGGCGGATGAGGTCGTTGACAGGCGTGCCGGGGCACTCAATGACCTGATGGCTGGAGCCATTCGACCGTGAGGCCTTCCCGGCCGGCGAACCGCTCGATGTTGCGGCCGATGATCTGCTGCAGCCTGCCGAGGTTCGCCGTGTCACTGGCCTGGACGGTGAGAATGAGGTGACCCGGTTCCGTCACTACCCGGCATGTCCCCATGTCGTCGGGAAACTCGATCAGGCCTTCGGGCGGCGTCCAGTCTGCGCGGCTGGCCATGTGCGCGGCGTGGCTGCAGAGCTGCTTGGCGTACCGCTCGCCTCTCGGGGTCGGGATCCGAGCTTCAGATTCGACGGCCGGATGCTGGTTCATCGGATTCGTCGCCTCTCCCCTGCTGTCTCTTTTCGAGACACCATGTCTCTGACAGAGTCATGATGTCATAGTACTGGTCGCTGCGTATACTTACCGCATGCCGAAGCTCTGGGACAGCACCATCGAGGCGCACCGCAGCGCGGTGCGTGATGCGGTCCTGGGCGCCGCGGCGGCGCTGGTCACCGAGCACGGGCTGCGGTCGGTGACGATGTCCAAGATTGCCGAGACCGCGGGCGTAGGGCGCGCCACGCTGTACAAGTACTTCCCGGATGTCGAGTCGGTCCTGACAGCCTGGCACGGCCGCCAGATCGCCGCCCACCTGGAATATCTTGCCGAGGTCCGGGACCGGGGAGGCGACGCCGCAGTGAGGCTCAAGGCGGTGCTCGAGGCTTTTGCCCTCCTCTCCCGCGAATCCGGCGGCCATGACGGTACCGAGCTAGCGGCCCTGCTGCACCGGGACGAGCAGGTCGGCCGGGCCCAACGGCAGGTGCGCGACATGATTGCCGATCTGCTGCGCGAGGCCGCCACGGCCGGTGCCGTCCGCGATGATGTCGCGCCCGACGAACTGGCTGCCTATTGCGTGCACGCGCTGGCCGGTGCCAGCAGGCTGCCGACCGCGGCGGCCGTCCGCCGGCTCGTCACGGTCACCATGGACGGGCTGCGCCCGGCGCGCTGACTCGCACTCCCCGATGGCTGGACAGGATCGGGGTTACAGGCCGCCCGGGAAGGTCAGCGTGCGCTGGGCGACGAGCGGTGTGCCGATTTCGAGCTGGATCTGGGCGTGCGTGCTCAGCGGGAGGTCGCGCGGGTTGCCCTGGTAGACCTTGCCGTTGTAGAGGGCGGTGACGTGCCCGGCGGCGGGACCGATCCGGTCAGGGCCTAGCGGCTGTCCCCATACGTCGAAGATCTGGCCCAGAGTGAAGGTGCGGCGGACCGGGGACTCGATGTGAACGATGCCGTCAGCGGCGTGGGTGTGCAGCCAGTACAGGCAGCTGCCGGCGACGCCGATGTCAGCCGGGACCTGCCGGGGCGAGCCGTTGATGACGATGGTCAGGTAGGCGTGGATGTGGAAGAGGGTCCCTTCTGAGCTCTGGCAGCTGATTCCGTCGACAGTCCTGCCGGTAGCGTCCGACGCGGTGCTGGCCAGGGGGGCTGCGGCGGGAACCGGGACGCCCTCGGGCCCGGGAGATCCAGGGAACGGAGCGGGTGCGAGCTTGCCGAGCGTGCTCACCGCGGCGAGCTTCATCTTCGCCTTTCCGCCGGCCCCGGCTGGGTGTCCGCCCGCGCTGATGACGGCCAAGCTCACCGCCGCGGCAGCGATGATCACCGCGGCTCCGCCGATCCCGGCGGTCCAGCGACGGCGCCGCTTGCGCTGTGCGTCTGCGGCACGCATCCGGGCGATCGTCTCCCGGGCCGTCTGCCGGTTCCTGCTGGCCTTGGACATCTTGACTGCTCCTGTCATCACGCTGGCTCAGCTGACGGTGAAGGTCCCGGCCATGCCCTTCTGCGCGTGTCCGGGGACGGGGCACAAGTACCGGTAGGTGCCCGATGGGCTGGCGGTGAAGGTGAGAGTCCCGGCGTGCATGCCGGCGGAGGTGGGGTTGCCGAGGAACCACAGCGCCGCTCCGGGGAACGCGGTTCGGGTGGTCATCATCGGCATCCAGGACGGCGCGGCCTGGCCGGCGGTGATGACGAGGCCGTGCGCGGCGCCGGGGTCGGCGTTGATGATCTCGATGCTGACGCGGGCTCCGGCTGGGACGGTGACGGCTGGGTTGGTCAGGCCGGCAATGCGGAAGGTTTCGTCGCGTCCGCCGGCGGGGCTGGCCAGGACGACGAGGCGGACGGTGGGTCCGGTGAAGGTGATCCGGTTCGCGGCGCGGTCCAGCGTGGCACCGGCCGGTGTCAGGCGGCCGAGCCTGGCGGCCTGGGCCGGGCTGACCCGCGGGCCGGGGCCGTTCGCCCACAGCGCCCCCATGATCTTGCCGGGGTCGTGGGTGCCGCCGCCCATCATGAAACCGGGCACGGCGTGGCCGCGCATCCAGGCGGGGGAGGCCGCGCCGCCCATCATCCACCGGTAGCCACCGGGGCCCGTCATCCAGCCATGGCCGGTGTCGCCCATCATGCCGCCGCCCTGCAGGCGGCCCATCACGGACCGGTAATACGAGTAGGCGGGGCCGTTCGGCGAGGCAGCCGCCGCGGGTGGCTTCGTCCTAGTGGTCCCGCAGCCGGTCAGGGCCGCGAGTCCGACCGCGGTGATGGCGGCCACGCCCATCACCGCGGCCATGCGCATGCGCTTCACAGAGTCCTCCGCCGGCTTTGGGCTGTCCACCTGCTCCACTGGTCTGGCTTATCTCGACGATGCCCTGCGATAGCAGTGGGACGCAGGGCCAGCCGTCCCTGGCCGGGCGGCCCGAACGTCACCTTCGTGAAGGGCCTCGTGGCCCTACCCCCCACCGGTATCGCAGGCGATCCTGGAGACGGAACCCGGGAGACCGGAGCCGGTGAGGGAGATGGTCACGATGATGTTCTGGTATGGCAGCCACCTGGTGTTCTGGCAGGCAGCGCTGATGTGGGCCGGGATGATCGCCTTCTGGAGCCTGGTGATCTGGGGTGTCTACGTCCTGTTCGCCGGGGCCACCCGCCGGCCCGACAGGGAGCACCGCGGCCCGGACGCTCGCCGGATCCTGGACGAGCGACTGGCCCGCGGCGAGATCGACACCGCGGAGTACCAGCGGTTGCGTGACCTGATCACCAGCGACGACCGGCGAGCCCCAGCGGACGCCGGAAGCAGGCGATGACCTCCGTCACCCCATTCCCCGGCCGGGGGGCGGCCGGGGAGTGCAGCCCGCCTCGGCGCACTGGCGCCGCACAACGGGCGGCCAGGGGTTATGCCTCGGGCAAGGACGACTATCTGGCCCGGCTACGCAAGATCGAGGGCCAGGTCCGTGGCCTGCAGCGGATGATCGAGGCTGACACCTGGTGCCCGGACGTGGTGGTCCAGGTCGCCTCGGCCACCCGGGCCCTGCAGGAAGTCGCGTCCGGGCTGCTCAACGACCACTTGCGGCACTGCGTTGCCAGCGCGGCAAGCCGTTCCGACGCTGAGGCCGACGCGGCTTTCGCCGAAGTCGCGAGCACCATCCGGCAGGTGATCCGGCTCTAGGAATCGGAGGGACCTGATCTCGTGACCGAACCTGGCAAGGGCCTGCAAGCCAAGGAGCGCAGCATTGCGGTGCTTGACGTGCGGGGCCTGCAGTGGGCGTCGGAGCAGAACATCGTGGCCGCCGTGCTGGGCCGCCGCCCTGGTGTCCTGGAGGTGGAGGTCAACGCGGTGTCCCAGACCGCCACCGTGACCTTCGACCCGGACCGGACCTCGCTCGCCGAGCTTCGCCGGTGGGTGACCGACTGCGGATATCACTGCGCCGGCCAGTCGGTGCCTGCGCACGTGTGCGATCCGATGGCGGATCCCGATCAGCCCGGCGGCGTGCGGGCCGTTGCTGCGCGTTCTCCGCAGGAGGCGATGGGGCACGGCGGGCAGGCCGCGATGTCGATGGCGTCGATGGTCGCTGACATGCGCAACCGGTTCCTGGTCGCGGCGGTGTTTTCGGCTCCGATCCTGGTGTGGTCCCCGATCGGCCGTGATGTTCTCGGCCTGCACGTGCCGGTCCCGTTCGGCCTACGGGAAGACGTGTGGGCGCTGTTGCTGAGCCTGCCGGTGATCTTCTACTCGTCCTGGATCTTCTTCGACGGCGCCTGGAGGGCATTGCGGGCCCGCACCCTGGACATGATGGTGCTGGTCGCCGTGGCTGTCGGCGCGGGCTGGCTGTACTCGGTGTATGTCAGCGCCACCGGCGGCGGGGACGTGTTCTACGAGGCGGCGACGGTGCTGGCCGCGTTCGTCTTGCTTGGTCACTGGTTCGAGATGCGCGCCAGGGGCGGCGCCAACGACGCAATCCGCACCCTGCTCGACCTGGCCCCGCCCCGGGCGCTGGTGATCCGTGACGGCGAGCCAGCCGAGGTGCCTACCTCCGAGGTAATCGCCGGTGACCTCCTGCTGGTGCGTCCCGGCGCCAAGATCGCGGTCGATGGCGTGGTGAAGGACGGCCAGTCCGAGGTTGACGAGTCGATGGTGACCGGGGAGAGCCTGCCAGTGCACAAGGCTCCCGGATCGGCCGTGACGGGCGCGACGATCAACCGCAACGGCACTCTCCGGGTGCAGGCCACCAAAGTCGGCGCCGACACCGCACTGGCGCAAATCGTGCACCTGGTCCAGGAGGCGCAGAACTCCAAGGCACCTGGTCAGCGGCTAGCGGACCGGGCCGCGTTCTGGCTGGTGCTCGTGGCCCTGATAGGCGGCGGGCTGACCTTCGCGGTGTGGCTGCTGGCCAGCAACCGCCCGGTGAGCGCGGCGGTGCTGTTCGCCATCACCGTGGTCGTGATCACCTGCCCGGACGCGCTGGGCCTGGCGACGCCGACGGCGATCATGGTCGGTACCGGCCTGGGCGCTAAGCGAGGGGTGCTGTTCAAGAACGCGATGGCGCTGGAGACCGCGGCCAGGATCGGCGTCGTGGTCATGGACAAGACAGGAACCCTGACCAAAGGCGAGCCGGAGGTCACCGACGTCATCACCGTCGATGGGTTTACCGAGGAGGGCATGCTGCGGCTGGCCGCTGCCGTCGAGCGGGAATCCGAGCACCCGCTGGCCGGGGCGATCGTCCGGTACGCGAGCCGGAATGACCGGGATGCGCTGACAGCCACAG
Organism: Streptosporangiaceae bacterium; assembly: GCA_036391235.1. GTDB lineage: Bacteria > Actinomycetota > Actinomycetes > Streptosporangiales > Streptosporangiaceae > Chersky-822. Next base: position 5,835 of record DASWAH010000174.1, read on the forward strand.
GCTTCGAGAACGTCCCTGGTTACGGCGCGACCGCCCAGGCCGATGGTCACCGGGTCGCGGTCGGGAACCGCCGCCTGATGCAAGCGCAGGGCATTGACATGAGCGCGCTGGCTGGCCGCCGCGACGAACTGGCGGCCGGCGGCCGGACGGCGGTGATCGTCGCCGTCGACGGCCGGGCGGCCGGGCTGCTCGGCATCGCCGACGCACCCCGGGACACGGCGGCGGCTGCGATCGCGGCGCTGCACCAGACCGGCGCCGAGGTGGTCATGCTTACCGGCGACAACGAGGCCACCGCCCGGCGGATCGCGGGCCAGCTCGGCATAGACACCGTGATCGCCGAGGTAATGCCCGGCGACAAGGCCGCCAGGATTGCCGAGCTCCAGCGCGGCGGCCGCAGGGTCGCCATGGTCGGCGACGGCGTCAACGACGCGCCAGCCCTCGCCCAGGCCGACCTCGGCATCGCGATCGGAGCTGGCACCGACGTGGCGATCGAGACCGCCGACGTTGTCCTGATGCGTTCCGATCCGCTGGACGTGCCGACGGTGCTGCGGATCGGGCGCGGCACGCTGCGCAAGATGCGCCAGAACCTGGGCTGGGCGATCGGCTACAACGCCGTCGCGCTGCCCATCGCGGCCGGGGTTTTCGCGCCCGTGTTCGGGCTGGTACTGCGGCCGGAGATTGCCGCCCTGTCCATGTCAGGTTCCAGTGTCATCGTCGCTGTCAACGCCCTCGCCCTCAAACGGCTCAGGTTCCCCGGCACCCAGGCGCGGCGCACGCTCGACTGAACTCAACTGGAGGATGTCATGCCATGGAACCGGCAGCTGGCCATCGGCACCGCGGCCGCGACGACAGCGGGGCTGGCCGGCCTCGCGGCACGCTATGCCGCTGGTGTAGCGCGCGCGGACCGCTCCTGGCCGGTCCAGGTCGAAGCGGGCCTGCGGGACCTCGGTGAGGTCGACGATGTCATGATCCTGCCGCTCGTCGAGCGGCTCACCGGCGACGGCAGCAACCTGGCCGGAGAGCCCGGCGTTTCCTATCTCGTGCGCGCGGGCGGTGCCCGCGTGCTCTTCGACACCGGCCTGTCCGGAAGCCGGCCGCTGTCGGCCCTGGTCCGCAACGCGGAGAAACTCAGCGTGGACCTGGGCGTACTGGATGCCGTGGTGATCTCCCACCTGCATCCCGACCACGTCGGCGGCCTCGGGGCAGCACGCGGCCGGACGTTCAGATTCTCCGGCGAGCCGCTGGAGCCGCCCGGGGTGCCAGCCCACGTGCCTGCTCCCATGGAGCACTCGCGCGCTCGTGTCGTCCCGACCACCGCCGCCACGGTGATCGGGCCCGGTATGGCCGTCCTGCCGCCACTGCCGCGCATGCTGTTCTGGCCCGGCTACATCACCGAGCAGGCACTGGTCGTGAATGTGCGCGCCTTCGGGCTCGTGCTGATCAGCGGCTGCGGCCACCCGCCGATCGAGCGGATGCTCGGCATCACCGAGCAGGTTCTCGACATCCCCATCCGAGCCGTGGTCGGCGGGCTGCACCTGCCCGTGCACCCGGCTCGGTCGCCGCTCGTGCCCCAGGCAATACTCGGCAATCCGCACCCGCCGTGGCGCCCGATCAGCGAGGACGACGTCGCCCACGTCCTGGACGAGATAGCGATGCGCGGCCCCCGGCTGATCGCGCTGTCGAGCCACGACAGCACACCGTGGACCTACGAGGCGTTCAGCCGCCGATTCGGCGACAGGTACCGCACGCTCCGGGCCGGGGAACCGCTCACGATCAGCGCCGCGGAGCAGTGGCGATGCTGACGGGAGCCCTGCTCAGCCGAGCTGGGACAGGCCTTTGGCCAGATCATCGCCGTTCATGACCGGCGCCAGCTGCACGTCGGCGTTGAGTTCGGCGAAGAACGGCTCGGCGAACGGCGGAATGTCGCTGGAGTCCGGCATCTCGAAGATCATGTACGCGGTCCGGCGCCCGTCGAAGGTCGTGAAGTACATGCCTTCGGGCCGCCAGCGTTCCGCGGCTTGCCGCATGACCGCAGGAAGCCTGCCGTCCCTGATCGCATCGTTCCCTGCTTCCGGGGACATGCTGATCCTCGCCATCATTCGCATCGCCGGCTCCCCTCAGCCGTATCACGTTCCGGGCCTGACCAAGGTGCCAGCCCAGACCGCTCGCGTCGACTCGCGGTGTGGCTGGCGTGCAGGCCATGTGGAGGCGCTGTCGTTATTGCTGGCGCCCGGCCGTCGATGCGCGACTGGCTGTGGTGCCAACCAGACACGGTGAGTAACGTGACAACTACGTCCTGCAGTCTTCAGTGAGGAGTGCGCCATGAGCCGCAAGGTTGCCGATTGCCGTGACTACCCGAGCGAGAGCAACTGCACGCTGACTATCGCCGGCGAGGAAGACGAAGTCCTCCTCGCCGCCACGCAGCACGCGATGTCCGTGCATGGTCATGACGACAGCGCCGAGGTCCGCTCCTGGCTGAGCGAGCACCTGAAGGACGAAGTCCCCGCCGGCGCCTGACCGGGCGGCGGCCCGCGATCGGCCGCCGCCCGTCAGCAGCTGCCAGCCAGGTCAGCGGCTGCCGGCCGGATCAGCCGGAGACATGCAGGGTGATCCGGGGCGAGTGCGCCGGGGCCACGCTGGCGTAGCCCGTCGCGCCGGCATAGGAGCCGGTCCCTCCAGTGATGGCGAGGCTGAACGGGCCTGGGCCCGACTTCGTGGACGTCGCGACGCCGGTGACGTCGATCTGCCCGCCTCGCAGGATGAACGTGATGGTGATCATCTCGTCGGCCGTGCCGTGACCGAGCCGCGTCACCGTCTGGACGCCGTCGTCGTGCCCGATCTTGACGTGATGGTCCGCTCGCGCGGCGCGGCGGCGGCAGCCGGCAGCGCCAGCCCGCATCCCGCCCCGGCGATAACGCCGCCCGCTGTCAGCCCGATCATCAGCTTCTTCATGTCCGGCTCCATTTCCGGTCGCGCGCTGCCCGGTGGCAGCCGTTCGCACCAGTGACGCTAGGCAGCCGGGAGCGGCAGGTCTCCGGCCCGGAGAACGATTCGCCTGGCCAATCCGGAGGATTCCGGCAGCGCCAGGATCCTCCCGCCGGAGGAAGTCAGGTTCCGCCGGCCGGGATTATTCTCCGTGCATGGAGCGCACGTCACAGTGGTGGCGCCGGGTCTCAGCCTGGCTCGTGCCGCTCGCGATCGTGGCAGCGGGCGCGGTTGACCTCAGCCAGAACGGCACGCTGTCGTCGCAGGGCGGCCGGGCCTATTTCCCCGGCGCCGTCTGGGTGCACGGCCTATTCCTGGTGCTGGTGTGCGCGCCGCTGTACTGGCGCTTCCGGTGGCCGGCCGCGGTCGCCGTCATGGTTGTGGTGGCCGCGGCGGCCTGGCGGCTCTCGATGTTCAGCCTGTCCCAGCAGCCGCCGTTCGAGCCAGCCGTCGCGCTCATGGTGGCCTTCTTCGCGCTGGGCGCTAACGCGGCCGGCCGGGCACTGATCGCTGGCACGGCGGTTGCCGGGACCCTTGTCATCTCCGGTGAAGTGCTCGGCGCGGCGGAAGGCCAGGGCGTCGGGAACGTTTTGCCCGCGCTCCTGCTGTTCATCTTGTGCTGGGTGACCGGCCGGATCGTGCACCAGCACCGCAGGACCGCCGTCGGCCAGCAGGACCGGGCCGACCGGCTCGAGCAGGAGCGGCAGGCGCTGGCGGATCAGGCCGCCGAGCGCGAGCGCTCGAGAATCGCCAGGGAACTCCACGACGTGGTCGCTCACAGCCTCAGCATGATCGTCATCCAGGCGGCCGCGGAACGGCGCGTCCTGGCGGCGGGGCAGGAATCCACCGGCGCCGTGCTCGAGGCGATCGAGCACACCGGGCGCCAGGCGATGGCCGAACTGCGCCGGATGCTGGGCGTGCTGCGCCGGGACGACGCGCCGCTCGCGCTGTCGCCCCAGCCGGGCCTGCGGCAGCTTCCCGACCTGGTCGCCCAGCTGGCCGAGGCGAACTTGCGGGTGGAGGTGTCCACCGACGGTGACCTGCTGAGACTGCCGCCTGGCCTGGACCTGTCGGCGTACCGGATCATCCAGGAGAGCCTCACCAACGTCATGAAGCACGCGTCGGCGACCAGGGCCGACGTCAGCGTGCGGTGCCGGCCGCTCGCCCTCGAGATCGAGGTTCACGACGACGGGACGGCCGAGCCGGCCGGCCGCGACGACGGTCAGGCCGAAGGCGCCGCCGCCGCCCGTGGCGCGTTCGGCCTGATCGGCATGCGCGAGCGCGTCGCCGTATACGGCGGTCACCTGCAGGCCGGCCGGGCCGGCACCGGGGGCTACCTGGTCCGCGCGGTGCTGCCGCTCGACGCCGAGGAAGTGGCGGCGCCATGACCGTCAGCGTCGTTATCGCCGACGATCAGCTGCTGGTCCGGGCCGGATTCACGAAACTCCTGGACTCCGAACCGGACATCAGCGTCCTCGGACAGGCCAGCGACGGCGTCGAGGCGGTGGCCCAGGCGCGGCGGCTGAGGCCGCAGGTGATGCTGATGGACATCCGCATGCCGCGCCTGGACGGCCTGGAGGCGACCAGGCTGATTACGAGGGAGACCGGCACTCAGGTGCTGATCCTCACCACCTACGACCTGGACGAGTACGTCTTCGACGCCCTCCGGGCGGGCGCGAGCGGGTTCCTGCTGAAGGACTCGCCGCCGGACTCGCTGATCGCGGGCATCTTCACGGTGGCCCGCGGCGACGCCCTCCTGGCCCCTTCGGTGACCAGGCGGCTGATCGCCGAGTTCGTGGCGAGGCCGCCGGCCGCCCGCCCGCCGCAGCTTCGCGAGCTGTCGCCGCGGGAGACCGAAGTCCTGATCCACCTGGCTCACGGGGAGTCGAACCGCGAGATCGCGGCCGGCATATTCGTCGGTGAGACCACCGTCAAGACGCACGTGAGCAGCATCCTCGCCAAGCTGGGCTGCCGGGACCGGGTCCAGGCGGTGGTGCTCGCCTACGAAGCAGGCCTGGTCCGCCCGGGCGTGCTGTAACCGGCCAGAGCGCCGCGGCCAGCCGAGGTCGCCAGCTTCGCAGGTGGGTACATTAGCGCTCATGCCCAGGCGAGATCTCCGCGAGCTGCTCGAGACCGAGCGGCTGCGCGTGATCTTCGATGGCACGTACGAATACATCGGCTTCCTCGCGCCGGACGGGACCCTGCTCGAGGCCAACCGGGCATCCCTGGAGTTCGCCGGAACTCCCCGCGAGGAAGTCATCGGCCGCCCGTTCTGGGAGACGGTGTGGTTCGTGCACACCCCCGGCGCGCCCGAGCAGCTCAGGCAGGCCGTCGCCCGGGCGGCGGCGGGGGAGACCTTCCGGACCGAGTGGGCGCTCCGGCGTCCGAGCGGCGAGGAAGTCGTCTTCGATTTCTCGCTCCGCCCCGTCCTGGACGAGCAGGGTGAGGTGATCCTTATCATTCCCGAGGGCCGGGACATCACCGACCTCAAACTCGCCGAGGAAGCAGCCCGGCACCAGGAGCTTCGTTACCAGATGCTGTTCGAACGGGCGACCGACGGGATCTGGCTGGCCGACCAGCACGGCCGGTTCGTCGACGCGAACCCGGCGGCCTGCCGGATGCTCGGCTACACCCGTGAGCAGCACGTGGCGCTGACCGTCGACGACGTGGTCCGGCCCGAGGACCTGCCGCGGCTGGGCGACCTGATGAGCGAACTGGCCGCCGGGCGCCAGGTTACCGACCTGTGGGACATCCGCCGGGCCGACGGGAGCTACATCTCGATCGAGCTCAGCCACGCCTACACGCCCGACGGCCTGTGGCAGGCGACCGGCCGGGATGTCACCGAGCGGGAACGTCAGCGCCAGAGCGAGCACGAGGTCGCCGAGGTGCTGCAGCGCAGCCTGCTGCCGACGATGTCGGAGCTGGACGCCTGGCGCCTGGCGGTCAGGTACGAGCCCGCCGTCGACGTGCTCGAGGTCGGCGGCGACTGGTACGACGCCGTCGCCCTCGACAGCGGCCGTCTCGCCGTCGCCGTGGGCGATGTCGTGGGCAAGGGGGCGGCCGCGGCCGCCGTGATGGGACAGTTGCGCAGCGCGGCCCGCGCGCTGCTGCTGCAAGGTCACGGCCCGGCCGAGATGCTGACCGCCCTGGACGCCTTCGCCAGGCGGATCCCGGGGGCCCGCTGCAGCACCGTCTTCTGCGCCCTGATCGATCAGGCCACCGCGACCGTCCGCTACAGCAGCGCCGGTCATCCGCCCGCGATCCTCGACAAAGGCACAGACAACAAGAGTCAGAACTCCAGGCCGTATGTACTCCTCGACGGCGCGCAGTCGACTCCGCTGGCCGTGCTGGATGCAGTGCGCCGTCCGCAGGCGACGATGAGCCTGCCGCCCGGATCGACCCTGCTGCTGTACACGGACGGCCTGGTCGAGCGGCGCGGTCAGTCGATCGACGTGGCGATCGATGCGGCCGCGGCGATTCTGGCCGGCGCCCGCGCCGTGAGCCCGGCCGAGTGCGCCGACCGGCTGGCCGCGCGGCTGATCGGCCGGGCCCACGACGACGATGTCGCGTTCCTGATCTACCGCCATCTCCCGCCGGACGGGCCGGCACCAGAGACGCTGGCCGCCGAGCCGGTCGCGCTGACCTTCCCTGCCGATCTCGATGAGCTGAGCGGGCTGCGGGCCACGCTCAGGAGCTGGTTCGCCCAGGCCCGCATCGGCCTGGTCGCCGCGAACGAACTGCTGCACGCGATCGGCGAGGTCACCAGCAACGCGATAGAGCACGGATCGCGGCTTGACCCGTCCCGCACCGTGACCATCTCCCTGGCCTGCGACGACGGCGTGGTGCGGGCGGTCGTCAGCGACAGCGGGCGGTGGATCGAGCCGGCCGCCGACACCGGCCGGGGACGGGGGCTCCGGATGACTCGCGCGCTGGTCGATGACATGACCGTCTCCGCCACCGGCACCGGCACGACCGTGTACCTGACCAAGAGGATCGCCGCGTCATGAGCCTGGACATCAGCACCGCCGTGGCCGATGACGTCGTCACGCTCGTCGTCCGGGGCGAGATCGACTACGCCAGCGCGCCGCAATTCCGCCTGGCCCTCGACGACGCTCCAGCCAGGAACCGCCTCGTCCTCGACCTCACCGGCGTCGAGTACCTCGACAGCGCCGGAGTGAAGGTCCTGTACGACCATCTCGGCCGCCGCCCCGAGCTGGTCGTGGGCGCGGACGCCATCATCCTCCGGGTGCTGAACATTACCGGCCTGCGCGACCTGCTCCCCGTCTCCGAGAAGTAGCGACCGCCGGCCCGGCTCCCTGATCGGGTCAGGGTTTCGTCATGTCCTGGCACGGTCTTGGGCCAGCTGGCTTTCCGGCCGGCGGCCGCCGGGTACCTCGGTCGCTGTCAGGCAAACACCCCTGCCGGGGTGAGCTTCTGGGTAATCGGGATTCGGGGTTCGCAGGTGCAACTCTTCGGTGCGGGAACATGCGCAAGGTACGGCCGGCCGGCCAAGGTCGCGGGCACGGCGATCGCGGTAGCCGCCGCAGCGGCGGCGGCCGGGTGCTCGGCGGGCAGTTCTGGCCCGGCGAGCCAGGTCAAGGCGGCCGCCGCGGCTGCTCAGGCCAGCGTCACGATCCTGCCCTCGGCGGGCGGCCGCGCGGTCCAGCCCGGCGGCGGCGTCACCGTGCGGGCCGATCACGGACGGCTGGGCGCGGTCACGGTCACGACCAGCCAGGGTCACCTGCTGGCTGGAGTTCTGGCTGACAACGGGACTGTCTGGAAGAGCAACTGGGCCCTGCAGCCCTCAGCCCGGTACACGGTCCGGGCCACGGCAACCGGAGCGAACGGTCAGCGGGTGACCGCGACCAGCACGTTCAGGACCTTGTCGCCCAAGCGGACCGTGCAGGTCACGCTGCTGGAGGCGAACCACCAGAAGTACGGCGTGGGGATGCCGATCTCGCTCACCTTCAATCACGCGGTCACCAACCGCAAGGCCGTGGAGCGGTCGCTGAGCATCACCACCTCCCGGCCGGTCATGGGCGCCTGGTACTGGGACACGAACACGTGGGCCGGGACGACGACGGTGTCATTCCGGCCGAAGTCGTACTGGCAGCCGGGCACCAAGGTGAGCTTCACCGGCCACCTGGCCGGCGTCGAGATCGCCAAGGGCGTCTACGCGACGCATAACCTGCACGCGAGCTTCTCGATCGGCCCGTCGCTGATCGTCAAGGCGAGCACGGTCACGCACTACATGGACGTGTACTACAAGGGCCGGCTGTTCGGGCACTGGCCGATCAGTACCGGGCGGCCGGGCGATGACACGCCGAACGGGCACTACCTGACCATCGAGAAGGCCAACCCGACCTACATGACCGGTCCCGGCTACGCGCTGTGGGTGCCGTGGGCGGTCCGGTTCACCTGGAGCGGCGTCTACATTCACGACGCCTACTGGTCGGTCTGGGCCCAGGGTTCGGTCAACGTGAGCCACGGCTGCGTGAACACGTCGCCGGCCCACGCCGAGACGTACTACAAGATGGAACTGCCCGGCGACCCGGTGATCGTCACCGGCAGCCCGCGCGCGGGTACCTGGGACAACGGCTGGACCGAGTGGTTCTTGTCCTGGCGGAATTACCTGCGCGGCAGCGCCCTGCACGCGGCCGTCGTGGCCGGCCCGACGGGCAGCACGTTCGTCGACGCGAGCACCGTCGTGCCGCCGGCCATGGTCGGCCCGCGCGGTCACGGCCTGGCCTGATTCGTCTGGTTCCGGCGGGGGTCCCGGCCTGAAGGCCGTGACCCCCGCGCGGGACGTTCAGGAGAACGAGTCGGTGAAGTCCCAGGCTCGCAGGACGCCGGGCTCGATACGGATCATGAGGTCGTCGGCGGCCTGGGCGGCGTAGGCGGCGCCGCCTTCCTGGCCGAGGTAACGCGCCGCAATGCGCGTGCAGTCGGCGGCGCTGGCGGCGATCAGCCGGGCCGGGCCGCGCACCTCCAGGCCGCGGTACGGCGGGGTCTGCTCGCAGATCACGATGCTGGCCCGCGGGTCGCGCCGCAGGTGCCTGGCCTTCACGTCGTTGGTGCCAGTGACGACGCCGAACCCGCCATCACGCCACTCGTGCCAGACCGGTGACAGCAGGACGGTGCCGTCGGGCCGGGTGGTGGCCAGGACGGCGAGCAGCGGCTGGGTGGTCAGGTCGCCGAGATCTTCCGCGGTGAGGTTCTTGCGCATGGCGGCAGGCTAGCTGGCCGGCGCGGCCGGCCGGGCGGCCCGGGTCAGGTGCCTGACGTCCACGGCCTGACCCAGTCCGCGTCCAGCCGGTCGGGCCGTTTCAGGTAGCCGATCATCAGCAGCACAGACTCGCGCACGTCCTGGGTGAGCTGATAGCACTGGGCGGCCGAGTGGCAGCGGTCGGGCCCGCAGGCCTGCGCGGCCGCGACGATCTGGTCCGCGTACCGGGGGATGTCGGCGGCGTCGGCCGGGTTCAGCGGCCAGGCCGTGCCCGCGGACCGGCCCGCCGCGCCGAGGGTGGTGAGCTGCCCGGTGAGCCAGCGCCAGGGATCCGCTTGCAGTGCGGGATCCCAGTGCCGCCCGGATGGCTCGGGGCCGGCGAACGCCGGATGGTAATGCGCGACGGCGAAGGTTCCTGGCTGGTCGCCGAGCCGGTCGAAGAGATCGGCCCGCCACAGCGGCCGGTCCGCGGTCACCACCTGGGCGGCCGATTCGCTGCCGCGATGCGGCTGGGAGGTCAGCTCGCGGAGCTCGATCCTGGCTCCGTGTTCCATAGAGGCGTCGTCGAGGTCAATCTCGAACCAGTGCCTGACGATCAGCGCGGACCCGGTGAAGGCGAACATCTGCAACACGGGCATCCTCCAAGTCCTGCGAACGGTCCTCCAGCTGGCCCTTCTGGCTGGGCGTCTGGCTGGGCGACACGACAGCGGCCCCGGACATTGTCCGGGGCCGCCGCCGTTACCTGCTGTCCGGGGTCACTCTCCCGGCAGGCACCCGTTGTGTGACTTCTGGAAGTCGCGGTTGCTGAACTCTTCCTGAGTCAGGTAGTGGTGCCCGGCGATCACCTGGTTGTACCGG
>DASWAH010000175.1:0-4879 GCA_036391235.1 Streptosporangiaceae bacterium
GCAGCAGCACGGGCTTCCTGACAACCTGATGCCGCTCATGACCGCGGTGGCCACCGGCCGGGTGCCCGTCCTGCGGGTCTACGGGGGTGACTACCCGACGCAGGACGGCACCGCCATCCGGGACTACGTGCACGTCATGGACGTCGCCGACGCGCACCTGCTCGCGATGCGGCACCTAGACGACCGGCCAGGCCTGCGGGTCATGAACGTGGGCACAGGCACCGGCGTGTCGGTCCTGGAACTCCTCACGGAATTCGGCCGGGCCTGCGGCATGCGCCTGCCGCACGAGATCGTCGGCCGGCGGGCCGGGGATGTGGCCAGCCTGGTCGCGGATCCGGGACGCATCACTGCCGAATGGGGGTGGAAGGCGTCCAGGAACGTGCAGCACATGTGTCAGGACGCATGGAACTTCACGTGCCGTCACGAGCTGACCAGGGCGTAGCGGGCTTAGCCGCGCGCCGAAGACGGCCCTGAGCTGCGAACATGCGGCGCTCGGCCGGTTACTAGGGGGGAAGTACATGAGGATCACGGTCATTGGCACCGGATATCTGGGAGCCGTGCACGCAGCGTGCATGGCACATATCGGCCACGAAGTGCTCGGGGTGGATACCGACGCCGCGAAGGTCGCGGCCCTGTCGGCAGGGCAGACGCCCTTCTTCGAGCCCGAGTTCGAAGACATTCTCTGTACCGCTCAGGAGAGCGGACGGCTCAGGTTCGGGACCTCGCTCGCTGAGGCGGCCGACTTCGGTGACGTGCACTTCATCTGCGTCGGAACGCCGCAGCTGACGGGCACGCACTTCCTGGATCTGAATGCCGTGCACGACGCCATCGCTGGACTGGTGCCGCACATCACCAGGGACTCGCTGATCGTGGGCAAGTCCACGGTGCCGGTCGGTACCGCCGCGGAACTGACGGCAACCATCGCCAAGCTGGCACCTGGCGGCCCGGCCATCGATCTTGCCTGGAATCCCGAATTCCTCAGGCAAGGTCACGCGGTGCAGGACGCGCTGCGGCCCGACCGGGTCGTCGCGGGCACGAACTCTGCCCGTGGGGATCAGCTCCTGCGCGAGATCTACGCGCCCCTGACCGAGACCGGCATACCGTACGTCGGCACCGACCTGAACTCGGCCGAGCTGGTCAAGGTCGCGGCGAACGCCTTCGTGGCCACCAAGATCTCGTTCATCAACCTGATCTCTGACATCTGCGAGGCATCAGGCGCCGATGTCGTCGACGTGTCCCATGCTCTCGGACTGGACACCAGGATCGGCAGCCAGGCGCTCTCGTCTGGCCTGGGATTCGGCGGGAGCTGCCTGGGCAAGGACATCCGCTCCCTGGCCGCGTGGGCTTATGAGGCCGGCGCGTCCGACCCGGTCGCCTTCTTCCGCGCCGTGGACGACATCAACTCGGGGCGCCGACGGCGGGCCGTCGACATGGCCAGGAGCCTGGTCGGCGGTTCCCTGCGGGGGAAGCGGGTCGCCGTTCTCGGCGTGGCGTTCAAGCCGGACACCGACGACGTCCGCGACTCGCCCGCTCTCGGCGTCGCCGAGTCCATGGCAGCGCAGGGAGCCGACGTGCGCATTCACGATCCGTACGCCGCGGCAAACGCCCTGGCAGTGTGCCCGCAGCTTGACAGTGCGACCGAGGTCACCAAGGCGTGCGAGGACGCGGATCTGGTCGTGCACCTGACCCAGTGGAAGGAGTACCAGGAACTGGACCCCGCCGAGCTGCGTTCCGTCGTGCGACGGCCGGTCCTGCTCGATGCCCGCAACGCGCTGCCGCTCGGCCGCTGGCGCTCAGCCGGCTGGACGGTCCGGGCCTTCGGGCGGCGGTCAGGGAACGGCCCGGCTGGCGTCCGGCTGGTGCCGCAGGTCCGCCGGCAAGACCCGGCGCCGCTGGCCGGAATCGGGGGGGTGCCGGCATGAGGGTGCTGGTGACCGGTGGTGCGGGGTTTGTCGGATCGCACCTGTCGGAAGCGCTGCTCGCCCGCGGTGACTCGGTCATCTGCGCGGATGACCTGTCCAGCGGGAGCCTGAGCAATATCGACCGCCTCGCCGGCGGGTGTGACTTCGAGTTCGTCCACGCCGACGTGAGCGCCGAGTTCACCGTGCCGGGTCCGGTCGACGTCGTGGCCCACCTGGCCAGCCCGGCGTCGCCGCCCGACTACCTTGCCCGGCCGCTGGAGACGCTCGCGGTCGGCAGCAGGGGAACGGAGAACGCGCTGCGGATCGCGCACCAGAACCACGCCCGGTTCATCCTCGCGTCGACCAGCGAGGTGTACGGCGACCCGGCCGTCCACCCGCAGCCCGAGGAGTACTGGGGGAACGTCAACCCGGTCGGCCCGCGCAGCGTGTATGACGAGGCGAAGCGGTTCGCGGAGGCGCTGACTGTCGCCTACGGGCAGGTGAACTCGGTCAACACCGGCATCATCCGCATATTCAATACCTACGGACCGCGGATGCGCGGTACGGATGGCCGGGTGGTGACGACGTTCATCAGCCAGGCGCTGGCCGGCGAGCCGCTGACCGTGTTCGGCGACGGCAGCCAGACCCGGAGCTTCTGCTACATCGACGATCTCGTCCGGGGCATCCTGCTCATGATCGACGGGCGGGTTCCTGGTCCGGTGAACCTCGGTAACCCGCAGGAGATGTCGGTCGCCAGCCTCGCGGCCCGGATCCTGCAGCTGACCGGGTCATCATCACCGGTCGTCAGCCGCCCGCTGCCGACCGACGACCCGGTCCGCCGCCGGCCTGCCATCGGCCTGGCCCGCGACCTGCTGGGCTGGGCGCCGCGCATCGGCGTTGAGGATGGGCTCGGCCGTACGATCGAGTGGTTCCGGTCGGGAGCGCCGGCGCTGTGCGACGCCAGCTGACCAGGCTGCTGATCCTCGCGCTGTGCGCTGGCGCGCTGGTGATCGCGTGCAGTTCGTTCCTGCCGCGGTTCAGGGTCGGCCTGACTGGCCGGGCGGCCGGCCCGGTGACCTACTACGTCAGCCCGGCCGGCCATGACGACGCCGCGGGAACCTCGCCGGCCACCGCCTGGCGGACCCTGCGCCGGGCCTCGGTGGCCGTGCTCAAGCCGGGTGACCGGCTGCTGCTGCGGGCCAGGGCCAGCTACGCCGGGCCGCTCAGGCTCGGCCCAGGCGACGCCGGGAGCGCGGCCAGGCCGGTGCGCATCGGCTCGTACGGCGATGGCCGGGCCACCGTTACCAGCCGAGGCTCGGGCATCGTCGTCACCGACACCGGCGGCGTCACCATCGCCGACCTGACGCTGCGAGGCGATCAGGCGACGGCGACCGGCGCCGGCATCGACTTGTTCAGCAACCGGACGGCTGGGCCGCGGTTCGGCCACGTCGTCATCGCCCGCGTCACGGCCAGCGGGTTCGGGAACGGAATCGCGGTGGCCGCGGCGCACGCGGTCGGCTTCCGCGACGTGCGGATCAACGAGGCGCGGCTAACCGGCAACATCAATGCCGGCCTGGCCGCCTTCGGACCTGCCCCGAGCCGCCGCACTCCGGTGTATGCCCACGCTGACCTGCTGATCTCGCATGTCACGGCCGCTTACAACAAAGGCGATCCGGCGAACAGGCAGGTCAATAGCGGAAACGGGATCGTGCTCGGCAGCGTGGCAGGCGCGAGAATAGCCTGGTCAGTCGCGCACGGTAACGGCGGCAACGGCGCCGCGCTCCACGAGGGGCCGTTCGGCATCTGGGCGTATGACGCGCGCGGCATCGTGATCGACCACAACGTCGCCTACGGCAACGGGTCCAACAACGTGTATGACGGCGGCGGCTTCGCGCTGGACCGCAACACCAGCCACTGCGTCCTGCAGTACAACCTGTCCTACCGGAACTGGGGCGCCGGGTATCAGCTGTACAGCTCGAGCCAGGCGGCGCCGTCGCGGGACAACACGGTGCGGTTCAACATCACCAGCGCCGACTCCAGGACCCAGCACGAGTCCGGCGCCGTGATCATCAACGGGTACGCGCAGAACTCGGCCGTTTATCAGAACACCATCGTCACGGCCAGCCCGCCCGGGCCGATACATCCGGCCGTCTACCTCGGCCGGGCGATCACCGGAATCGTGTTCCTTAACAACATCTTCGAAGGCCGCGTGGCAGCCCCGCTCGTCCTGTCGGCGGCCGCGCTCGGCCGCCGGGACGCGCTGCTCCAGGGAAACGACTACTTCCCGGCCGGGCCGATGTGGCTGGTCCGGTGGGGGCCGCGCGCTTACCTGTCGCTGCCCGGGTTCCGCGCCGGCACCGGTCAGGAGACCCTGAACGGCCAGCCCACCGGGTCGTCCGCCGACCCGCGGCTGACCGGCCCGGTGCTCAGGCTGGCGGTCAACGGCCAGGGCCGGTGGCAGGCCGGTGCCAATTTCGATCTCGCGCATGGATCTCCCGCACGGGGATCGGGCCTGAACCTGCGCCGCCTGGGCGTCCGCCCGGGGATCGCCGGACCCGGCGCTGCCCGTCCGAACATCGGCGCGCGCTGAGCCGCGCCACCGGAATCGCTGGGTGGAATTGAACGGTCCCATGACGCGACAACCTCGCCCGCTCTTTCGGATTACCGGGGCGTCACGATAGGGCATCGTTCGAATCCGGCCCCTTCAGGAGCACATCTGCCCATGTCAGCATGACTGGTTAGCGGGCCAGAGGAGGTGCGGACGATGGCGCGGAAGGTGCCGCCCGCCGTCCGCCACCTGCTCGCCCACCGCACCGTCACGCTGATCGCCGCGCTTACCGCTCTGGTGACCTCCGCCCTGACCGCGGCGGCAGTCCTGTTCCTCGGGCAGGTCACCGCGGGCGCGGCCGTGCGCGAGCTGGGCGGCCGCCCGGCCTCGGTGATCACGATCACCGCTCCGGTCTCGCGGCCGGACGTAC
>DASWAH010000176.1:0-27135 GCA_036391235.1 Streptosporangiaceae bacterium
CGAGTTCGGTCCGGTCGTCGTCGAAGTAGTCGTCCCGGCCGCGGCCGCCGCGCTGCTCGCGCCGCGGATCGGGCTGCCGCCTGGCTCCTGCATCCCGGCCGGCAGTGTCCCGGCCAGCAGCGTCCCGGCTAGCCGTGTCCCGGCCGGCCGCGCGGCGGGCCGCGGGCCTGGGGAAATCACGGGCAGCGTCGAAGTCGTCGTGCTCGCGACGCCCGCGGCCGCGGGTCTCGGAATCCAGGTCGAAGCGTCCGTTACCGGTTTCTGGCCGCTGGCCGCCGTCCTCGAATTCCTCGTCATCGTCCGAGCGCAGGAAGCGAATGCCGCCATAGACCACCACCGCGATCAAGACGACCACGGCGACCAGAATGATCAGCTCCGAACTCGGCATCGCACCATCCATCGGGCGTATGGCCATGGGTGACGCTCGCCCGGCCTCGCGCGGCCATTACGCGAGCCTCCCTGAAACGCGAGCGTCCTGGACTGACAGAAGTCAGGTCAATCGTTAAATGTCAATTGTGTCGGAGCGTTACAGTCTGTGTCAGGAGATTCGAGAAGTTTTAGCGCCTCTGTCTACTGCTTGTGTTCGGCCGCTCACGATCCGGTTGCGGACCGTCAGCCTGCCCACTCCGATCACATGCCGAGCGATTGCTGACCATGTCGCTCGCAGTCCTGCCCCCTCGGGCAGCCTCAGCCATGCGTTCAGCGCGTAAACGGTCAGCCGGTAGGTATGGACTTCGTTGTCCCGCGGCGGGCACGGCGGGGCGTAACGCGCCGTCCCCCCGCTATTCTCTGCCTGCCTGGCCCCCGTTGGCAGCCGGTTCTGCGCGATGTCCGTTGTGGTCGGGCTGATGTCGAACACGATCCAGTACACATAGGGCGTGATCGGCGCCTCGCCGTCGTCCACCACGACCGCGAACGACTTGGGCTGCTGCGACAGCGCGCCCGACCAGTACAACGGCGGGCTGATGCCCGAGCCGTGGCACGTGTACTGCACCGGCAGGCTGACCCCGTTGCGGAAGTCAGGGCTGGTCACTGTCATCGACTGCGGGGCAACCCCGGCATTACCGCCGAGCCCGCCGAGCAGACCGCATCCGGTCAGTAGTGGTGCCACGCTGGCGAGGGCAAGGTAACGAAGTCCGCGGGCCCGCTTCGGGTCCCCGTGCTGACAAACACGGCGGTGAGGTTGGCTTCGCATCGCGCGCCGATCTTACGCGGCGTCGCTCGCGCCCCTAGGCCGGCTACTCGGGCTGCCGGGAGTTGCCGAACATGATCTCGTCCCAGGACGGCACCGACGAGCGCCGGGACCGCCCGGACGCACGCCTGGCCGGCCTGGCCTGCGGGGCCGGCGCGGGGGACTCGGCGGCCGGCTGGGGCGCTGGCTGTGCCTCGCTGGTCCTGGCCTCGCTGGTCCTGGCCTCGGCCGTCCTGGTCTCGGCGGGCTTCGGCTCGGCCGGGCTGGCCTCGGCGCGCGGGTCAGACGGCGACGGCATGCCCACCCGCCCGGCCGCGGTGACCGGTGACTGGCCGGCCGCCTGCCGCACCGCGGGCGGCGCCATCGCCGGCGCCTGGCGTGACGGGTGCACGGGGCCGCGCTCCGACGGGTGCGGCGGCTGGTGCGCCGCCGCGGCCCTGGCACTGATCGGGGTGACCGTCGCGGTCACGGCCGTCCTGGCCGCCGGGCGCGGGCCCGGCCACTGCGACTCGTCGAGGCAGAGCCTGATCGCCTCGTCGTCGGCCGGGGTGACGTGCCGGCTCCGAGTGTCGTACACCCACTCGGCCAGGTACATCCGCCCGGCCAGGGTGTAGGCGAGCTGGACCTGCCAGTTGCCGTCCTGTCGCTTACGGGAGTCCCAGTCCACGTCCTCGGTGCTGGCCCCGAGCCCGGACAGGCGCTCGGCCACGACGTCACCGAGGCGCGGCCCTGGCCCTGCCTCACCGCGGACCGTAGCCTGCTGCGCCTCCTTGGCCCGGAACTCGCGCTCGGCCAGTACCGGGCCCTCGAACCGGCGGATGCGGTCGACGGGCAGGCCCGCGGCGTCGGCGATCTCCTCGGCTGTCTCACCAGCGCGGATCCGGTCCTGGATCTCCTTGGGTCGCAACGGACTCTCCACTTCGATCTCGTACTGGGCGAGCCTGGAGAACTGGCCTCGCGCTACGGTCCTGAGCCGCTCGTCAATGGGCAGCGCAAAACGCCCGCTACGGCCGGGCACCACGAGCACGGCATAGCTGCCGTCCTCGCTCACTGCGACAAGTCGCAGCTCCTGCATCAGCGTCCCTTTCGGGCTGTCCTTTCGCGCCGTCCCTTCCGGGCTGCCCTCACCGAGGCGAAGCAAGTCCTCCCCAGGACACGAGTCTGACCCGCGCAGGCGCCAGTCGCCAGCACCGGCTTCGGCATGTCCCGGAATTCACTGCACGCCGCCTGTCGTCCTCAGCCCGGCCTGGCCGGCGCGGCCAGCTCCGGCGGGCCGCCGTGACCAGCACTGATCCGCAGGGTATGCAGGCCAGCCGGGCGCGGCACGCCGAACCGCGAGAATCGCGGCGATAGCGCTGGTCACGGCAGCGTCACCGAAGCGTACCCAGCCTGCCCGCGGCCCTGGCGTCTACTACGCTCACGGCCATGAACGTCGATGCAATTTTCGGTGCGCTCGGCCGCCTGAGCGTCCGGTTCCGCTGGTCAGTCCTGCTGACCTGGATCATCGCGGCGTTCGCGATCGCATCGTTCCTGCCGAGCCTGGCGAGCGTTACCCAGAGCGACAACAGCAAGTTCCTGCCGGCCAGCGCGCCGGTGGAGAAGGCGACCGCGCTCGCGGCGCCGTTCGGCACGTCCAACCTGCTGCCGGTCCCGCTGGTCGCGGCCAG
This sequence comes from Streptosporangiaceae bacterium, assembly GCA_036391235.1. GTDB lineage: Bacteria > Actinomycetota > Actinomycetes > Streptosporangiales > Streptosporangiaceae > Chersky-822. The sequence goes on from DASWAH010000176.1 coordinate 2,860, forward strand.
GGCCAGCGGGCCGCTGACCGCCGCCGACACCGCATCGCTGGCCGCCCTGCAGCGCAAGCTGTCGGCCGACCCGGCCGTGGTGAAGCTCCTCGACCTCGGCCAGTCGCCGGCCAGTCAGGCCGGCCGGGCCGGGCAGGCCAACCAGTTCCTGATCCTCGTGCACCAGCTCGGCGGTGACCCCAACGCGGCCGGCACGCTGATCAACGGCCTGCGGGCCAGGATCAGCCAGACTCCGCGCCCGGCCGGCCTGCAGGTGCACCTGGCCGGCAGCATCGCCGTCCAGGTCGACCAGCAGAAGGCCAACGGCAACCAGGGCGGCCAGATCGAGCTGTACTCGTCGCTGCTGATCATCGTGCTGCTCGTGCTGATCTTCCGGTCCCTGACGCTGGCCCTGGTCACGCTGGCCCCGGCCTTCCTGTCGGTCGTGATCTCCGGTCCGCTGGTCGCCGCGGCGGCCCAGCACGGCCTCAAGGTCTCGCCCATCGCCCAGTTCCTGATGATCGTCCTCGTCCTCGGGGCCGGCACCGACTACGGGCTGTTCCTGGTGTTCCGGGTTCGCGAGCAGCTGCCGCTGGCCGGCTACGACGGCGGCCCTGGCCGGTCGGTCTGGGCCGACCTGCGGCGGCCACGCGAGCCGGCCAGGCTCGCCATCGTGACCTCGATCACCCGGGTCGGCGAGTCGATCACCTTCTCGGCCGCCACGGTCATCGCCGCCGTGCTCACGCTGCTGCTGGCCAGCTTCCCGTTCTACGCGGACCTCGGCGTGCCGTTCGCGATCGCGATCGCGGTCACGCTGCTGGCCGCGCTGACCCTGCTGCCCGCGCTGCTGTCGATCAGGCTCTCGCTGCTCGGAGTGAAGCGGACCCTGTTCCAGCGCCTGTTCGGCCGGCCCAAGCTGCTGCCCTGGGACATTCAGGGCAGCGGCAAGACCGGCTTGTGGGGCACGATCGCCGGCCGGATCGTCCGGCACCCGCTGCCGACACTGCTGGCCGGGCTTGTGCTCTTCGGCGCTCTCGCCATCGGCGTCACCGGGTACAAGGGCGCCGGGTTCGGCGGCAGCACGACGGCGCCCGCGCACTCCGACTCGGCCAAGGGACAGGCTCTGCTGGCGACGTACTTCCCGCAGGCGTCGGCGAACCCGACCGACCTGATCTTCCGGCTCAGCCGCCCGGTCTGGGACGATCCGGCCGCCCTCGCCCGCGGCACCGCCGCGCTCAAGGCGAACTCGCTGTTCACCCAGGTGACTGGGCCGCTCAACCCGGTCGGCATCACGCTGACGCCGCATCAGTTCACCGGCCTGCACACTGCTCTCGGCTCACCCAAGAACCTGCCGGCCACGCCGCCGGCGACGACAAACCCGCGGATCCCGGCCCAGGCTTACCAGCTGTGGCGGGCGGCCGGTAACTACGTCAGCGCCGATGGCCGGACCATCCAGTTCTCGGTCGGGCTGCGGGCCGGTGATCCCGGTGCGACCAAGGCACTGAACGCGGTCCCGGCCATCCGCGCAACCACCACGCACGTCGCCGCTATCCTGCACGCGACCGCTTCCGGCGTGGCCGGCGAGGCACCGGCGCTCTACGACATCAGCACAGTCTCGACCCACGACCTCAAGAAGATCATTCCGATCGCGATCCTGGTGATCGGGCTGCTGCTGGCGATCGTGCTGCGCAGCCTGATCGCACCGATCTACCTGATCGTCTCGGTCGGCATCTCCTACCTGGCCGCCCTCGGGCTGGCCGCGCTGTTGTTCATCAAGATCGGCGGTGCGGGCGGCCTGGTGTTCTTCCTGCCGTTCCTGATGTTCATCTTCCTGCTCGCGCTCGGCGAGGACTACAACATCCTGGTTATGACGCGGATCAGGGAAGAGGCGCACAAGCTGACGCTCCGGGATGCGGTCTCGCGGGCGCTCAGCGTCACTGGCACCACCGTCACCTCGGCCGGCCTGGTGCTGGCCGGCTCGTTCCTGGTGCTCGGGATCGTGTCAGGCGGCGGATCGGGCGGCACCCAGATCCGCGACATCGGGTTCGCCTTGGCGCTCGGCATCCTGATGGACACGTTCCTGGTCAGGACCTTGCTGGTGCCGTCGACAGTGGTACTGCTCGGCCGGTGGAACTGGTGGCCGTCCAGGATCGAGATCGATCAGCCCGACGTTCCGGCTGGCCAGCGGCCGGCCCGTGAGCAGGAGGCCGGCCACGTCGGCTGAGGACTCCGGCCGGCCGGCCGGAGCCGGCCCGCTGATCAGCGTGGTCATCCCGGTGCACGCCGTGGCCGGCTATCTCGGGGCCTGCCTGGACTCGGTACTGCGGCCGGACGGGGTGTCCGTCGAGGTCGTCGCGGTCGACGACGCCTCGCCCGATCAGTGCGGGGAGATGCTGGACAAGCGGGCCGCGTCTGATGACCGGCTGATCGTGATGCACCTGCCTCAGTCTGGCGGGCCTGGTAACGCCAGGAACGCGGGGCTGGCCGCGGCGTCCGGCCGGTACGTCTGGTTCGTCGACGGAGACGACCTGCTGCCGCCGGGGGCGCTCGGCACGGTCGCGCCCGCGCTGGACGCTGTCCGGCCGGACGTGCTGCTGATCGACTACGCCGAGAGCTACCCCGACGGGAGCACCCGTCCCAGCACCGGCGGTCCGCTGCTGGCCGGCGCCCCCGGCGGGCTGTTCGCACTGGCCGAGGCGCCCCAGCTCATTGACCTCACCATGACTGCCTGGAGCAAGCTGTTCCGCCGCGATTTTCTGGTGGGACTGCGCGAGCCGTTCCGCTCAGGGATCCACGAGGACATCCCGGTCACCTGCGCGGCGCTCTTCGCCGGGCGGCTGGCCGCGCTCAGCGGCGTCTGCTACCTGTACCGGCGGTCCAGGCCGGGCTCGTTCATGGCCACGACCAGCGAACAGCACTGGGCCGTCTTCACCGCCTACGAGGAGGTACTGACCAGGCTGGCCGAACTGGCCGCGGCGGGCGACCCGGTCGCCACTCCCGCGGTCAGGTCGGCCGTCTTCGAGCGGGCCATCTCGCACTACGCCGCCATCTTGCAGACCACCGGGCCCGGTTTCGGCCGGTTCGGGCGGCCTGGCCTGGTGCCGCGGAGTGATCGTCACCGGTTCTTCGCCCGGATGCACGCCGACTTCGTCAGGTACCGGCCGCCCGGATACCGGCCGCCGGCCGGGCCGCGCGGCACCAAGCTGCGGCTGATCGAGCGGGGCGCCTACTGGCCCTACGAGATCCTCGAGCCGGTCAACAAACTGCGGGTCAGGGCCAGGCGCGGGCTGAGCCGGGGCCCCGGCGGAAGGGCCCGGTCGTTATCTCGTCGTGATCGGCCGGTGATTTTTGCGGGAGTTTACGGGGTTTGGGAAGCTCCCGGCAGGTAACCTCACTTCCGGCAAAGCAGTGCGCACTGTTATCGGCGGAGGGTTGGCGATGCGCCACATCACCGGAATGCTGCTCGCGCTCGCGTTGTCAGCGGCGCTGTTCTTCGGAGCCGGCTGGGGTGTCGGCAAGTTCGCGATCCTGCAGGCCGGTCACGGTACCTCCGGCCTGGTCGCCTGGACCAGCCTGCGCAACGTGCTGCCGCTTGCCGCGCTGCTCGGCGCCGGCCTCCTGCTCGGCCTGCTGCTGGCCGTGCGGCGAGTCTCGGCGCTCGCCACCGGCTTGCCGGGGCTCGCGCTGCTCGGCTGGTCGGCCCTGGTCCTGCTGCGCGGCCGGCAGGCCCTCAGCTATGTGCCGATGCCGGGCAGCAACGCGGCGGCCGGGTTCACCGTGCTGCTGACCAGCGGAGCGCTCGTGCTGGCGGGCGCGACCATGATCATCCCGCTGTTCATGCCGTCCAGGTGGCACGGGCCCGCGACCGAGGTCGAGGACTACGACGACGACTTCGCCGCCACGACCGCGCTCGGCCTGGTGCCATAGCGGTGCGGATCTTCTGGCTGCGCCGGCCTTCGCCCAGCCGGATCTCCGCCTTCATCGCCGAGCAGGCAGACCGGGACTTCAACTACCCGCAGGCCGGCGCGACCCGCGGCCAACTGCCGGCCGGTTATGTGCACGACCGGCGGACGGTCGACCTCGGCCCGGACGACGGCGCCAGGTTCGCCAGGGCGGCCGGCGCGCTCGCCACCTGGGGGGCCCAGCGGGGCGCGGGCATGACCGTCTATCCGGACGGGCCGGCCCGCGAGGACCTCACGTTCGCGATCTTGTTGCCGCTCCCGGTCGGTTTCGTCACCGCCGCGGGCCGGGTCGTGTACGTCATCGACGAACCCGACCGCAGCGGCTTCGCCTACGGCACCCTGCCCGCCCACCCCGAGCAGGGCGAGGAGGCGTTCGTGGTGTTCCGGAAGGACGGCCGGGTCTGGTTCGAGCTGACCGCGTTCTCCCGGCCGCGGCACCCGCTGGCCACGATCGGCCGGCCAGCCAGCCGGCTGATGCAGCACCGGGCCACGGCCGGCTACATCGCCGGGATGCGGGACGCGGTTAGTGATGCGCCGACGCGAACTGGTCCGCCTCGGTCGACCCGGCCAGCGCGGTCGTAGACGCGTCCGGGTTGATAGCCGACGTGACCAGGTCGAAGTAGCCGGTGCCGACCTCGCGCTGGTGCCTGGTCGCGGTGTAGCCCTCTTCCTCGGCCGCGAATTCGGCGTCCTGCAGGCGCACGTAGGCGGTCATGCCCTCCTCCGCGTAACCCCTGGCCAGGCTGAACATCGAGTGGTTCAGGGCGTGGAAGCCGGCCAGCGTGATGAACTGGAACTTGTACCCCATCGCCGCGAGCTCGCGCTGGAACTTGGCGATCGTGGCATCGTCCAGGTTGGCCCGCCAGTTGAACGACGGCGAGCAGTTGTAGGCCAGCATCTGGTCCGGGTACACGGAGTGGATCGCGTCGGCGAACTCCGCGGCCACCGCCAGGTCCGGGGTCGAGGTCTCCATCCACAGCAGGTCGGCGTGCGGGGAGTAGGCCAGGCCGCGGGCGATGCAGGCGCCGATGCCGTTGCGGACCCGGTAGAACCCCTCGGCCGTGCGCTCGCCGGTCACGAACGGCTGGTCACGTTCGTCGATGTCGCTCGTCAGCAGCGACGCCGCCTGGGCGTCGGTCCGCGCGATCACGATCGAGGGGACGCCGCACACGTCGGCCGCGAGCCGGGCCGCGCTCAGCGTCTTGATGTGCTGGCCGGTCGGGATCAGCACCTTGCCGCCGAGGTGGCCGCACTTCTTCTCGGACGCGAGCTGGTCTTCCCAGTGCACGCCGGCCGCGCCCGCCGCGATCATCGACTTCATCAGCTCGAACGCGTTGAGCACGCCGCCGAAGCCGGCTTCGGCGTCGGCCACGATCGGCGCGAGCCAGTGTGGTTCGCTGGTATGTGCTGACTCGGCGTTGCTTGCCTCGGACCAGGTGATCTGATCGGCCCGGAGCAGGGCGTTGTTGATCCGGCGGACGACCTGGGGGACCGAGTTCACCGGGTACAAGCTCTGGTCGGGGTAGGTCTGCCCGGCCAGGTTCGCGTCCGCGGCGACCTGCCAGCCGGACAGGTAGATGGCCTTCAGGCCGGCCTTGACCTGCTGGACGGCCTGGTTGCCGGTCAGCGCGCCCAGGGCGTGCACGTAGTCCTCGCTGCGCAGCAGCGACCACAGCCGCTCCGCCCCGAGCCTGGCCAGAGTGTGCTCCTCGGTCACCGAACCGCGCAGCCGCACAACGTCGGCGGCCGTATAGGTGCGCTCGGTGCCGTCCCAGCGCGGGTCGCCGGCCCACTGCTGCTGCAGCTCCGCGACCTGCTCGCCGAAGCTCTGGCTGCCCTCGAGGCGAGGAGTGTTCACTGGACCTCCTGATGCGGTGCCGTCCCCGGGTATCGGGTCTCAGCTTGGATCGCCCTGACCGGCCGACGGTAGGGGGTTCCTGTGCCAAGATTTTGAAAAATTCGCCTAAGATGAAGATGTGGCAACTTTCGTCAAGAAAGATCTCGCATCTTTGCCGAAGAGCGATCTGGATCTCAACCTCTTCGGCCAGCGACTCCGGCACTTGCGCCGGACCAGGGGACTGACCCTGGCCGAGCTCGGCGAGCGCGTCGGCCGGGCCCCTTCCGTGCTGTCGCTGCTGGAAAACGGCCGCCGCGAGCCCAAGCTGTCGCTGATCGACACCCTGGCCGGCGCGCTCGGCGTGACGGCGGACGAGTTGCTGCGGCGCGAGGCCCCGAGCCGCCGGGCCCAGCTCGAGATCTCGCTGGCCGACGCCCAGCGTGACCCGGTCTACGCCGGCCTCGGCCTGCCGCACCTGCGCCCTGGCCCCCGCGTCCCGAACGACGTGCTTGAGCACCTGCTCGCGCTGCACGGCGAGTTGCGCCGCCAGCAGGCCAAGCCGACCGCGACTCCGGAAGAGGCCAGGGCGGCCAACGCCGACCTGCGGGCCACGATGGGCGAGCGCGGCAACTACTTCCCCGACATCGAGCTGGCCGCGGCCCGGGCGATCGAGCCGGTCGCCTACTCAGGCGGTGCCCTCTCCCAGGGCATGCTGCTGTCGGTGGTCTCGCATCACGGATTCTCCGTCCGCTACGTGCAGGACCTGCCGCGCTCGGCCCGGTCGGTCACCGACCTGCGCAACCGGCGCATCTACCTGCGCCAGGAGTCGCTCGGCATGCACACCCCGCGGGCCGTGCTGCTGCAGACGCTCGGCCACTTCGTGCTCGGCCACCAGGCCCCGCAGGACTTCGCCGACTTCCTGCGCCAGCGAGTCGAGGCCAACTACTTCGCCGCCGCCGTGCTCGTGCCAGAGCGCGCCGCGGTGGAGTTCCTGCGCAGCGCCAGGGAGAACAGGAACCTGTCGGTCGAGGACATGCGGGACGTGTTCTCGGTCTCCTACGAGATGGCGGCCCACCGGTTCACCAACCTGGCCACCCACCACCTGGGCATGACCTGTCACTTCGTCAAGAACGACGCCGGCGGCATCATCTACAAGGCGTACGAGAACGACGGCGTGGTGTTCCCGGCCGACGCGAGCGGCGCGATCGAGGGCCAGCGGCTGTGCCGGTTCTGGTCGGGCCGCCAGATCTTCGCCGCGGCCGACCGGTTCAGCCCGCACTACCAGTACTCCGATACCCCCTCGGGCACCTACTGGTGTGTCGCCTCGGTCGACCCGGGCAGCGAGCGCGGCTTCGCGATCACGCTCGGGGTGCCGTTCGATGACGCCCGCTGGTTCCGCGGCCGGGACACGACCAAGCGCACCCAGTCGGCCTGCCCGGACCCGGGCTGCTGCCAGCGCCCCCCGGCCCGGCTGGCCGCCCGCTGGGACGGCATGGCCTGGCCCTCGGCCCGCGCGCACTCGCACATCCTGCTGGCCCTGCCCTCGGGCAGTTTTCCCGGCGTCGACCAGGCCGACGTCTACGCCTTCCTCGACCGCCACGAGCGCGACTAACCCGCCCCTGGTCCGCCCGGCCGCCCCGCCGCGCTACTTCCCCCGCTGTGGCCGTCCTTAAAAGCCACATCTGTGTCTATAACGCCCCGCCATCGCCGGCCAAACCGGGGAAGGTGCGATCGAGCGGGTCGGCGCCGCGGGGCCCGAGCGGATGTTCCGCGGCACGTGATCACGTTCCGCCTCGGCCCGCGGCCTCTCAGCCTGGGTCTCACATGATCAAGTGGAGAAACTACGGCCATAGACCGGTAACTCCACACGATCATGAAAGGCGGCCGACTCTTCTACGCTAGCGACCATGATCACGCCCTGTATCGACTGATTCGGGCGTACCCAAAGGTAGAAGAGTCGAGATGATCATGACCGCCGCTCGCGCAGCCCGACGGGACGCGGAACGGGCCGACCGGGCAGGCGGGATCGGGTCGAGGGGAGCGACTAGGCGAAGCGGGGCGGGCGCTTCTCGCGGAGGGCGGCGGCACCCTCGATGAGGTCGGGACCCATGAACGTGAGCATCTCGTAGGCCGCCGACTGGTCGAAGATCGGCCCGGCCGTCCGCAGCCAGCTGTTCAGCGCCCGCTTGGTCAGCCTGATCGCCTGCTGGGAGCCGGTCGCCAGCGTCTCCGCGACCCGGAGCGCCTCCACGAGCACCTGGTCGCGCGGCAGCACCTTGCTGACCAGCCCGATCCGCTCGGCTTCGGTACCGTCGATCATCTCCCCGGTCAGCAGGTGGTAGCGGGCCTTGGCCATGCCGCACAGCAGCGGCCAGATGATCGCGGCATGGTCGCCGGCGGCCGCCCCGAGCTTGACGTGGCCGTCGCCGAGCCGGGCATCGGCCGCGCAGATGCTGATGTCGGCCAGCAGCCCGACTACCAGGCCGGCCCCGACCGCCACGCCGTTGATCGCCGAGATGATCGGCTTCTCGCAGTTGGTCATGTTGTAGACGAGATCGCTCATTTCGCCCAGCATGTGCGCGACCCGGTCGTAGTCCCCGGCCATCCGCTGCACCATGGCCAGGTCGCCGCCGGCCGAGAACGCCTTTCCGGCCCCGGTAATCACCGCGACCCTGGTCTCGTCGTCGCGGGCGACGTCGGTCCAGACCCGGGCGAGCTGGCCGTGCATCTCCTCGTCGGCCGCGTTGTAGACCTCGGGACGGTTCATCGTGATCAGCAGCACGCCGTGATCGCGTCGCTCGAACACCAGGTGGTGATAGCTGCCGTAGTCCATGCGGAGAATGATGACATGTCAGGCCGCGCGCCCTCCGGCACAGGCCATCGCGTTCGCGCCGCAGCGGAGCTACTCTTGAGTAACTTAAGCATCCGCGGAACTGGCCGCTACACGCGGCGAGGAGGGCATCGATGAGCGAGCAGGCCGCCGGCGGCTTCACCCTCGACCTGTCCGACGACGTGCGGGAGATGCGGGACTGGGTGCACGAGTTCGCTCGCGACGTGATGCGCCCGGCCGCGGCGGAGTGGGACGAGCGCGAGGAGACCCCCTGGCCGATCCTGGAGGAGGCGGCCAAGATCGGCTTGTACTCACTCGATTTCTTCGGCGGCCAGTGGTTCGAGCCGACCGGGCTCGGCACGCCGGTCGCGTTCGAGGAGATCTTCTGGGGCGATGCCGGGATCGGCCTGGCCCTGACCGGCAGCTGCCTGGCTGCTGTGGCGGTCAGCGGCCAGGGCACGCCCGAGCAGATCGGCGAGTGGGTGCCGCAGATGTTCGGCGGCCCCGGCGACGTCAAGCTGGGCGCGTTCTGCTCGTCAGAGCCCGATGCGGGCAGCGACGTCGGCGCGATCAGGACGCGGGCCGTCTACGACGAGGCCACCGACGAGTGGGTGCTGAACGGCACCAAGTCGTGGGCGACCAACGGCGGCATTGCCGACGTGCACGTGGTCGTCGCCTCGGTCGACCCGTCGCTGGCCAGCCGCGGCCAGGCCAGCTTCATCGTCCCGCCCGGCACCAGGGGCCTGTCCCAGGGCCAGAAGTTCCGCAAGCACGGCGTCCGGGCGTCGCACACCGCGGAGGTCGTGCTGGACGACGTGCGGGTGCCCGGGCGGTGCCTGGTCGGGGGAAAGGAGAAGCTGGACGCCCGGCTGGCCAGGCTGGCCGGCGGTCAGAAGAGCGGCGAGCAGGCCGCGATGAAGACGTTCGAGGCGTCCAGGCCGACCGTCGCCGCGATGGCGGTCGGCGTGGCCAGGGCGGCATTCGAGTACGCCAGGGACTACTCGGTCCAGCGGGTGCAGTTCGGCCAGCCTATCGGCCAGAACCAGGGCGTCGCGTTCCAGCTCGCCGACATGCAGGCTTCGGTCGACGCCGCCCGCCTGCTGACCTGGCGGGCGGCCTGGATGGCGAGGCAGGGACGCAAGTTCACGCACGCCGAAGGGTCGATCTCCAAGCTGGTCGCGGCCGAGACCGCGGTGCGGGTGACCGAGCAGGCCATCCAGATCCTCGGCGGCAACGGGTACACCAGGGAGTACCCGGTCGAGCGGATGCACAGGGACGCCAAGATCTTCACGATCTTCGAGGGCACGTCGGAAATCCAGCGCATGATCATCGGCAGGGCCGTTACCGGACTTACCGTGCGGTAGTAGCCGCAGGTCGTAGCGCTGCGGTACCTCGACGGCGACCTTCTGGTCCCCAACACGAGAGGAACCGCGATGGACAGCTTGCCGATTGGCGAGTATGCGCTGCTCTCGGACTGCCGTTCCGCCGCACTAGTCAGCCGGGACGGCTCGGTGGACTGGCTCTGTTTCCCTCGCTTCGACGGGCCGTCGGTGTTCTGCCGTCTCCTGGACCCGGCCGGCGGCCATTTCACGATCCAGCCCGCGGGGAAGTTCGGCGTCAGGCGCCGGTACGTGGACCAGACGCTGGCACTGGAGACCACCTTCACCACCGCGCGGGGGACCGCGGTGCTCACCGACGCCCTTGCGTTCGGTGCCGATGAGCGTGGGCACGACCTGGGCACACGTTCTCCGGGCACGCTGCTGCGGTCGCTCACCTGCACTGACGGCGAGGTCCAGGCGGAGATCAGCTACGCGCCCCGGCCGCAGTACGGGCTCAACCGCCCGCTCCCGGTTCCTGTCCCCGGCGGGCTCGCCGCACAGGGCGAGGAGGACCGGCTGCTCTTGTCCACCTCGGCCGCCTTCGACGTGGCGGATGCCACCGCTACCGCCAGCCTCCGGCTTGTCGCCGGGCAGACCGCCTTGTTCGCGCTCGGGCACGGGGACATGACCGGCCCGCCCCCGGTCCCGCTGACGGGGGAGGAGATCACCAGCCGGCTGGCGGACACCATTGAAGGCTGGCGGTCCTGGTCAGTGATTCACCAGAACTACGAGGGACCGTGGCGGGAACTGGTGCGACATTCCGGGCGGGTGCTGCAGGCCATGACGTTCGCGGCGACCGGCGCGATCGTGGCGGCGCCGACGACCTCGCTGCCGGAGACCATCGGCGGCGAGCGGAACTGGGATTACCGCTACACCTGGGTCCGCGACGCCAGCCTGACCATGCAGGCCCTGTGGGTGGCGGCTTGCCCGGACGAGGCGAACAAGTTCTTCGCCTTCCTTGCCCATGCGGCCGCCTCCGGGATGCAGCCCGATGCTGACTTGCAGATCATGTTCGGCATTGACGGCGAGCGAGACCTGTCGGAGCGGGAACTGCCGCATCTGGCAGGCTGGCGGGGCAGCCGCCCGGTCCGGGTCGGGAACGCGGCGTGGCTCCAGCGCCAGCTCGACGTCTACGGTGAGTTGCTCATCGCCGCCCGGCGGCTGGTCGACCAGCTCGGCGAGCTGGACCCGGTGACCAGGCGGTTCCTGGTCACGGCGGCAGATACCGCGGCAGCCCGCTGGCAGGAGAAAGACCAGGGGATCTGGGAGATCCGCGGCGAGCCGCAGGACTTCCTGTACTCGAAGCTGATGTGCTGGGTGGCCGTGGACTGCGCGATCGCCCTGGCCGGCCATCTCGGGGCCGAGGACCGGGTGCCTGACTGGGAGTCCGCCCGGGCCGAGATCCGGGCGGCCATCCTCACCCGCGGCTGGGATGAGCAGGCGGGCGCCTTCACTCAGGCGTTCGGTAGCCATGACCTCGACGCGTCGAGCCTGATGCTGGCCATCACCGGATTCCTGCCGGCCGATGATCCGCGGATGAAGGCAACCATCGGCGCCATCGCGCAGCGGCTGACCGACGAGCGCGGGATGGTGTACCGGTATCTGGCCCGCGACGGCCTGGCGGGTCAGGAGGGCACCTTCTTGCTCTGCACGTTCTGGCTAGCGCATGCGCAAGCGCTGGCTGGAGACATCGAGGCGGCCACCGCGAGCTTCGATCGCGCCGTGGCCGCCATCAACGACGTCGGCCTGCTCGCCGAGGAGGTCGACCCGCGCAGCGGGGAGATGATCGGCAACTACCCGCAGGCGTTCAGCCATATCGGCCTGATCAACGCCGCGTGGGCGATCAGCCAAGCCCAGGAGCGGCCGGTCCGCGTTTGATGACGGTGACGCTCGGGCAGGCATGGACACGGGCCGTCGAAGCGGAGGCGCTGGCGCAATGGACCTGAGGTTCGAGGTGGCCGTCATCCCGGTCTCGGATGTTGACCGAGCGAAGGCGTTTTACGAGAAGCTCGGCTGGCGGCTCGATGCCGACGCGACTGCCGGTCGGGACTTCCGGATCGTTCAGTTCACGCCGCCGGGCTCGGAGTGCTCGGTTCAGTTCGGCACGAACATGACCTCGGCCGCGGCCGGCTCGGCCCGGGGCCTTTACCTGGTCGTCTCTGATATCGAGGCGGTGCGCGACCAGCTCGTCGCGCGCGGCGCCGAGGTCAGCGAGGTGTTCCACGAGGGAACGCTGGGCGACCGCTTCCAGGCCGCCGGGGCGAGCGGCCGCGTGAGCGGTCCGGCGCCCCAGCACGGCAGCTACGGATCGTTCGCCACCTTCAGCGACCCGGACGGCAACAGCTGGCTCCTGCAGGAGGTCACGACGCGGCTGCCCGGCCGGGTCGACGCGGCCGGCACGGCGTTCGCGTCCGCGGCGGACCTGGCGGCGGCGATGCGGCGGGCCGAAGCAGCGCACGGTGAGCACGAGAAGCGGCTCGGCGCGGCCGACCCAGACTGGCCCGGCTGGTACGCGGCGTACATGGCGGCGGAGCAGGCCGGAACGGCACTGCCGGAATGAGCGACTATGACGTGATCGTCCTGGGCGGCGGGGCGCCGGGTGAGCACTGCGCCGCGGCACTGACGGCCCGCTCGCTCCACGTGGCTGTCGTCGAGCGGGAGCTGGTCGGCGGCGAGTGCTCGTACTGGGCGTGCATTCCGTCGAAGTCGCTGCTGCGCCCGGGCGACGCGGTCCAGCATGCGCGGGAAGCAGCCGCGAGCGCGCAGGTCGATGTGCAGGCTGCGCTGGCCTGGCGGGACTTCATGGTGTCGGGCTATTCCGACGCCGGCCAGCAGCGCTGGCTGACGGCCCGGGGCATTGACCTGCTGCGAGGCACCGGCCGGCTGGCTGGCACCGGCGTGGTGGAGGTCGACGGCGTCCGCCATACCGCTGATCACGTCGTCATCGCGACGGGCGCTGCGCCAGCGGTCCCGCCGATTTCCGGACTGCGTGAACTCAGCGGAGTCTGGGGCACCCGCGAGGCAACGAGCATGAAGGCTGTCCCGGGCCGCCTGCTGGTGCTCGGCGGCGGCCCCGCAGGCGTCGAACTGGCCCAGGTGGTGCACCGTCTCGGCGGCGAGGCGGTGATCATCGAGGGTGCCGAGCGGCTGCTTCCCCGTGAGGCGGCAGTGCTGGGAGAGGCGCTGGCCGAGGCCCTGAGCCGGGATGGCATCGAGCTAGTACTCGGCAAGCATGCCACCGCCGCTCAGCACGACGGCGACAACTACGTCCTGCACCTCGACGACGGTACGGACCTGTACGGCGACCGGATACTGGTGGCGACCGGCCGGCGCCCCCGAGTCGACGGCATCGGTCTTGACACGGTGGGCGTCGAGCCAGCCCGGCACGGTATCCAGGTGGACGAGTACCTGAGCGCGGGCGAGCGCCTGTGGGCGATCGGCGACGTCAACGGCATCTGGCCGCTCACCCACGTCGGCGAGTACGAGGGTGACGTCGTCGCGGCCAACATCGCCGGCGAGCGGCGTCCGGCCAACTACGAGGCCGTTCCCCGGGTCACTTACACCGACCCGCAAGCCGCCGCGGTGGGATCGACCGAAGCGCAATATAGTGCTACCGCACCGCTGTCAGAGGAGCCGAAGACGGCGACCTACACGCACGCCTACGCGCAATCCACCGGATTCCTGACCCTGCTCAGCGACGGGCGCCGGCTGACCGGCGCCTATGCGCTCGGACCCGAAGCGGGCGAATGGCTGCAGCAGGCAACGCTTGCCATCCGCGCGCACCTCCCGCTCGAGGTGCTTTCCGACACGATTCAGCCTTTCCCCAGCTTCTCCGGCATCTATAACGCGGCCCTGAGGTCGCTGCGCATGCAGATCGCGAACATGCCGCCGCCGGCTCGGCCAGCCGCCGCGCAAACCGCGAGCCTGTCCCGCTAATCGTCGCAGAGGAGAGCCGGTATCCGTGCGTTCCGACATCGTCCCCGGGGGTGTCTTCCCCGATTATGCCTTGCCGGACCACACCGGCACTGTCCGCACGCTGAGCGAGCTTCAGGGTCGCGATCCGATGATCCTCACCCTCGCGCGTGGTAACTACTGCCCCAAGGAGCACCAGCAGCACCTGGAGCTGGCGGCGAACTACTCGAAGATCGCGGTGGCCTACACCCAGGTCGTCACTATCGCTACTGACGACCATCACACCCTGCAAGAATTCCGCGCCTCGGTCGGCGCCCAGTGGGCGTTCCTGTCCGATCCCGGCCGGACCGTACAGCAGGACCTCGACATCGCCGAGTACACCGACCCCGACCACAACCCCATGATCCCGCACACGCTGGTGCTCAAGCCGGGGCTCGTCGTTCACCGTGTCTATGACGGTTACTGGTTCTGGGGCCGCCCATCGTTTGAGGAGTTGTGGCGCGACTTGCGCGCCGCGACCGCCGAGATCCGCCCGGACTGGGACCTGAGCACGCCAGGCTTGCGCGAGGCCTGGGACGCCGGCGACTACTCGAAGTTTCACGGCTGGGACCGGCGCTCCCCTCAGTCAACGCCGACTTCTTATGAGTCATAGAACGGCGGTTTGCTGCTGCCCGGGCTGATCCCTGTTCGTGTCGCCAGCCGGCTCCGCGGGTACGCCGTGGCTTATGAGCACTCCTTTGTGTGGGTTGCTGGGGATTGAGCAGCCGATCGTTCAGGCGCCTATGTCGGATATCACGGCATTGGCGGCGGCTGTGTCGAATGCCGGCGCGCTCGGCATGGTGACCCTGACCTGGTCCGCTGACGCCGGAACCGTTGTCCGGGAAACGGCTGCGCTAACGTCGCGCCCGTTCGGCGGCAACTTCGTTCTCACCTCAGATCATCACCGTGACCTGGACCAGGCTCTTGACGCTGGCCTGAAGATCGTCTCGTTCATGTGGGGGGATCCCAGCAGCTATATCAAGGCGGTGCACGATGCCGGGGGAATCGTCATGCACACAGTCGGCAGCGCAGCGGAGGCACGGCGGGCGGTCGCGTCCGGCGTGGACGTGGTTGTCGCGCAGGGCTGGGAGGCGGGCGGGCACGTGTGGGGCAAGGTCGCCACGCTGCCGCTAGTGCCCGCAGTCGTGGACGCGGTAGCGCCGGTGCCGGTGATCGCGGCTGGCGGGATCGGTGACGCCCGCGGGGTCGCCGCGGTGCTCACTCTGGGCGCCCAGGCGGCGTGGCTGGGAACGCGGTTCCTGCTGGCCCAGGAGATGCCGATCCACGAGGACTACCTGCGCGCGCTGATAGGCGCGACCGAGACCGATCCGCAGTGGTACCCCAACCTGTACGACGTCGGGTGGCCAGACTCCCCCCACCGCGCCCTCAGCAATTCAACGGCCAGGGCCTGGGAGGCCGCGGGACGCCCACCGGACAGCCAGCGCCCGGGCGCAGGCGACGTGATCGCCAGCTTCGCTTCTGGGGAATCGATCGTCCGTTACGAACCAGCGCCGCCGATGGCCGGGACGACGGGTGACATCGAGGCGCTCTCCATGTGGGCTGGGCAGAGCGTTGCCCTGGCGAGAAAACCACAGTCCGCGGCGGACATCGTGGCCGAGCTCACCTCCCGCCTGTGAGCCGGGAGCAGAAGGTGGCAATCATCACCGGCGGCTCGCAGGGTATCGGCGCCGGCCTGGTTGACGCGTACCGGCAGCGAGGCTGGGCGGTGGTGGCGAACTCCATGCGCATCAAGCCGTCGAAGGACCCGGACATTCTCACGGTCCAGGGCGACGTCTCCGAGCGGGCCACCGCCGACCGGATCATGAGCCAGGCGCTGGATCGCTTCGGCCGTGTCGACACCCTGGTCAACAACGCAGGCGTCTTCGTCTCCAAGCCGTTCACCGACTACACGGCCGAGGATTACGCCTTGGTGACCGGAGTCAACCTGGCCGGATTCTTCTGGCTGACCCAGCGCGCCATCGGCCAGATGCTGACGAACAACGGCGGCCATGTTGTCAGCGTCAGCGCCAGCATCGCGGCTCACGCGGACGCGGTCGAGCCAACCGCGCTGACCGCGCTGACCAAAGGCGGTCTCGCCGCGGTCACGAAATCGCTGGCTGTCGAGTACGCTTCCCGCGGCATCCGCGTCAACGCCGTCGCGCCAGGCATCACCCAGACTCCGCTACAGCCGCCCGAGTCCTATAGAGCCGAGGCGCTCGCGGGAAAGCTGCCTCCGCTCGGTCACGTGGGTCAGGTCAGTGACATCGTGAACGGCATCCTGTACCTGGAGTCAGCAACGTATGTCACCGGAGAGATCCTGTACATCGACGGCGGCCGGACCGCGTAATGAGCTGTTACCGGACTTAGCGTGCGTTAATATCCGGTCGGCTTGACCAACCGGATAAACACCACCATTCTTCGGTTCATGCACCACCAGGCGACTACCCTTCAGCTCTGGGGCGCCGGCACTTTCGGCGCCCTGCTCGGCTGGTACCTCTACTACATCAACCGGCACCGTAGCTCGGGCGTCCGCGTGCAGGATCTGGTCACCGTCATCGGCGCGATCGGCGGAGCCGCCATTCTCAAGGTCTTCCCGCAGGGGAGCGACCTGTTCGGGGCCTACGGAATCGGGCTGGCAGCCGGGTTCTTCCTGTATTTCGTCGTGCTGCTGATCATGGTGTGGCGGTCGCCGAACTTCAGCGTCGATTACTTCATCGACGGACGGTTCAAGCAGCCGTCGGGCGGCGACGTGGCCGGTCAGGGAGGGGCGGGAGGGGCCATGGACGACCGGCCGGGTGGCGCCCAGCCGGTCAGGTGACCGTCCCCTGGTTCGGCCAGCCGGACCCGGAGGTCTGGCGAGACCTCCTCGCCGACCTTCCTGGCGACACCGGCGAACGCCCGGCCGACATCCTGGCCGGGCTGTTCCCGCTGCTGCCCGACGAACTGCTCGGCCGGGCGACCGCGGCCAGCACGGGCTTGCCTGACGAGGACCGGGCGGTCGCACTCGAGGCGCTGATACCGCGCCTGGCCGACTCCGGGGACCCCGGCCTGCTGCAGCGGGCGCTGCGCGGCGGCCGGGCCATCGGCACCGAGTACTACAAGTCCAGGACGCTCAGCGCGGTCGCGCCGCAGGTTCCGGCCGACCTGAAAGCCGAGCTGACCGAGGCCGCGCACGAACTCGGCGAGGACTTCTGGCGCGCGAAGATCCTGGTCCGCACGACCGATGACGCACCACTAGCGGGAGCTGACCACCCCGGCGTCGCGCCGGAAGCCTGGCAGGCCTGGGCCCGGACGGCCGGACACCAGGAACCGGACGATCCCGGCGGGCCGGACCCCGGCAGCGCGGCCCCGGCCGGACGAAGGTCAGGTACCTTCAGCCGGCTGCGCGCGCTGCTCGGGGTCGCAGTCCGGTCCGTCGCGGACCGGCCGGCCGCGATCGAGGCCGCGCTCCGGCTGGCCATGTCGTTCCGCGATCCGCTGACCAGGACCCTGGCCCTCGCCGCGATCGGCGCGGTGCAGCCAGGGCCCGATCTGGAGCGGGCGGCGCTGACGGCCGCGAGCGACATAGCCGATCCGGCCGGCCGCGCGGCGGGCCTGGCCAGGGTGGCCGCGATAGCCGAGCCGTCCCGGCGTGCGGACCTGGCCGAGCAGGCGGCCACCGCTGCCAGCCAGGTCGACGACCCGGCGGTCAGGTCCCTGGCCTACCTGCAGCTCGTCCCGGCGGTCACCGGGCCTATGCAGGCCGCGCTGCGCGGGGAGGCACTGACCTGGGCGCGCGAGATCGCCGACCCGGCCCAGCGCAGCCTGCGCCTCGGCGACGTCGCCCGGCTCGAGACCGGCGAGCTGCGGATCCGCGTGCTGACCGAGGCCCTGGAGACGGCCAGGGCGATTCCCCGGCCGGCCGACCGGGCCCTGCCGCTGGCCAGGATCACCCCGCACGTGCCCGACAGCGAACGCCCGGACGCGCTGGCGGCGGCCCTGGCCGACGCGCGGGCCCTGCCAGACCTGCACCACCGCACCAACGTGCTGACGGTACTGGCCGGGAACCTGGCCGAGCAGGAGTCCCAGAGCCTGCGCCAGCGCGATGACCTGACCGCCCGCCTGCGGCAGACCATCAGCCAGCTCGGCCCCCAGCCCGCCAGGGACCTGATGTCCGCCTCGCTCGGTCCGTCGATCTCGCTCAAGGACATCGCCGCGCTGCCGTCCCTTGGCCTGACCGAAGAGATCCTCGTGGCCGGCCCTCCGGCCGGCCCGCCAGCCGCGGAGCCGGGAGAACGGGCAGACCGCCGCCGCCGCCCGGCCGGACGCAAGCGGACAGTCAGCACCGGCTTCGCCAGCGTGGCCGCCCCGGGCACGCCGATCCCGCGGTCCATGCCGCTGGCATCGGGGGCCGACTGCTACTTCTGGTTTCAGATCGGCCGGCCGGTCCGCGGCGCCATCGACGTCCGGCCCGGTCAGCTCCCGGCCTGGGTCCCCCGAGGGGCAACGCTGCAGGTCGCGCTCTTCGGCTACGCGGACGAGCTGGCCGTCAGGCCCGACGCCGCGGTCGGGGAACTTGCCCTGCAAGCCGACGGCACGGCAGTCGTGCTGCGGCAGCCTGGCGCCGGTCCTGCGGCGACGCCGGCCGTCTCCAGCCGGAGCCGAAAGCGCCTGTTCTTCCCGGTCAGGGCCCCGGTCGCCGGGGACACGGCCAGGCTGCGCTGCAACGTCTACCACGAAGGACTGCTTGTCCAGTCGATCCTGGTCAGCGCCCGGATCATGCGCGAGCCCGTCCGCACGCCGGGAGCGCTGTCCGCCAAGACCGACTACGTCTTGTCTCAGACGCTCGGGGCCGAGCAGCTCACCTCGCTCCGGTCGCACCGGCTCAGCATCATGCTCAACGACAACGGCCACGGTGACGTGGGCGTTCGCGTGCTGGGCGCCGACGGGTCGCAGGTGTACCGCCGCGACGCGGCGGTCAGCGAGTCGACCATGAATGCCCAGCGCGACGACGCGCGGGGCGCGCTCAGGACCGCCTCGTGGAGCGAGGATTCCGAGTGGACGCCCGCCAGTGCCTACCGGTATGCCGACGGCGCCCGCGACCTGGACCGGCTGCACCAGGACCTGATCACGCTGGCCAGCGCGGGGAGCCGCCTGCTGCTCGGCCTGACGGCGGCGCTCGGGGCCAGCGAGGGCCGGACCGCGTACGAGGAACTCGACGCCTTGATGCCGCTGGTGCGCACGCCGAGCTACGTGCAGCTGGCGCTGAAGGAATCGGCGAGTTCGGTGTTCCCGGTGGAGATGCTGTACGACTACCGCCTCGACGACGGCGCGCCCGATCTCAGGCTCTGCCGGGAGTTCACCGAGGCGTTCGCCAGCAAGGTGCCGATGGCCGAGGTCGCGTGCTTCGCCGGGAACTGCCCGCAGGCCAGGCCGGGGGCCGACCCGGCGGTGATCTGCCCGAGCGGGTTCTGGGGGTTCCGGCATTACCTGGGCGTCCCGTTCTCGCTGGGCGGCGCCCGGGACCTGCCAGGCCGGCTGGACTGCGCGGGCGAGCCGCAGATCGGAGTCGGCGTCTTCCGCGATTTCAAGCTGGTCGGCCGGCACTGGCACAAACTGCAGGAGCTCGCGCCGGCCGCCCGCTGGGAGTACGCCGACACGCGCGAGGGCACCGTGCGGTTCATGCGGGACAACCAGCCGCAGGTGGTCTACCTCTACTGCCACGGAGGGCGTCAGAAGACCATCCCGTATATCCGGGTGGAATCCAGCTCCGTCTACCCCATCACCCCGAACACCCTGTTCCAGGAGCGGGTGTCCTGGCCGCGGTCCAGGCCGCTGGTGTTCCTCAACGGCTGCGAGACCAGCGGCCTGCAGCCGGAAGAGGCGATCCGGTTCGTCGACTTCTTTGTCAGCACCGCGAGCGCATCGGGGGTGATCGGTACCCAGATCACGGTCTTCGAGCAACTCGCCTGTGACTTCGCCGAGGAGTGCCTGCGACAATTTCTGGTCGAGGGCGTGTCGATCGGCGAGGCGGTCCGCGCGGCGCGGCTGAAGCTGCTGGGCCTGGGCAACCCGCTCGGCCTGGTCTACATACCCTTCGCGATGGCCGGCCTGCAGCTGGCCAGGCGGCCCGCGGTGCCGGACCTCGCGCCGGCCAGCTGACGAAGGACGAGGTAGTACCGATGAAGACCGCGATCTGCGACATGCTCGGCATCGACCTGCCCCTGCTGGCTTTCAGCCACTGCCGGGACGTGGTGGCCGCGGTCACCAACTCAGGCGGGTTCGGCGTGCTCGGGGCATCCATGCACACACCAGAACAGCTCGAGCACGAGCTCGCCTGGATCGACGATCACACCGGCGGCCGTCCGTACGGCGCCGACATCCTGGTGCCCGAGAAATTCGCGGGCAAGGGCCAGAACCTCGACGCGGCCGCGATCCACGCGATGATCGGCGCACCCCAGCGCGAATTCACCGCCCGGCTGCTGGAGTCGCACGGGATCGAGGCCGACGGCCCGGGCGGCCCGTCCCGGCTGCCGACCTCGGTGTCGATCAGCGACGAGGCCGGCGAGCAACTGCTAGACGTGGCGTTCCGGCACCCGATCAAGCTGATCGCGAGCGCGCTGGGCACGCCCCCAGCGTTCATGATCGAGCGGGCCCGGCAGGCCGGAGTGCCGATCGCTGCCCTGGTCGGGGCCAGGGAGCACGCGATCAAGCAGGTCAACGCCGGGGTCGACATCCTGGTGGCGGCCGGGACCGAGGCCGGCGGGCACTGCGGCGAGGTCACCACGATGGTGCTGGTACCCGAGGTGATCGAGGCGATCAAGCCGATCCGCGAGGTGCCGGTCCTGGCCGCGGGCGGGATCGTGACCGGCCGCCAGATGGCGGCGGCGATCGCCCTCGGCGCGGCCGGCGCCTGGACCGGCTCGGTCTGGCTGACCACGGAAGAGGCCGAGACCGCGCCCTACACGAAGCAGAAGATGCTGACCGCGACCTCCCGTGACACGGTCAGGTCGCGGAGCCGTACCGGCAAGCCGTCCAGGCAGCTGCGGTCGGACTGGACCGACGCCTGGGAAGGGGAGGGCAGCCCTGGCGCGCTCCCGATGCCACTGCAGTCGCTGCTCAGCGAGCCGGTGATGCGCCGCATCGACGCGCTGGCCGAGCAAGGGAACGCCGGGGCTCAGCAGCTCGCGACCTACTGGGTCGGTCAGGGCGTCGGGCTGATGAACAAGCCCACCACGGTCCGCGACGTCATCTACGAAATGGCCACCGACTTCGCCGCGGCCGCGGAACGGCTGTCGGCCGCCGTCACTGGCTGACCGCATTATTTTCTGGAACTCCCCGTCGCGAAAGTGCTTGCCTTCCGCCTGCTCGTTGCCGTAGATAAGGACAACGGACGGGGCGGGCGGGAGCGGTTCGATGGCCCATTTCTTCGGCAGCCGGAAAGTCACCCCGGCCTGGGCCTGGGAGCGGGCCACCGGCAGCCGGTGGGCGGCCGGCACCTGGCTCCTCCTGCTGGCCGCCGCCTGGATCGTCAAGGGCCAGATCAGCGCGATCGTCGGTGAGGTCACCCCGACCGGCCAGTACCCGGTTACCGCGGTCACCGGGCTCGGCCAGCTCACCAGCCTGACCACGCCGCCGCACGCCGCGCTGGCGGCCTGGGATGCCGCGGCCAAGACCTTTCCGGCGCTGGCGTCCTGGCTGGGCTGGTACCTGGCCGCGGACGCGTTGTTCATCGCGGCCGTCGCGATGCTCGGGATCACCTGGCTCAAGGGCCAGCCGGCCAGGTCGCCGGGCCGGGCCTTGCTGGCCGCGGTCTGCGCAGCCTATGCCGCCGAGGCCGTCCTGGCCGCGATCACCCTGCTCAGGTCGCACGCGAGCAGGAAATCCCTGGGCGTTCCGCAGGCGATGGCCTGGCCGCTGCACGTCGCGACCGCGCTCAAGTGGCTGGCCGTGCTGGCCCTGCTGGGCTGGCTCGTGCTCCAGCTGCACGCGAGCCATCAGTTCTACCGGAACCGCCTGCCCGGGCCGGAGAACATCCCGCGCCGCGGCGACGGGTACGCCAAGGTGCGCCGGATCGGGCACGCCCTGCAGATCCAGCGGTTCTCGCTCGTCGTCGTCGGGCTGCTCGCCCTGATGGCGATCGGGCCGCCGGTGAACGGCACGCTCGAGCAGATGCCGGACGTGCAGCGGGCCTGGCTCAACACGGGCTCGTTCCTCGGCCTCCCGCAGCTCGCCCTGGCCGCCCTGGCCCAGGTGCTGCTGGCCCTGATGCTGTGGTCGCTCGGCCAGATGCGGGCCAAGCGGACCGTCGCCAAGTTCACCGAGGCCCGTGACCCGCGGCACTGGCCGGCCAAGGGAGTATGGACGGCGGCCGCGGTGGCGCTGGCCGCGGTCGCGGCCGCGGCCTGGGCGACCGGCGCGGCCAGGGTCTCGGCTGGCCGGGTGGCCGCCTGCGTAGTCGTCCTGCTGGTTGTCGCGGGCGTCTCGGCCGCGATCGACGCGTGGTGGCCGGGCCTGGCCACGCCGGCCCGGCCTGGCCCGGCGGCCCGGCCGGCCCGGCCGCGCGACGTGGCCGAGATCCTGCGGCTGGCCGAGATCACCGGCAGCACGCTCGCGGTCGCGGCGATCGCGGTGACGCCGCTGGGCATCGTGCGGTCGTTCACCGCTCCGGCCCTGGTCACCGGCGGCCTGGCCGGGCCGGTCGCGGTGGCCGCGGGCCTGGCCGGCGCGATTGTCGTGCCGATGGGCTGCTGGCTGATCTGCTGCTGGCGGCCCGGACGGCCCGGCACTGCCGCTGCCGCCGCGGCGGCAGCGCCCGACGTACCCGCGCTGCCCAAGCTGCCGGCCCCGGTCGAGCGTCCCGAGTCGCGGCGGGAGCGGGCCGAACGGAACCGGACGCTGGCCGGCACGCCGTTGCTGCTCTGGGTCATCGGAGCGGTGTTCGCGCTGACCGATGCGTGGCTGGTGCTGGACCCGCTGACCGCAACCCACGTGCTCGGCGTGCTGGCGACCGCGGTAGTCGCGATCGGCTCGCTCGGCGTGTTGCTCGGCCTGCTCGCGTACCTGGTGCAGACCCGCCAGCCGCTCTCGCTGTTCCGGGCGCTCCGGCTGGACGTCACCCCGGTACTGACGATCCTCGCCCTGATCGCGGTAGCCGGCGGGATCGCGGACCGGAACTCGGCCTTGCACGAGGTCAGCGCGGCGGCCGGGGTCGTCGGCCAGCCCCGGCCGCCGTTCGCGGCCGTGCTGAACCGGTGGCTGGCCAGCCCCCTGACCATCGCCTGCGCGGTGCCTGCCGGGACGAGTGCGGCCGGGCACCCGATCGCGATCGCGCCCCTGGTCCAGGTGGCCGCCTCCGGCGGCGGCGTCCGCGCGGCCTGGTGGACCGAGGAGGTGCTCGGCCAGATCGCGAGCTCGCCCTGCGGGCGGCATGCCGTCCTGGATGTCAGCGCGGTCAGCGGCGGTGCCGTCGGGGTGAGCGTGCTGGCCGCCGCGGCCGGCTCGGGCAACGCCCCGGCCAGGGCCGCGCACATCGCGCTGACCACGATGGCCGACCCCGATGCGCTGGCCGCCGGGATCGACGGGCGGATGCTGCGGGACACGATCGCCGGGTACACCGGGCTCGACCTGTGGGCGGCCGGCCGGCCGGGCGGCACGAGCTACCCGGACCGGGCCGCGCTGATGCAGGCGGTCTGGCAGAACCAGGATCCGGCCCTCCGCCAGCCGTTCCCGCTGCGGCACAGCTGGCTGCCGTGGGCGCTGCTGTTCAACTCGACCTCGGTCAGCACCGGCTGCCGGGCCATCATCTCGAGCGTGGTGCTGCCGCGCACGGCGACGGTTCCGCCCGGCACCCCGCTGGCTCCGTGCGGTCTGGGCACCGGCGGCATGCCAGGCGCCTATGACCTGTTCGCCCGCCAGCCCTGCGAGAAGGGCATCTCGGTCGCGACCGCGGCCCTGCTGTCGTCCAGGTACGCCTACATCACCCCGTCCGGCACCCTGGAGGATTGCGGCGGCCACGGGCTCGCCGACCAGCTCGCCGACGGCGGCTACGGCGACGCGTCCGGGCTGTCGACCCTGGCCGACCTGACCCCGGCCGTGCTCGGAGCGCTCCGGCAGTACAACGCGCACGCCGTCGCCGCGGCCCGGCCGGGGCAGCCGGTCACGCTGGTCGTGCCGGTGACCGCGTACCTGGGCAACAGCGTGCAGCCGGCCAGGACGCTGACCCCGCCGTCGCGCACACCGGAGTTCGACGTGCCGGCCTCGGCCAGGTCGCACGGCCCCGCGGTCGAACTAACCGGCACGGCCGCGCTGCTGCAGGACATCGCTGCCCAGAGCGACCCGGCGGCCTGGCTGACCTGC
>DASWAH010000177.1:0-23950 GCA_036391235.1 Streptosporangiaceae bacterium
TGTCCGCGGGGCCGGCGAGGGCGGTGTGACCGCGGCGGGCGCGGTGATTGCCAGTGCCGTGCGCGATGCCCTCGGGCTTTCCGGGAGCATCCGGCAGTTGCCGCTGACCCCGCCGCGTGTGCAGGCGCTAGCGGAAGGGGTTGTGCCGTGCACTCCAGCTCGATGACGGCGGCCGCCGGCGCGGCGCGGCCTGGGTACGTCAGCAAGACCGACATGGTCGCCGCGCTGCTCAGGGAGCTGATCATCACGGGCGACCTGGCCGCGGGTGAACAGTTGCGGCAGCGCGATCTCGCCGTCCGGTTCGGCGTCAGCCAGACCCCGGTCCGGGAGGCCATGCGACGGCTGGAATCCGAGGGCCTGGTCGTCGGCGACACCCACCGGGGCTTCACCGTGGTCGAGCCGGACACCGGACGTTCCGAGGAGAACTTCCAGATCCGTGCCGCGCTGGAGTCACTGGGGGCGGCGCTGGCCGCCGAGAAGATCGACTCAGCCGGCATCGAGCGGCTCACTGCCATGAACGCCGCCATGAGCCGGCTGGCCGAGAGCGATCCGGCTTACCTCGAGCTCAACCGCGAATTCCACTTCAGCCTGTACGAGTACGCCCGCAGCCCGCTGCTGATGTCGCTGATGCGGCTGCTGTGGGCGTCGCTGCATGGCGGGCCCAGGGTGCTCCGCACCCACGCGGAGTCGGCTCGCCAGCACGAAGCGATCCTCGCGGCTCTTCGTGCCCACGACGGCGCCGCGGCCGGACGGCACACGTATCACCACATCATGGACGCCAGGGACCACACGGAAACGACCGGCTGAGGCCACGGCGGAGGCGTACATGGGGTTGATCCGCACCGACGATGGCGTGCACCTGCATGCGGAGCAGACCGGCAGCGGCACGCCGGTGCTCTTCCTGCACGAGTTCGCCGGCGACCACCGCAGCTGGGAGCCCCAGGTGCGGTGCTTCTCCGCGAGCTATCGCTGCATCACCTATGCCGCCCGTGGTTACCCGCCCTCTGACGTGCCTGGCCGGACAGAGATGTACTCCCAGCAGCGCGCCGTGGACGACGCCGTGGCGGTGCTCGACGGCCTGGACATCGACCGGGCCCACCTCGTGGGCCTGTCGATGGGCGGATTCGCGGCCCTGCACCTGACCTTGCAGCATCCAGATCGCGTCCTGTCCTGCGCGATCGCGGGCGTGGGCTACGGCGCCCAGCCGGACCGGCAGGAGTCGTTCCGCGCGGAATCCGAGGCGATCGCGGTGGCGTTCGAAAGCGAGGGCGCGTCCGGCGTCGCGCCCCGCTACGCGCTCGGGCCGGCCAGGGTGCAGTTCCAGAACAAGAACCCGCGCGGCTGGGCGGAGTTCAGCGCCGCGCTGGCCGGGCACTCCTCCGTCGGCTCGGCTCTGACCATGCGCGGCGTGCAGGCGGTGCGGCCCTCGCTCTACCAGCTGCGCACGGAACTGGCTGCGATCTCCGTGCCGGTGCTGATCGTGGCCGGGGACGAAGACGAGGGCTGCCTCGAGCCAGCGCTGATGCTGAAGCGGACGATCCCGGCGGCCGGGCTGGCGGTGCTCCCCCGCACCGGGCACACGGCGAACCTGGAAGAGCCTGGCACCTTCAACGCAATCGTCGACCGCTTTCTGGCCGCGGCCGAGCGAGGGTCATGGCGACGACGCGACCCGCGGTCGCTGTCGGCATCGGTGACCGGCATCACGGACTCCGGTCGGGCCGCCACGTAGTTTCTGGCGTTAACCGGCGGTGCGTGACTCTTTCCCGGTGTTGATATTTGGTATACCATTCAGCCAATTCTGGCCGGTCGGGTGACGGGCCGGGGAGCGCTTGAGGAGAGCCCGATGACGATGGTTGGGGACGGCAGCGCGGCCGGGTCCGGGTCGCGGCCGCTGCAGATCGAGGCCAACGGCCTCAACGTGATCAGCGACGGCGAACGCAAGGGGAAGCCCCGCGATCTGTTCTGGCCGTGGTTCGGCGCGAACGTGTCGGTGCTCGGGCTCGGCTACGGCAGCTACCTGCTGGGGTTCAGTGTCTCGTTCTGGCAGGCGCTGGTCATCGGACTGATCGGCATCGTGGTGTCGTTCCTGTTCTGCGGGTTCATCGCGGTCGCGGGCAAGCACGGGTCGGCACCGACCATGGTGCTGTCCAGGGCCGCGTTCGGTGTCAACGGCAACAAGCTCTCCGCCGTGATCTCCTGGCTGCTCACCGTGGGCTGGGAGACGGTGCTGGTCGTCTTGGCGACCGGGGCGCTGGCCGCGGTGTTCACCAGGCTGGGCTGGCTCACCGGCAGCGGGACGCTGGTGAAGGTCGTGGCCCTGGTCGTCGTCGTCGCCCTGACCATCTTCAGCGGGGTAATGGGATTTGACCTGATCATGCGCGTGCAGACCTGGATCACGATCATCACGGGCGTGCTGACGATCGGCTTTATCGCGCTGTCGGCCAACCACATTCACTGGCACGCGGTGACGGCACTGCACGCCGGATCGCCGCAGCAGATGATCGGCGCGCTGGTGTTCATGATGACCGGGTTCGGCCTGGGCTGGGTGAACGCCGCGGCCGACTACTCCAGGTACCTGCCCCGCGTCTCCTCGAGCCGTGGCGTGATCGGCTGGACCACCTTCGGCTCGTCGCTCGCGCCGATCGTGCTGCTCTTCTTCGGCCTGCTGCTGGCCGGCTCGTCGAGCAAACTCAGCAGCGCTATCGGCGCCGACCCGATCGGGGCCCTGGCCTCCCTGTTGCCGACCTGGTACCTGATCCCGTTCGCGATCGTCGCCATCCTCGGCCTGGTTGGCGGCACCGTGCTCGACATCTACTCCTCAGGCCTGGCCCTGCTCTCCCTCGGAGTGGCCGTACCCCGGTTCGTGACCGCGCTGATCGACGGCACAGTCATGACGGTCGGCGCGATCTACGTGGTGTTCTTCGCGCAGAACTTCGTCGGGCCGTTCGAGGGCTTCCTGATCACGCTGGGCGTGCCGATCGCCGCCTGGTGCGGGGTGATCCTGGCCGACATCCTGCTGCGCAGGCGCGACTACGCCGAAGCCGACCTGTACGAACCGGCAGGCCGGTACGGCAACGTCAACTGGGTGCCCGTGATCACCGTGCTCGGCGCTACGGTCATCGGCTGGGGCATGGTGACCAATACGTACGCATCCTGGCTGAGCTGGCAGGGCTACCTGCTCGGCCCGGTCGGCCTCGGCGGCAAGTCGGGGTCCTGGGCCTACGCCAACCTCGGCGTGCTGGTCGCCCTCGCACTCGGATTCGTGGTGACCTGGCTCGCGCGCCGGTCCGCGGTCGCCGCCCAGGAGGCCATGCCGATCCAGCCGGCCGGCCAAGTGACGGTATGACACCGGCTGGCGGGCCGGAGGCGACGGGCGCGCCGGCCGCGAGCACGCTCGTCGTGATCGATATGCAGCACGTGTTCGCTGACCGGGACAGCCAGTGGCGCGCACCCCGGTTCGGTGAGGTCGTCGGCCCGGTCCGGGACCTGGCCGCCGCCTACGCGCCGAGGGTGGTCTTTACGAGATTTGTCGCACCGGCGGTCCCTGAAGGCGCGTGGCGTCGGTACTACGAGCTGTGGCCGTTCGCTCTTCAGCCACCCGAGTCCGCGATCTGGGACCTGGTGCCTGAGTTCGCCGAGCATCAGGATGCGGCGGTCGACGCGACGACCTTCGGCAAGTGGGGACCCGACCTGGCCGCCCGCTTGCACGGCGGCGCCATGGTGCTGGCCGGCGTATCCACCGACTGCTGCGTGCTGTCCACCGCGCTCGCCGCCGCCGACGCCGGCGTGCAGGTCAAGGTGGCCGGTCAGGCATGCGCTGGGATCGATGACGACAGTCACGCCAAGGCGCTGGACATCATGCGGCTCTACGCCCCGCTCGTCGAGGTGATCAGCCTTGATCAAGCCCTCGCCGAGGCAACGGAGCCGGCCGGAGCGTGACCGCGGGCGAGATAGCGGGCGGGATGGCGGTCCGGGCCCGGGGCGCCCTGTTCGGGCTGGCGATCGGCGACGCGCTGGGGATGCCGACCGAGTCGTTGCCCAGAGCTGAGATCGTCAGGCGTTACGGGACCGTAGTCGACGGCTTCCACGCCGGTCCGGCCGACCAGCCCGTGGCCCCCGGTCTGCCGGCCGGGACGGTTACCGACGACACCGAGCAGGCCGTCATGCTCGGCCGGCTGCTCGTCGAGAACCACGGCGTGCTGGAGCCGCAGGCCATCGCAACGGCGCTGCTGGACTGGGAACAGTCCATGCGCGCACGTGGCTGGCTCGCCCTGATCGGCCCGTCGACCAGGCGGGCGCTCGACGCGATCTTGGCCGGCGAGGACGTGTCCAGGACGGGCAGCACAGGAACTACCAACGGCGCGGCGATGCGGATCGCGCCGATCGGCGTGGCCACCCCCGCGGACAGTCAGGACCTGCTGATCTCCCGGGTGGTGGCCGCGTCCATGGTCACTCATCACACTGGCGTCGCGCTGGCCGGAGCGGCCGCCGTCGCGGCGGCGGTCGCCGCGGGAGTGGGCGGTGCGACCGTGTCCGAGGCCCTCTCGGCGGGAGCGTCGACGGCCGCAGTGGCGGCAGGCCTCGGGTACTGGGTCGCCGCCGCCGATGTCGGCGAACGGATCCGGTGGGCCGCCAGCCTGACCGCTAGCGCAGCGGACGGCGGTCTGGCCGGTCTGGCCGGCTCGACGCTCAGCCTGGGGAACGGCGAGGCGGCGGACCGCGTTCTCGACCTGGTCTACCGGCTGGTCGGCACGAGCCTGGCCAGCCAGGAGTCGGTGCCGGCGGCATTCGCCATCGCGGCCGCCTGCCCAGACGATGCGTGGACCGGCTGCCGGCTCGCGGCCAGCGTCGGCGGTGACTGCGACACAATCGCCGCGATGACTGGTGCGATCCTCGGGGCCTGCCTCGGCGAAGACGCCTTCCCGGCCGCCGCGCGCCGCCTGGTCTCCGAGGTCAACGACATCGATCTGCCCGGCTTGGCGGCCGGCTTGCTGGCGGTACGGGAGCGTGGTGACTCCGGCGGGCACGGCGGCGGACCGCCCGCATCACCGTGAGCGGGACCGGTCAGGGGATCGGGCGGCGCCGGCTGCTGTACGTCGGCAACGTCGTCGTCGACCTCGTTCTCGACGTGCCAGGGCTGCCCGATCGCGGCGGCGACATGTTCGCGAACCGGACGCGCGCCCTGACCGGCGGCGGCTTCAACGTCATGGCCGCAGCGGCCAGGCAAGGCCTGCTCGTCAGCTATGCGGGTGCGCACGGGACGGGACCGTTCGCCGAGATCGCCGGGGCCGCGCTGGCGGCCGAGGGCATCGAAATTCTGCGGCCGCCTCGGCCCAGCCTCGACACCGGCTTCGTCGTCACGCTGGTCGAGCCGGACGGTGAGCGCACGTTCATCTCCAGCCGGGGAGCAGAGGCCACGCTCAGTGCGGACGACCTGGCCGATCTGGAGCCCGGCCGCGGTGACTTCATCGGCCTGTCCGGCTACAGCCTCGCCCACGGGCCGAACTGCGAAGCGCTGACCGGCTGGCTCGGCGCACGTCGCCGGGAGCAGGCAGTGATCTTCGACCCAGGGCCGCTGGCCGGCCTGCTTCCCGAACCTGCGCTGCGCCAGGTGCTCGCCCGCACAACCTGGCTGACCTGTAACGAGCGCGAGGCCACACTGCTCACCGGTGAGCATGAACCTGGCCTGGCCATCCGCGCGCTGACAGCCCTGCTCGCCAGCCTGGCGGGTACCCGTCAGCCGGCCGGCCCAGGCGGCGTGCTACTGCGACGAGGCCCGGCCGGCTGCCTGGTCGGGCAGCCCGGCCAGCCTGTTCGCCTGGTGCCGGGATTTTGCGTGCACGCGATTGACACAACCGGGGCTGGCGATACGCACACCGGCGTCTTCATCGCGGCCATGGCGGCAGGCCTGCCGCTCCTCGATGCGGTAAGGCGCGCCAATGCCGCGGCCGCGCTCTCCGTTACCCGGCCGGGGCCGGCCGAGGCACCCAGCCGAGCCGACCTTGACGCATTCCTTTAGCGGTTCTCCGCCACGAACTGGCTGGCGGTGAAGGACGCGCCAGCCGGGTCGGCGAGGACAGCGAATCGCACCCATGGCGCATTCTGCGGCTCGGCGAGGACGGAGCCGCCCAGTTCGCGTGCTCGCGCAGCTATCGCGTCCACGTCGTCGACGGCGAAGGTCACGCTCCAGCGCGCCGGGCCGCCCTCGCGGGGCAAGATCGTCGCTACGACGTCTTCGAAACCGTCGGGTGCGCCCATCTGCTTCATCCCCGCGCGCAGGCCCGGGTTGAGTTCTTCGAGATGATCGCCGTAGCCCGGCAGGGCCCACATAGGCGAGCCGGCGTCGATCGTCGTCCAGCCGAACACGGCGCCATAGAAGGCCCGGGCCGCCTCGACGTCGTCGGTGTGCAGGTTGTTGAAGTTCACCGCGCCATGCTCGTTGACGGCCGCCGAACCGCGGTGCGACCCGGGCTGCCACACGCAGAAGACCGCGCCTTCTGGATCGGCGAACAGGCCCATCCGCCCCGCGTCAAACACGTCGAACGGCTCGGAGAGCACCTGCCCGCCCGCTGCGCGCACCCGTTCCGCGGCGTCGTCGGCGGACTCGACACGGATGTAGGTGTTCCACACTGCCTGCGGTGGTGCACCGTCGGGCTGCGAAGAGATCGCGGCCGCGTCCCGGCCCCCGATGCGGGCCATGTAGTAGTGAGACCCAGCGCCGGGAGGCATCACGTCCTCGGTCTCCCAGCCGAAGAGCCCGGAGTAAAACCGGGCAGCGTCGCCGGGATCGGGCTGGTTCGTGTCGACCCAGCACGGCACCCCGGCTGGGTAATCCTCGCGGGTGCTCATGAAGGCAGGCTACAGCGGCACTCATCGGGAGGGGGAGTTCTCAGTGCGAGCCTGATTGCGGTTCGTAATGGGTCAGCTGTTCGTGGCCGCAGCGGCCACGATGTCGGTGGCGCAATCACGGAGCTTGCGGTGGTTGGTCTGGGATAGCCGGGTGAGCAACTCGAAGGCGTGCTCGGGGGTGCAGTGCTGCTGGGCAATGATGATGCCCTTGGCCTGCTCGATGACGGCGCGGGTTTCCATGGCGCGCCGCATGTTCTCGGCGAGTGTCGCGGTGGCCTGGTACAGGTGAACATTGGCGATGGCGACGGCGGCGTAACCCGCGAAGGTGCGGGCCAGCTCGATCGTGTCTGGATCGAAAGAGGCCAGCTCCGTGCCGTAGACGTTGAGCGCGCCGAGGACGGCTTCTTGCAGCGGCAAGGCCACCGACACTGATGAGCGGATCCCGGCAGTGACGGCGCGGCGGGCGAACTCGGGCCAGCGGGTCTCGGCGGCCATGTCGGATATCAAGATGGTGCCCGATGACTGGGCGACTTCCAGGCAAGGGCCGTGGCCGTGCTTGTACTGGGTCTCGTCCAGGTCCAGGGCCCGCTGGCCGGTGAAGGCGGCGGTTGCCGCGCGGTCAGCATCGAGGATGGTGACCGACACGTCGGCGGCGCCGGGAAGGGTCTGCCGGGCGACCTCGGCGACCCGGCTCAGGACAGCTGCCAGGTCATGGTCACCTAGCTTGATCCGGCCGAGTTCGGCAAATGCGGCCTGCGGTTCCAGCGGCACGGTGATGGCGGGCTCCGGGCGCTTGCACGCACCCGCACGGAACGCCGTAAGGCCGACATCTGCGCGGGTCGCATAGCGGGCATCCCTGGCGGGGTGCTGCAGGGCCGCGAGACCGCGGCCGGAACCCGCGCCATGGCTGAAAACGCTGGCTCGCCGTGCCAGGAGGCACAGCTACATGCGGCCAGGGTAGCCGGCCGACGGCCGGCAGAGTTACTATGCGGAGTGGGCCAGCAGCGCGCCCGGCCGGTATCCGGCGGCCGCGGGAGGCCCAATGTCTTCTTCTGCGCGTCCAGACCCAGCGCGCATCCACTTCTCCGATTATCGTGCGCTCTCCGCACGAGACAGCCGCGCCGGTATGCTCCGGTTCTGGCTGGTCGTCCGCGCCCTGGACTCGCTTGATGTCCGCAAGTTCCGGGATGTCCTCACGCGCCTGGCGGCCCGGCCCAGGATCTGGCTGACGGTCCGGCTATGGACGTGACGCCACCTGCAGCCCGGACGCCGCTCACCGTGGTCGGCAGCCCCGCCGCGGCCGACGGCAGACAGGCTCGCCGTCCGGCAGACCGGCGCGACGCATCGGAGACGGTGATAACGCCCGCCGTGATCTGGGCGATGGTCGAGTCATTTCATGACGGCGTGGCGCTGGCCGACGGCCAGGGGGCGATCACGCTGGCCAATCACCGGCTGGAGGATATATTCGGGTACGCGCGCGGCGAGCTGACGGGCGCCAGCATCGAGCGGCTGGTCCCTTCGCACCTGCAAGCCGCCCATCGTAGGCACCGGGCCGGCTATACGCGCGCTCCCGCTGCCCGCCCCATGGGCACGGGCGCCCTGCTGGCCGGGCTGCGCAAGAACGGGACCACGTTCCCGGCCGAGATCAGTCTGAGCCCGCTGGCCACCCGCACCGGCCAGTTCACTGTGGCCGTGGTCCGCGACCTCACCAGCGCCCGGCAACTCGAAGAGGTCGCCGGCCGCGCCACCGCCATGGCCGCGGCCGACCAGGCATTCCGTCATCGCGACCTGCTCGACACGATCATCACCGGGTTGTTCAGAGCCGGACTCACGCTGCAGTCCGCCGCTGGCCAGGCTCCCGGCCCGGCCGCCGGCGCCATTCACGACGCGACCTCACAGCTCGAGGACATCATCCGCAGCATTCGCGACACCGTGCTGCCGCCCGGCACCACCGAACCCTGGGTGTGAAGGCGGATAGGCGGCACAACGCCGGATCCGATCTGATGACCACGTCGAGAACCCGGCAACCGGGCATGCCGGCATACCGCCGCCGCGCAAGATCCTCCGAGCCGATGACGGGCAAGCCGGCGAGCTCGCGGACGGCAGCCTCAGGACGGCAGGTACGTCCGTGGGCGGTTGTGTCGGCCGGGCTGGCGCCGGTCCTTCTCGTCGGTAGCTGGGCCATCGCTGGCGCCCTGCAGCCGGGCTCCTACAGCCCGGTCCGCCAGACGGTCAGCGTGCTGGCCGGGCAGGCCGGCGCCGACCGGTGGCTCATGACCACGGGATTGCTGCTGGTCGGCGGATGCCACCTCGTCACGGCGGCCGGCCTGACCGGTATCCCGGCCCGCGCGCGGATCACGCTGGTGATCGCGGGCCTGGCCAGCATCGGCATTGCCGCATCACCAGAACCTGTCCACGGGACCTCGCATGAACACCTGGCCTGGACCGTGCTGGGAGCGGCCGCAATCACGCTGTGGCCAGCGTTGGCCGCCACCAGCTCCCCGACACGGTCGCTGCTGCTCAGCTCCCGCGGTGCCGCGGCGGGCACCGCAGTGCTGGTGGCGTTGCTCGGCTGGCTCATCATCGAGACCCAGGGCGGCGCCATGCTTGGCCTGGCCGAACGTGTCACGACGGCAGCGCAGACGACACTGCCGTTCATCATCGCACTCGCCCTGCGCCGCAACACGCCACGAGCAGCGCCCCAGCACCAGCTGCCCTGATGCCCTGATGCCCTGACCAGTGCCCGCCCGAGGGCAAGAACTGAGCGGACCCTACCGTCGCTTTTCGCTTCCTGTTGCGATACTACACGGATTGTGTATATCGTGCCGATGTATCGATTCGATATATCTTCGCGCCGTCTACCTCGGGCGCGCGATGGCAGACGCGGGAGGCGGAAACATGTCCGGCGCGCAGCTGTATGACACCATCGGGGCTACCTATACCGTCACGCGCCGCACCGACGCCCGGATCGCCGCCCGGATCTGGGCCGCGCTCGGCGACGCGCAAACGGTGGTCAATGTCGGGGCCGGCACTGGCTCATACGAGCCGCCTGACCGCGACGTGACCGCAGTCGAGCCGTCGGCGCTGATGCGGTCTCAGCGCCCGGCGGACGCAGCGCCGTGCGTGGCCGCCACGGCAGACAGCCTTCCCTTTGACGATCAGTCCTTTGACGCCGCGATGGCCGTGTGCACCGTCCATCACTGGCCAGACCCGATCGCAGGCCTGCGCGAGATGCAGCGGGTGGCCCGCCGCGTGGTGGTGTTCACGTTCGTCGGCACTCAGGCCGGGTGGCTGCGCCGGTTCTGGCTGACGCGTGACTACCTGCCCGAGGCCGCGGGCGTGCTCACCGGGCGCCGTCCCCTGAGCCAGCTCGCCAGCTCGATCGGAGGCCGTACCGAGCCGGTGCCCATCCCCTGGGACTGCACGGACGGGTTCTTCGAGGCCCACTGGCGCCGGCCTGAGGCCTACCTTCAGGAAGAGGTGCGGCGCGGACAGTCGATCTGGACAACGGTCGGGCCGCAAGCCGAGGATCGGGCGGTGCGCAGCCTCCGCGACGACCTCGCCTCCGGCAGGTGGGCCGGGCGCAACCGCGACATCACCGGCCTCGACGCGGCAGACTTCGGCCTCCGCCTGCTGGTCGCCTGAGCCGTCGACTCGCGGCGGCGCATGCGAGCGGCAAGCGGGAGGGGAACCCGATCCGCCGCCACGTGGGTTCGGACGGCGGCGTCGGCGGGCAAGTGGGTTGCGTCCGCCCGCACCGGGGCTCGGCGTATCTGGCGGTTGTGACCTGGTGTGCGCTCGGGCTGGGTGCAGCCGGCGTGGTTGCTCCAGCCGCCGGCGCGTCGGCGTCGAGACTGCCGCGAGCCGGCCTGGCGTCGTCGATCCGCTGGACCAGTTGTGGCGTGCGGCTGGACTGCGCGCAGGTGCAGGTCCCGTTGGACTGGGCGCGCCCGGCTGGACCGAAGATGAGCATTGACGTAATCCGCCACCTCGCCAGCCGACCCGGCCGGCGGATCGGGTCGATGTTCGTCAACGGGGGGGGTGCGTCGGGGAGCGTGCAGCTGGTGCGGAGTGAGGCCGGGCGGTTCGACGCGCTCGGACAGGGGCGGTTCGACGTGGTCGGCTGGGCTCTGCGAGGCGGCGCTGGCGCTCAGCCAATGGTGCGGTGCTTCCCGGGTCAGCGAAGCCGGGAGAGGTTCTGGGATGGGCTGTCGATCCCGGCCACGCGGGCGCAGTCGCTCGCGTATGTCCCCAAGATGGTTACGTACGCGCGGCGCTGCGGGGCGCTTAGCGGACACGTGTTGGCCCACGTCTCGACCACCAACGATGCCCGGGATCTTGACTATCTGCGCCGGCTGGTGGGCGACCGGCAGCTCACCTACTGGGCCCTGTCGTACGGCACGTTTCTCGGCGAGACCTACGCCAACATGTTTCCCCGCCGGGTCCGTGCGATGGTCCTCGACGGCGTGGTTGACCCAAGAGTCGTGATCAGGGGCGCCGAGGCGCGGTTCTCGAACACGGTCGCCGCTATGGATCGCGGGCTGCTCGTGTTCGAGTCGGCCTGTCAGCGCGCCGGACCGTCCCGCTGTAAGCTCGCCGGCCGAGGCGCCATAGCCCCGCGCGTGGCAAGGCTACTGGCACGGCTGCGGCGCGCGCCGATCCCAGCGCCTCACGCATCGCCACCAGGGGCATTGAGCTACGGCGACCTCTCGGCCGCCTTGTTCGCCGAGCTGACCAGCCCCGCAGCGTGGCCGCGGCTGGCAGAAGATCTCGAACAGGCAGTGAACGGAGACGGTTCGGCGCTCGCCACCCAGGCCCGCGCGGTGCTCGTCGGCACCCGATCTGCAGGCGGCGACTCGCAGACGGCGATCACCTGCATAGACAGTCCTGCTCGGCAACGCGGTCCTGCTTACGCACCAGGGCTATGGCCACACCAGCGAAGCGGACCCCAGCCAGTGCGTCGAGCACGCGACCAGTGCGTACCTCGTGCGGCTCATCAGCCCAGCGAAGGGAACTGTATGCCCGTCAGACCGACAGCCATTCGACCCGGAGTTCGGCAAATCACCTTCGGCTGCGCGCGTCCCTTGATCGATGCACCGTAGTGTCGAGCCGACGTAGCAACAGTTCGCGGCCGAGCAGGTCCGCGCCCTCGGCCGTACACATGGTATCACGGCTGATACCATAAGGTCATGGCGATGACCTTGCGGCTAACCGACGCCGAATCCAGGGCCCTGCGGCGCCGGGCCGAGCACGAGGGCCGTCCGATGCAAGAGGTTGCCCGGCAAGCGATCCGCGAGTACGTCGAAGCCCACAGCCGGTCCGAACTCTTGGACCAGGTGCTCGAGGACGAACTGCCTCGGTATGCCGAAGCACTGGAGCGGCTCGGTCAGTGATCTACCTGACCGTGCCCGAACTCCTCCGCATTGCTGAGCGGGCACTCGGCTTCGAGCCGAAGATCCGTGACATCGGCCTGCTCGAAGCCGCAGCCGTCCGCCCGGCCGCCACCGCCTTCGGCTCCGACGCCTACCCGGACCTGGATGCCAAAGCAGCCGCGCTGCTGCACTCCCTCGCCCGCAACCACACGCTCGTCGACGGGAACAAACGGCTCGCACTATCCGGGATCATCGCCTTCTACGGGCTCAACGGCCGCCGCCTGACGCTCACCAACGACGAAGCCTACGAACTCGTGATGGCCGTAGCCGACGGCCGCCTCGATCACGTCAGCGCCATCGCCGCCCGTCTCGGCCCCGCCACCGAGTCGCGTACCTGACATCTAGGCCACGAACGCGAATACTGCCTCCCAGAGATAGCAGACGGACCGAGCGGACCCCTGCCGTCACCGCACCGAACGCCGAATCCGGCGTCGGTTAGGGGCAGACCGCTGATGTTGGTCCCGAGCGCGGATCGGCAGTTATAGGCGGCGGCCCGGCGCTGACGATCAGCTTTGGGTAGTGCGGGTATTCCGCCGGACGAGGATCTCAGTCGATCGGCTCGCGATGCACCCACTGCACGAGGTTGCCGGACGCGAGCGCCCGCACGCGCGTGGCGTACCGGGCGAGATCGACGTCGTCGAGGAGGTCGCGCCACTGGCCGCTCGTGCCGCGGCTGAAGAACGCGGCGGGATCGATCCAGTGCTCCGGACCGCCGCCGGGTACGGTCGTTCCGGCCCTGCTGCGCATCGACTCGAACGTCGCCGCCTCGACCAGGCGGGGCCATCGGTGCTCGTCGACGTCGATGCGCAGGCGCGCGGCCATCTGCCGCATCTGCCCCTCCAGGTCGGCCTTCAGGTCGTCGTAGTGCAGAAACACGACGTCGAGATCGTCGGCGGCGTCCCGGAACGTCTGCAGGTGCTCTACAGTGCGCCGCAGCGACGACCCGGCCTGCGTCGACGGCGTCTCGTCGTCGACCCACTGCCAGAAGCGGTCCCGCTCGCCGTCGTGGCGCGGTCGCGGTGGCCGCAATGGTCCGAGCTCTATACCGTCGACCGCGGCCGCCCGTTCGCGCTGGCTGAGGAACGCGCTGATGTCGGTGTTGTCGATATGGTGGTCCATCGACAGACCCACGTCGCGCGGGTCTCGCCCGACACAGATGTACGTGACCGTCGGATCGTTGGGTATCCCGTCGAGCGGCGTGTGGGTCTTGATGAACCGGCGGTGCGTCTGGGCTTCCAGGGCCGCGAATACGTCTGTGCGGGCGCGAGTCACCATGTCGATCCACGGCGAGAGCGTGTCCAACGGGAGCGGAAGCTCCGGTTCCTGCAGTATGAGCAGGGCGCAGATCATCTGCGTCCACGTCGTCCCGCACTTAGGCGGGGTGCTGATGATGATGTCGCCGGGGCGGAGCTCGAAACCGTCCCAGCGATTGCTGTCGGACATACTCGTCTCGTAACGGCGCACGGCGGTCATCCTTGCAGCGGATCCGATCCCCTGAGGCACAGATGATTCACCGCACGACGTCCTGCCGAGAGCTCAAGACTGAGGTTCCGTAGGGCGTAGCGCAACGCGCTGAAGTTGGTCGCCGGTACGCGTTCGCTCATCCCGCCGTTACTCCGGCGCGTCAGGAGTGTGCTCCGGTGTCGGCTGGGCCGCTGGCTGGCTAGCCGGGGCGATCTTGTTCAGCCAGCAAATCGGGCAGACCAGGCTGGCCTGGGTATGCCTGCCCTGATCATGCTCCCAGGCAAGATAGGCCGCGCCGCCGGCGACCAGCAGTTCAAGGCCGCCACCAAATGGGAGTCCGGACCTCAGCATCCTCTGGAGGATCACGGTTCACCTGCCATCGCACGTAGAGAGGGAAGCGCTCCCAGTATTTCGGCGCTGCGGGCCGGCCGTCTACAGCCGCCTTCGGGCGTGGTGCCCTAGCATGGGAAATCCGATGAGGATTTCGGCCTTGCTCGCACCAGCCTGCCTCCGCCAGCAAGACGTGTACGTGTGAGGCCCCGGGCTCCGGTTGACAGTGCGCTGGAGCCGCGGCCCCTGGGCGCCCCAATGGCCGGCTGGGGTTTTATTTCCCTGTACACGCTGGCCTTCATGAGCACGAGCCTGCTGTTTATCGCGCCACTGCTGGTCACCTTGGCGCTGAAGGTCAATTCACTCGTCGGGATCGACC
The DNA here is from genome assembly GCA_036391235.1 of Streptosporangiaceae bacterium. Classification (GTDB taxonomy): domain Bacteria; phylum Actinomycetota; class Actinomycetes; order Streptosporangiales; family Streptosporangiaceae; genus Chersky-822. The sequence continues at coordinate 14,455 of DASWAH010000177.1, forward strand.
GGGCACCCGACAACCTGGCTCTCGTCGCCGGGACCGGCGCTCTGCTCTCCATGTTCGCTAATCCGTTCTTCGGCAGAATGAGCGATCGCACCGGATCGCGGCTGGGAATGCGGCGGCCATGGATGGTCATCGGCCTGGCCGGCGGATCACTCGGGATTCTCATCATCGCGCTGGCACCCAGCATCCCGGTTGTCCTGGCCGGCTGGTGCATGGCCCAGGTGTTCTTCAACGCCCTGCTCGCGGCCATGGTAGCGGTCCTGCCGGACCAGGTCCCAGCCGTCCAGCGGGGCCTGATCTCCGGGATTCTGGGTGTCTGCCTGCCCGTCGCCTCGGTGTGCGGCACGTTCGTGGTCAGGCTCTTCACCGGCAACCTGGTCGCCGAATTCCTGGTCCCGTGCGCGATCGGCGGATTCTGCATTCTCCTGTTCGCGGTCAGCCTGGATGATCGCCGGCTGGCCGACGCCGAGAAACCGGTGTGGTCGGTGCGGGAATTCGCGGCCACCTTCTACGTGAACCCGCGGAAGAACCCGGATTTCGCCTGGGCTTTTGCGAGCCGCTTTATGTTCGTCCTGGCTTACGCCTTCCTAGTCACTTACCAGGCGTTCTACCTGCTGGACAAGATCGGCACGGCACGGGCCGAGGTACCGCAGCAGATATTCCTGGGCACGCTGGTCCAGTCGGCCGTCATCATCGCCGCCTCCGTACTCGGCGGGAAAGCCTCTGACTGGGCCGGCCGCCGGAAGATCTTCGTGCTGACCGCGTCGGTTCTGTACGGTGTGGCTTTGTTCGCGGTGGCCGTCGCCACCGATTTCGACGGTTTTCTCGTCGGCATGGCCATCGGCGGTCTCGGGTTCGGCGTGTACGTGGCCGTCGACCTGGCCCTGGTCGTCGATGTGCTGCAGGACCAGCGCAACGCCGCCAAGGATCTCGGCGTGTTCAACATCGCCGGAGCTCTGCCTTTCTCGATCGCGCCAGCGATCGCGCCGGCCATCCTGGCGATCGGCGGCGGCAGCTACGGGACGCTGTACGTCGTGGCCGGGTTCTGCGCGATTCTCGGAGCCGGCGCTATCGTTCCCGTGCGTCGCGTCCGCTGAATGTGCGCCGGGGCACCGGCGCACGTCAGACCCGGCCGCGCCCTGGGACGGGGCCCGGCCGGGTTGCCGTAGCGGCTAGACGGCGACGACGCTGCGGGCCGGCAAGCTGCCGGATTCGGCCGCCATCGCAGTTGTGACCGGGCTGGCCGTGAAGCCCTTGACGATCAGCCAGACGCCGAGTGAGAACTCCCACGCCGCGACCGGGAGCGCGCCGACCAGGGCCCATGATGAATGCTGTCCGATGGCTCCGAACATCGTGGCGATGTCGGCGGTGATCAGCAAGGGTGCGCCGATCAGCCCGAGCGTCGGCAGGGCGCGGGGAACGAGCCGGGACCGGTACAGCAGCGTGCCAAGGAGCACGGCGTTGATAGCCGGCATGGTGCTCTGTCCAAGCAGGAACGCCCAGTTGTAGACCGCGGCATGGGAGGCGGCGGTGGTCACCAGCGCGGCCGCGCTCGCCGGGCCGGCCGCGTGCCGCATGGTCACCAGCGACAGCAGGCTGGCGACACCGCCGAAGATCATGGCGCCCTCCAGGAGGCGTGAGGTGACGAAGCCGAGGGCGAGACCTTCGTTCTGCCGCCTGAGGACCGGGTACAGCGTGACGGCGGTGCCGATTCCGGCCAGGGCAACGATCAGCTCGAGAAGGCCGCCGGTGAGCACGGCCGTATGGCCACCGGAGCCGAGAATCCAGTGCGGGTGGTTCAGGGCGGGCCGGTAGAGAGCGAGGGTGGGGATCGAGATGAAGGTGATCACGTAGAAGATGCCCGCGATCAGCGCGGTCTTCCTGGTCGAGTCCATCGGGACTCTCGTCGCCTGCGGGCGGGCCGCCGGGGTTCGCGTCGTGGTGGTCATGGCGTTCTCCTTCTCGTGTCGTTCCTGGCTAGTGGTCCTCGGCCGCGGGCGGCCGGGGCTGGCTGGACTGGGAGCGGTTGACCGAGATCAGGGGCAGACCCAGGTCCCGCGCTTTCTGGAGCAGGCCGTGCAGTGCGGCCTGGTCGGCCACCGGCCCGTGCAGGCTGGTCGTGCCGTCGCTGCCCCGGGTCATGGCCAGCCCGTCGAACCAGGCGGCCCAGCGGGCGTCGAGGTGCCCCATCAGCCGGATCTCGTACCATCCGGGTCCGTGATAACGGCCCTTCGATGTGTCGCTCATGACCGGAAGCTACGAGCGGATGTGGTGAGCACGCATCACCACACCTGGTGACCGGACTGGTGACTTCACCCGAGGGCGGTCCCGGCCAGCCGGGGCGGCAGCTGCGGGCTCAGGCTCCGGCTCGCGGACCGCGGGTTCCCGGCAGCAGGCCGAGTTCGGCGGCCCGGCGGACCGCGGCCCGGCGACTGGTCACGGCGAGCTTGGCGTAGATGTTCTTGGTGTGCGTTCGCATGGTGTTGACAGACACCATGAGCTGGCGGGCGATGGCCGGGCCATCCAGGTCGGATGCCAGCAGCCGCAGCACGTCGAGTTCGCGTTCGCTGAGCGGATCGATCAGGGCGGTCCGGGCCGGGCTGTCCCCGGTCCCCCGGCTAGCTGCCTGGAGCCGGCGGACGTAGTCCCGTCCTGGGCCCTGTTTGCCGCTCGCCCGTAGCAGGGACGTCATCGCCCGGCCCTCGTCCGCGAAGACCCGGACATAACCTTCCGTCTCGGCCAGGATGATCGCATGGTCCAGTGCCGCGAGCGCGGCCGGGATCTCGCCCGTCGCCTGGTGGGCCAGCGCTCGAAGGATCAGGATCTCGATCACGCTGCCGGCCCGGCCGCCCGCTTCCGCCGCCGTCTGGAGCCGTTCCAGGAACCGGGTCGCCGCACGAAGTGATGGATCCGCGCGCTTCTCCCCGTACCGCGCCACGAGCGCCCTGGCCAGGGTCAGGTGCTCGAACTCGCGCACGTAACTGAGGTCATCGTCGGCGGACAGTCCCTCGTCGCGGGCCCAGGCGAGGGCGTCATCTGACCGGCCCTGGGCGATCCAGACGCGGGCCTTCATCGCCGGGACGGGCCGGACGTTCGGAAAGAAGTCACTCACGTACAGGCGCTCAGCGTCCTTGAGCAAGTCAAGGGCGCCGTCCAGATCGCCTTCGGCCTCTCGCACCCTGGCCATAGCGACCCGCCAGCGGTACCGGTGCTGCGGCAGCCCGAGGTGCTCGCCTAGTTCCTGGCTCTGCATCAGATGCGCAGTCGCGGCGTTCAGGTCATTGCGCTCGCGGTAGAGCTCGCTCAGCCCGACGTGCAGGCCGGCTGTCCCGCGCAGGACCGGTCCTGGCTGCTCGGCGGCGAGCTGCAGTGCCTGCTCGTACGTGCGCATCGCCGCGCCCAGGCGTCCTTGCGCGATCCTGATGTCGGCCAGCGCGATCGCGCAGCCAAGAACGTCGGCGACATGGCCGGCCAGCCGAAGGCCCGCGGCGCACTCGGAGTACGCCTGGTGCGCTGCGTCCAGGTCCCCGCTTCCCCAGGAGGCCAGCCCCAGCACGCCCGACGCCGCGGCCCGGCACAGATCGTCGTCTTCGGCCGCCAGCCTGAGCGCCCGGCGTGCGTGCGTGACGGTGCTGGCCGGTTCATCCCGGGCCAGGGCCAGTCCGGCCCGGTAGAGCTCGATCGTGCCAGGCAGCCTGCGGAGTCCCGCCTCACCGGCCACGACCATCCTCGCCGGAGCTGGCTGCTGGTCATCGCCCCCGGCCGCCTCCTTGTCCAGCCATCGTTCGGCGTCGCGCAGGCGCTGCTCCACTCCGTCGAGCTCGCCACTGGTCATCAGCGCGCCGGCGAATGCCACGCTGAGCACCGGCCTGACCCGGACCAGCTCGTCGGGGATCATCTCCATCCAGCCGCGTACCGTCGCCTCCTGCCTGAGCCGGGCCATGGCCGGGATCGCCCGCTCGACCAGGTCGGCGGCTCGCCCGATGTCGCCGGCCGCCAGCGCGTGGCCGATCGCGACCGGCTCCTCACCCTGCTGCTCGTACCAGGCGCTGGCCCGCCGGTGCAGGAGCGGCACCTGGTCTGGCTGCTCGTCCAGCAAGCGAGCCTGCAGCATGTCAGCGAACAGATGGTGGTACCGGTACCAGCGGCGGCGGTCATCGAGCGGGACCAGGAACAGGTTCCCCCGATCCAGTGCCTCCAGCATGACCTTGCTGCCGCCGCGGCCGGTGACGGCGTCGCACAGCGGACCGGTCAGCCGGCCAAGGACGGAAGTCTGCAGCAGGAACGCCTGGACGGGCTCGGACTGACGCTGCAGCACCTCCTCGACCAGATAGTCGACGACGTAACGGTCATCGCCCGCGAACCCGGCGATGAAGCCGGCGACGTCGTCCCGTCCCCGCATAGACAACGCCGCCAGCTGAAGCGCGGCGATCCAGCCCTCGGTCCGTCGCTCCAGCGCAGCGACATCGGCCGCGGTCAGATCCAGTCCCGTCGCCTCGTTGAGGTACGCCGCGGCTTCACCGGGCGTGAACCGCAGCTCGGCCGCGCGCGTCTCGACCAGCTCGCCTCGCGCCCGGAACCGGGCCAGCGGCAGGGCAGGATCGGCCCGGCTGGCCATCACCACGTGCAGCTGCGGCACCAGATGGTCGAGCAGGAAGGCCATCCCGTCCTGCACACTGCGCGCATCGATGACGTGATAGTCGTCGAGCACCAGCACGATGTCGGCTGCGCTGGAACTCAGGTCGTTGAGCAGCGCGGTGAGCACGGTCTCGATCGGAGCGGGCCGCGGAGCGCGGAGCAAGCCGAGCGCACCTTCGCCTGCCCCGGGCAGCACCGTCCGCAAGGCGGCAATCACGTAGGCCCAGAACACGGCGGGATCGTTGTCACCCCGGTCGAGCGAGAGCCACGCAGCCAGCCGCTCGCCGGCCGACGTGGCCGGCCTGGTCGACAGCCACTCGGTGAGCAGCGTGGTCTTGCCGAAGCCGGCCGGCGCTGAGACCAGCATCAGCTTCGACGCTGCTCCCTCGTCGAGCCGGCTGCTCAGCCGCGGGCGCAGCACCAGGCCGCGCCGGGGCACGGGGACAAACAACTTCGTCTCGAGCAGAGGAGCTGGCATCTGAGGCAAGGTTACGATCCGGCCGCCCGGTCAGCCGCGCCAGGAGCAGTGAGCTGGCTGAAGCGCTGCCGGTAGACCTGCGGAGTGATCCCCCAGCGGCGGCTGAAGTGGCGGCGCAGCATCATCGGGGCCAGCCCGCACTCGGCGGCGATCTGCTCGATCCCGTAGCTGGTCCGTTCCAGCAGTTCCTGGGCCAGGAGCAGGCGCTGGCTGGTCAGCCACTGGTGCGGGGTCGTCCCTGTGCGGTCGGAGAACCACCGGGCGAACGTGCGCGTCGACATGTGCACCTGAGCCGCGAGGTCGGCAACGGCGAGCGGCTCGCGCAAGCGTTCGGTCGCCCAGTCCCGCAGGCTAGCCAGGTCGGACCCGTCCGGCGTGTCGTCGATGAGAACCGGCACGAACTGCGCCTGGCCGCCGTCGCGGTGCGGAGGTACCACCATGTGCCGGGCGATCTCGTTGGCCACCGCGGCGCCGTGCTCGACGCGGATGACGTGCAGGCAGGCGTCGATCCCGGCGGCCGTCCCGGCGCTGGTGATCACCTGGCCCTGATCGACGTACAGTACGCCAGGATCGACCTCGACCTGCGGATAACGCCTGGCCAGCTCGGCGGCGTGCTTCCAGTGCGTGGTCGCCCGGCGACCGTCGAGCAGCCCGGCCGCGGCCAGCACGAAGGCGCCGGTGCAGTGGCTGAGCACCCGGCCGCCGCGGTCCACGACGGCACGCAGCGCCGCGAGCACGGACTCGGGCGGCCGGGCGCCGAGGTCGTCCCAGCACACGACAATGGCGAGATCGGCCGACCGCAGCCGTTCCAGGCCGGACTCGACCAGGATCAGCAGGCCGGTGTCGGTGCGGATCAGGCCGGGCGAGTCCGCCGCCACGAAGAAGTCATGCCGGGGGATTCCCGCGCCCGCGCGATCACACCCGAACACCTCCGCGGTTACCCCGAGGCCGAAGGTCGAGACTCCCTCGTGGGCCAGAACCGCGACCGTTGACAACATGCCCACAGCCTATGGCAGGAAAGTACCGGAGATTGTCATTCCTGCCACTGGTCTCCGTGACCCGGAACACGCATGCTGGACGGCATGTCCCAGCTCACCTCCGACCCTGCGACCGAACGACCAGAACGCGACCCTCAGGCCGGACCCCGGCACCACGCCTATTCGGCCTGGGCCGCCCTGCTGGTCGTCTGGCTGGTTTGGGGCTCGACCTACCTGGCCATCCGGGTGGCGGACCGGTCGATCCCGCCGTTCGCGATGGCCGCGGCGCGCTACCTGACCGCCGGGGCCCTGCTCTACCCGTTCGCCCAGCTCAGCTGCCGCCGCCGCGAGGCGGCAGCCTCGGCGGCAGACCCCGGGCCGCACTGGCGCATCCCGTCCCGGCTGGCCCAGTGGGGCGGGATGGCGGTGGTCGGCACGATGCTGCTGGCCTTCGGCAACGGCGGCGTTTCCTACGCCGAGCGGACCCTGCCCTCGGGCCTGGCCGCGCTGCTCGTCGCCAGCGTCCCGCTGTGGATGGCGCTCGCCGACCGGGTCATCAACGGACGCCGGATCCCGGTCAGGGGATGGATCGCCCTGCTCCTCGGGCTGGCCGGGATCGCCGTTCTGGCCCGGCCATCAGGGAACGGCGCGGTCCTGCCGGTTCTCATCGTGCTCGGCGGCGCAGTCAGCTGGGGCACCGGGTCGGTACTGGCCGGACGCCTGCCCGCCCCGTCCAGCCCGCTGACCGGCAGTGCGATGGAGATGCTGGCCGGCGGCGTGGCCCTGACCGGGCTGGCCGCGGCCACGGGCGAGCTGAGCGGCATCGCTCCCGCGCACGTCAGCGAGGCGTCGCTGCTCGCGCTGCTTTACCTGATCGGCCCGGGGTCGCTGCTCGGGCTGACCTGCTACGTGATCGCCCTGCGGCGGCTGCCGACGACCGCAGCGTCGACCTACGCCTACGTCAACCCGGTGGTCGCCGTATCCCTCGGCGCGCTGTTCCTTGGCGAGCGGCTCACTCCCGCCACCCTGCTCGGCGGCGCGGTCGTGATCCTCTCGGTCGCGATGCTCCTGATCCGCCGGAGCCCAGGCCCGTCAGCCGCGCCGGCCTCCGGCGGCCGGCCCGCCGTCACCTCCGGGTCGGCAGGCCCCACAGGTCGAACTCCTGCCGCAGCCGGCTCGCGGCCGGAATGCCGTTCCCGGTCTGGTCCGTAGTCCGGGGTCAGCAAGAAAGGGGGCTCGATATCCGCTCGCGGAGGTCCGGGCGCGTGCTCATGCCCGGCCCGCCTTGCCGCCCGATGGTGATGAGAGGCTGAGACGGCAAGCGGAAGGGAAAGGATGTCAGCGGTGCATACCCAACGCGAGGCGGACGAGGCCCAGATCAAGCAGCAGGTGGCCAGGATCGCCCAGGGAATCCGGGCCAAGGATCTCGAAGACCTGCGGCCGATATACGCGGCCGACGTCGTGTCCTTCGATGTCGAGCCGCCGCTGCAGCATGTCGGGGTCGAAGCGAAGCTGAAGAACTGGGCGAACGTCTTTGCAGTCTTCCGGGACGTGGACTACGAGGTGCGCGGCCTGAGCGTCGCAGCGGGCGATGACGTGGCGTTCGGGCACTGCTTCGGCCGGCTCCATGGCACGCTGATTGACGGGACGGCGAGCAAGGGCATCTGGGTCCGGGTCACGTTCTGCTTCCGGAAGCTCGGCGGCGCCTGGCAGATCGTGCACGACCAGGCTTCGGTGCCGTTCGACGTGCTCAGCGGCCGGGGAGTAGCCGACCTCGAACCCTGACTGCCGTACGCAGCCCGTCTGGATGCACCCGGGCATGTTCCCCGGCCCAGCCCGTGGACCGATGGTCCAGATCCATTGCAGACGGGCCAGTGATCTCGCATTAGCAGGCGGCCCACCTCGCGATCGGAGTCACTCCGGGTCAGATGCTGGTCCAAGGCCGGAGTTTCTGGCGATCCAGGCGCGCGCGATCTGCCCGGCGCCGTCGATGGCCTCCAGGAAGGAGATGGCCATGCCGCCGCCGTCGGCGATGGCAATGGCCTCGGGGTCGAGCAGTCCGATCATGGCGCCGATGTCCTTGGCTTCCCATGCCTGCTTGAAGGCCCTGACAACGCCCGACTGCCGGGCGGCCGTGTCGGCAGGCGCCTGCGAGGCGCGGACGCGGCGACGGGCTGAGGAGGCCAGCTGGCGGCAGGTGGCCGGGGTGCGGCCGGTGACCTCGGCCACCTGGGCGAACGGGTGGCTGAAGACGTCGTGCATGATGAACGCGACCCGCTCCGCTGGAGTCAGCGACTCCATCACGACGAGGAAGGCCATGCTGACCGACTCATCCAGCGTGACCCGGTCGGCGGGGTCGGCGGCGGTGCCGCCATTGCTGCCGGTGATCCACTCCGTGCGTCCGGGCAGCGGCTCGGGCAGCCACTCGCCCACGTAGCGCTCCCGGCGGACCCGCGCGGAGCCGAGCAGATTCAGGCAGATGCGGCTGGCGACCGTGGTCAGCTAGGCGGCCGGGTTCTCGATGGCTTGCTGCTGCTGCCCGGACAGGGCGCACCAGCGGGCGTAGGCCTCCTGCACGGCATCCTCGGCCTCCGTCAGCGAGCCGAGCATCCGGTAGGCGAGATTGACCAGCCGGCCCCGCTCGTTCCATGGCGGTGTTCAGGCTAGGTTCAGCCTGCTCTCCTCGCCTCGGACGGGTCGTCATCGCGTCGGCAGCTCCTCGGTCGCATTTTGCGCGCTGCGCCGCGTCGAAGAGCACTGCCTGCCGCTGGAGAGCGCCCGCGCCATGGCGGCCTACGGTTCCCCCAGCGCCATCAACCGACTGGTCATACTCAACGCAGAACTTGAACCCGGGCGCGGCACCGTCCTGCTGCTCCGCGGCGGAACGATGCGCGTCTCTGCGCTGGGACTGGGGGCTCTGCGCGCTATCACGCACGCCAGAGCGTGCTTGCCCCATGCCCGTACAGATCCCGTAGCAGGGCAACCTCCGCCCCATGATGAGAGAGTTCGTCAAGTGCGTGCAGCGCCAGCGACGCCCACGGAGCGTCGGCAAAAGGACCCCAGGCCGGGCCGAGAGGGCGCCACAGGCCGTCCTCTCCAAGACCGGCCACGCCCCGGCGGAAGGCAGCCCACGCCATGCCCACCGCTCTCAGCGCATCGTCGACATGCTCGTACCAGTCGGCCCCGTTGACGGGCAGCCCTGGCAGCGGCCATTCGCCAAGACCGCTCGCGGTGTACTCGGCCAGGCATTCCGAACCAATGTGCCACAAGCGCCATGCCACGGTCGTCACCGGTGCCGGGACCGGGTCAGGCTGATCCCGCCCGACGCGCTCGACGCGCCATGCGCCATCGGCATCCTCCCTGACGGACCACATCCCGGCGACCGGTTCCCACAGGTACTCAGCCT
>DASWAH010000178.1:0-2338 GCA_036391235.1 Streptosporangiaceae bacterium
TGAACGCCTCGGTGAACAGCTTGACCTCCGTGTCGCCGATCATCAGCGGCGGGATCAGCTTGATGACTTCCATGTGATCGCCGGAGACCTGGGTCAAGATGCGGTGCCGCTGGAACAGGGCGACGACGACCATCTGGGCAAACAGGCCGACCCGGGCCTTCTGCAGCATGTTCCAGCTGGTCCTGGCCCGGAGCGACGAAGGCTTGTCGAATTCCAGGCCGATCATCAGCCCGCGGCCGCGCACGTCGGCCAGGACGTCGTACTTCTGCGCCATCGCCGTCAGCGCGGCCTTCAGCGCCTCGCCGGTCCTGGCCGCGTTCTCGGTCAGGTGCTCGTCGTCGTGCACCTGCAAGGCGGCCAGCCCGGCCGTCATGGCCAGCACGCCGCCCTTGAAGGTGGTGCTGTGCACCATGACCCGGTCCATGTTGGAGAAGACCTTCTCGAAGATCGGGCCCTTGGCCAGCATCGCCCCGACCGGCACGAACCCGCCGGACAGGGCCTTGGCCACGGTGACGATGTCGGGCACGACCTCCTCGTGCTGGTACGCGAAGAACTTCCCGGTCCGGCCGAACCCGGTCTGCACCTCGTCGGCGATGAGCAGCGCGCCGTGATCGTGCAGGAGCCTGGCCGCGGCGGTCAGGAAGCCGTCAGGCGGCATGTGCACGCCCTTGCCCTGGATGGGCTCGATGATCAGCGCCGCGACGTCGCCCTTCTTGAGCTCGGCGGCCAGGGCGTCGAGGTCGCCGAGCGGAACCGGGGCGTCGGGCAGCAGCGGGTCGAAGCCGCGGCGGAACTCGGCCGAGCCGTTCACGGACAGCGACCCGATGGTGAGCCCATGGAACGCGTGGTCGCAGTACAGGACGCGCTTGCGGCCGGTGGCGTAGCGGGCGAACTTCAGCGCGGACTCCACCGCCTCGGTGCCGCTGTTGCAGAAGAACACCCGGTCCAGGCCCGGCGCCTTGGCCAGGAGCCGCTGCGCCAGCAGCCCGGGCAGCGGGCCGCAGTCGAACTGGGTCCAGTCGGCCAGCTGGGCGTCCAGCGCCTGGTGCAGCGCCTGCCTGATCACCGGGTGGTTGCGGCCCGCCGCGAACACGCCGAAGCCGGCCAGGAAGTCGGCGTACTGCTGGCCGTCGGAGTCGTACAGGTAGGCGCCCTCGGCTCGCCCGTAGACCTTGTCGAAGCCGATCGTGTGCAGCACCTTCGGCTGCTGCGGGTTCAGGTACCGGCCGTACAGCTCGTAACCGTCGTTGCGGTGCGCGGCGAGCAGGGCCTGCAGGTCGAAGTCCATGCCTTATTCTCGCCCAGCCGCGGCCGGGCTTTCCGTGGCGGCGGCCGGTTGACCGACACGCGTGTCGGCCTCGCGGTGCAGTGTCCGCGGGCTGGTGAGGAAGCCGGCCCCCCAGGCCATGTGCATGGCGGCCAGGGCCACCGGTATCCGCGCCCTGACCGGTGCCGGGATGCCGCTGGACAGCAGGGTCCCGGCCGCGGTGACGCCGGCCGCGTAGATCACCGGGATGGCGAAGCCGGCGGTCAGCCACTGGATGGCGGCCGACGCCCCCGCTGCCATGGCGGCGAGGCCGGCGATCCCGGCGGCCAGGCCCGCGGTGACCAGGGCGGCCGCGCCGGGCGGGGCCAGGTAGCGGAAGCTGGCCGTCTCCGGGTGCTCGCGGACGATGACCCGCCGCCAGCGGCCGTAGTGGAAGTACTGCGAGGCCAGGGTGCGGAGGCTGGCCCGGGGCCGGTAGGTGACGCGCAGGTCAGGGGTGAACCAGATGACGCCGCCGCCTGCCCTGATCCGGTGGTTCAGCTCCCAGTCCTCGGCCCGGAGCATCCCCTCGTCCCAGCCGCCCGCCTGCTCGATCGCGGCGCGCTGGTAGACGCCGAGGTAGACGGACGGGGCGGGCCCCGCTCCCCCGCCGGTGTGGAACGCGGCCGAGCCGACGCCCGCCTTGGAGGTCATCGCCCACGCCACGGCCTGCTGGAAGGGGGACTGGCCCTCGGCCGCCATGACCCCGCCCACGTCGGCCGCGCCGGTCTCGGCCAGTGCGGCGACCGCGGTGGTGAGGTAACCGGGCGGGAGCATGGCGTGCCCGTCGACCCGGGCGATGACGGCGTGCCTGGCCGCGCGGACGGCCGCGTTGAGGGCCGCCGGGATCTGGCCGGTCGGGTTGGGGACGACCGTCAGCCGCGGCTCGGCGGCGGCCAGTTCCGCGGCGATCTGCTCGGTGCGGTCGGCCGAGGGGCCGACCGCGAGCACGAGCTCGAATTCGCCCGGGTAGTCCTGGCTGAGCACGTGCCGCACGGACTCCGCCAGGTGCCGTTCCTCGTTCCTGACCGG
>DASWAH010000179.1:0-5881 GCA_036391235.1 Streptosporangiaceae bacterium
GATCAGGAACCGCCGGTTCGGGAAGGTCGGCCCCAGGCAGGAGCCGAACCACCGGTCGAGCACCGGGAACGTCCTGGCCAGGCCGTGATAGAAGGGCAGGTCCTGCTCGGTCCAGTAACCCATCGCGACCGCCGGGTCGGCGTCCGGGTCGACTTCCTGGGTGGCGGTCACGAAGCCGTCCATCCCGCCGTGGTTCCACTGCAGGTGGGTCGCGTGCCAGCTCTGGCAGGGGTTGTCCTTGACCTGATGGGTCGAGTCCAGATGGAAGCTGCGGTGCGGCTTGCCGTCGTGGTCGGCGTTCTCGGCCGAGGGCAGGCCGTCGGCGCCCAGCGGCAGCCCCTCACCGCGGCCGGTCATCGTGCCGAGGTAGTTGTCGAACGAGTGGTTCTCCATCATCAGCACGACGATGTGCTTGATCTCGGGCAGCATGTCGGTGCCGGCCGGCCGGGTCGGATCGGGACGTTCGCCCGGCTGCAGCGGGGCAAGCCGGGTGCGGCGCCTGATCTCGCGCCGCTCTATCCGCTGCCAGACCGGTCGGTTCATCGCATGCTGCTCGAAGCGCAGCCATGATGGGGGCATCGGGGTGCACCTCCGGCGAAAGTACTGGGAGGTGCTTAACTGCTCGTTTACTTTCTCGGCAAACCTACGGCTGGTCGTCGTCTCCGGCCGCGGCTGAGGTCCGGCGGCGACCCCGGACGAGCCGGGAAATCCGGGAAATCCGGAAACGACGCCTGCGCGGGCGATCGGACCGGTCCCACACGTAGGCCGGCCGGCAGCCTCCGGTCAGCCACCACATTCCGGGCCCGCTGGCGCCCTCGGGATCGCCGGGCGACGGTATCCCGACCCTGATCGACGCGCTCAGCCCGAACATTGTCAGCACCGCCAGCCACGGCCGCCGCGGCGACGGCCCCTCACCCGGAGCGTAACCCCGGGCCCGCGCGTGTCAACCGGTTATCCGGTCCAGCTCAGCCGTCGGCGCGGGCCACTCCCACCGGGCAGGAGACGCCGGTACCGCCGAGCCCGCAGTAGCCGTTCGGGTTCTTGGTGTCGGACAGGTACTGCTGGTGGTAGTCCTCCGCGAAGTAGAACTCGCCAGCCTGGGCGATCTCGGTGGTGATCGGGCCGAACCCGGCCGCCGTCAGCTTCTCCTGGTACGCGTCGAGCGACTCCTGGGCCGCGGCCTTCTGCTCGGGCGAGTGGTAGAAGATCGCCGACCGGTACTGCGTGCCCATGTCGTTGCCCTGCCGCATGCCCTGGGTCGGGTTGTGCGACTCCCAGAACAGCCGGAGCAGATCCCGGTACGAGGTCACGGCCGGATCGAAGACGACCCGCACCGCCTCGGCGTGCCCGGTCTGGCCCGAGCACACTTCCTCGTAACTGGGGTTCGGCGTGAACCCGCCCTCGTACCCGACGGACGTCGAGATCACGCCGCTGGCCTGCCAGAACTTCCGTTCGGCGCCCCAGAAGCAGCCGAGCGCGAACTCCGCGATCTCGCTGCCCTCCGGGTACGGCGGCCGCAACGGCGTGCCGAGCACCTCGTGCCTGGCCGGCACCCGCATCGGCTCGGCCCGGCCCGGCAGGGCCTCGTCGGCGGAGATCATGCGGGTCTTGTGCATGCCGAAGATTCCCACGCTGTACCTCCCGGTGATGGCGCCTGCTACTTCTCTTAGCGCCCTGGCATCCGGCTGCATTCCCCTGGCGCCGTCACGGACAAAGAGGCGGAACTCCAGGCCTCAGCCAGTGCGCTCGACCACGAAATCGCACATCGCCTCGAACGCCGCCCGGGCCGGGACGTCGGGCAGGGCGAGGATCTCGGTCCTGGCCCGGTCGGCCCACTGGCGCAGGTCGGCCCTGGCCATGTCCATGGCCGGGTGGGCCCGCAGCAGAGTCAGGGTCTCGGCTCTGGCCGCGGCATCGGTCAGGTCGCCGTCGGTCAGCAGCTCGACCAGCCGGGCGTCGCCGGGACCGGCCGACTTGAGCGCGTGCAGGACAGGCAGCGTCCTGACTCCTTCACGCAGATCCGTGCCCGGGGTTTTGCCCGACTGGTCGGTCTCGCTGGCTACGTCCAGGATGTCGTCAGACAGCTGGAACGCCACGCCGAGGGCCGCGCAGGCCGGCGCGATCCTGGCCGCCACCCAGGCCGGCGCGCCCGAGTACATGGCGCCGAACTCACCAGAGGTGGCGATCAGTGAGGCCGTCTTCTCGGTGATCACGAACAGATAGTGCTCGAGCGGGTCCTGCCCCGGCCGCGGGCCGACGGTCTCGGCGACCTGGCCGGCCACCAGGCGGCAGAACGTCTCGGCCTGCAGCCTGACCGCCTCGGGCCCGAGTTCAGCCAGCAGCCGGGACGCGCAGGCGAACAGGTAGTCGCCGGTCAGGATGGCGACCGAGTTGTCCCAGCGGGAGTTCGTGCTGGCCGAGCCGCGCCGGACGTCGGCCTCGTCCATCACGTCGTCGTGGTAGAGCGTCGCCACGTGGGTGAGCTCGAGCGCTATCGCGGCCTGTACCACCCGCTCGTCGTGCGGGTCGCCGAACTGGGCCGCCAGCAGTACCAGGGTCGCCCTGAACCGCTTGCCCCCGGCCTCGATCAGGTAGGCGGAGGTCTCGTCAAGCAGGTCGTGCTGCGGTGCCCTGGCCGCCTTGCGCAGGCCGTCCTCTACGAGGGCGAGCCCGCTGGCCACATCGGCCGCGAGCGCGGCGTCCGACAGCTCCACCGGTACGACGGTGCTCACTGCATCCCCTAACCGTACGGCTTTCCCGGCGGAGCCGTACGCACGGTTGCCGCCTGCCAACTCTCAAGATAAGCGCATCGCCCGGGGAAATGGCCGAGCCGCCCGGCCCCGTCCGGGCCGGCTGACCAGCCGGGCAGCGGGGTCACCGGACGAACAGCGACGTGGCGGCGTCGTGGGCGAGCCGGAGCAGCGGCTCAGGCGCGACGCCGAGCACGAGCGTGGCCAGCACCCCGACGCCGACCGCGACCGAGGTGAACGCGCTCGGCCTGACCACGGCGGGTCCGTCGAGGGCGGGCTCGCTGAAGAACATCAGCACGATCACCCGGACATAGGGGAACGCCAGGATCGCGCTGCTCAGCACGCCGATGATCACCAGAGGCAGCGCGCCGCCCGCGATGGCCGCCTGGAATACCGCGAACTTGCCGGTGAACCCGCTGGTCAGCGGGATTCCGGCGAAGGCGATGAGGAAGAACGCGAACACCCCGGCGACCAGCGGGGACCGCTTGCCGAGGCCGGCCCAGCGGGACAGGTGGCCGGCCTCGCCGCTGGCATCCCTGATCAGCGTGACCACGGCGAACGCGCCGATCGTGGCGAATCCATAGGCGGCCAGGTAAAACAGGCTGCTGGACAGGCCCGCCGTGGTGGCCGCGACCACGCCGGTCAGGATGTAGCCGGCCTGGGCGATCGAGGAGTACGCGAGCAGCCGCTTCACGTCGGTCTGGGTGATCGCGATGATCGAGCCGCCGAGCATGGTCAGGATGGCCACGCCCCACATCATCGGGCGCCAGTCCCAGGTGAGCTGACCGAAAGCCACATAAAACACCCGCAGCAGCGCGCCGAACGCGCTGACCAGCGTGCATGAGGCCATCAGGGCGGTGACCGGGGTCGGCGCACCCTGATAGACGTCCGGCTTCCAGGCCTGGAACGGCACCGCGCCGATCTTGAACAGCAGGCCGACGCCGAGCAGCGCGATGCCCGCGTACAGCAGCACCGAGCTGCCAGTGTTGCCAGTGGCGGCGACGGCGATGGCCGACAGCCTGACCGACCCCGAGAAGCCGTACAGCATCGCGATGCCGAAGAGGAAGAACGCCGACGAGAAGGCGCCGAGCAGGAAGTACTTCATGGCCGCTTCCTGCGACAGCAAGCGGCGGCGCCTGGCCAGCCCGCACAGCAGGTACAGCGGCAGGGACAGCACCTCGAGGGCCACGAACATCGTCAGCAGGTCGTTGGCCGCCGGGAACAGCAGCATGCCGCCGATCGCGAACAGGGTCAGCGGGTACACCTCGGTGTGGCTGATGCCCGCCAGCAGCCCCTCGCGCTCCTCGGCGCTGCCCGGCACGGCGGCCGCCTGGGCCGCGAACGCGCTCACCTCGTGCGAGGACTCGGCGATCAGCAGCACGCTGATGAAAGCCAGGATCAGGATCGTGCCCTGGATGAACAGGGTCGGTTTGTCGACCGCGACCGCGCCCTGGGCCGCGACCTGGCCAGCGCCGCCGTTGCCGAAGACGTTGCTGCTGGCCGCGACGTAGATGGTCAGGATGAACGCCCCGGCCAGGCCGCCCAGGGTGATCGCCAGGTGCAAGGTGCGCCGCAGCGGCCGCGGCGCGAACGCCTCGACCAGCACGCCGGCGATCGCGGCGCCGAACACCAGCAGCATCGGCGACAGCATGCCGTACTGGATGTGCGGCGCGGGGATGGTCGGGGTGACGGCGGCGAGCGACGGCGCCAGCCCGGCGAAGGACGAGGTCACGGCTTGCTCCCGTTCAGGGCCTTGGCCGGATGCGGCGGCACGGGGTTCGTCGAGTGAGCCTGCACCATGGTCTGGTGCACGGCCGGGTTGATGATGTCGATGACCGGCTTGGGGTACACGCCGAGCACGATGATCAGCGCGATCAGCGGGCCGACGGCCCACAGTTCGCGCGCTTTCAGGTCCGGCATAGTCGCGACGTCATCGCGAACCGGGCCGGTCATGGTCCGCTGGTACATCCACAGGATGTAGATCGCGGCCAGGATGATGCCGACCGTGGCCAGTGCCGCGGCGACCTGGTAGCGAGTGAAGGTGCCGATCAGTACCAGGAACTCGCTGACGAACGGGGCCAGTCCGGGCAGGGCCAGCCCGGCCAGGCCGGAAATCAGGAACAGCCCCGCCAGTACCGGCGCGACCTTCTGCACGCCGCCGTAGTCGGCGATCTGCTGGGACCGGCGGCGGGCGATCATGAAGCCGGCGATCAGGAACAGGGCACCGGTGGCAAACCCGTGGTTGACCATGTACAGCGTCGCGCCGACCTGGCCCTGGCTGGTCATCGCGAAGATGCCCAGCGTGATCAGGCCGAAGTGCGATACCGAGGTATACGCGATCAGCCGCTTGAGGTCGGCCTGGCCGATCGCGACGATCGCCGCGTACAGGATCCCGATGACCGCGAGGACGAGGACCAGCGGGGTGAAGTAGTGCGCGGCCGACGGGAACAGGTCCAGGCAGTACCTGATCATGCCGAACGTGCCGACCTTGTCCAGCACGCCGACCCGCAGCACGGCGGCGCCCGGCTGGGCCGCCGCGGCCGCGTCGGGCAGCCAGGTGTGGAACGGCCACAGCGGCGCCTTGATCGCGAACGCGACGAAGAAGCCGAGGAACAGCCACTTCTGCGCGGTCGGGTCGAGCGCGACCTTGGACAAGTCCGCGAACAGGAACGAGCCGTGGAAGTGCAGGGCCGCGCTCTGGGCCGAGTACACGTAGAGCGCGATCACCGCGACCAGCATGAGCAACCCGCCGAGCAGGCTGTAGAGCAGGAACTTGACCGCGGCGTACTGCCGCTGGCCCGAGCCGTAGCTGCCGATCATGAAGTACATCGGGACCAGCATGGCCTCGAAGAACACGTAGAACAGGAACACGTCGGTGGCGCCGAACACCCCGATCAGCATGGTTTCCAGCACCAGCATCAGCGCGAAGTACGTCTTCACGCTGCGCCTC
Organism: Streptosporangiaceae bacterium; assembly: GCA_036391235.1. Lineage (GTDB taxonomy): Bacteria > Actinomycetota > Actinomycetes > Streptosporangiales > Streptosporangiaceae > Chersky-822. The sequence goes on from DASWAH010000179.1 coordinate 5,701, forward strand.
GGCGGCGCCTGGTCGGCCGGGCCGGCGATGCCCTCGGCGTCGTTCCACGAGGCCAGCACCACGACCGGCATCAGTACCGCCGTCATCAGGATCAGCACCAATGCGATGCCGTCCACGCCGACCGCGTAGTGCACGCCGAACTGCGGAATCCACTGGTAGACCTGGCTGAATTGGAACCGCG
>DASWAH010000180.1:0-1997 GCA_036391235.1 Streptosporangiaceae bacterium
GAGATCGCCGAGATCCTCGGCATCAGCAGGTCCACGGTCTCGTCTACCGCATCCCGCGCCCTGGTCACCCTGGCGCGCCAGCTTGAGGAGCACATGTGAACAGCATCGAGGACCGCCTGCGGGACGCCTACCAGGGCGCCGCGGAAACCATTTCGGCCTCGTCGGTACCTGGGTTCGGCGAGCAGTCGGTGACGATCACCTCGAATCAGGCACGGCAGCGCCTCGGCCGGATAGCCGGACGCGACTCCCGCAAGCGCCGTGCAGTACTGCTCCGAGTGGTCAGCCCGGTGCTGGCCGGCGTGGCCATGACCGGGATCGTGCTCGGGCTGGTTCTGGGGCGCCAGCCAGCCGCGCCGGCCCGCGCTCCGCTCGTGGCGAGCGGGCCGAGCAAGGGCCCAGTGACCTGGACCCGCCCCAACGATCGGGCAGCCTGGGCCGAATCTGGCGGCGGCACCTACCCGCGGTATTTCGTCGGCGTCTACATCGACCCGCACAACGACCGGCTGGCGCATCTCGCGGTTTACGACGCGACATCCGGCAAGGTGGTCGCCGACCTGGCCAGGCGGGAGGCCGGGCTTACCTTCTCGGCTGTCGCCGCCACGCCGTCGCCGACCGCGTTCGTCGTCGCCGTCGAGCGGGCGACCCCGGCCGGCCCCGGATGCCCGACCAGCTTCGGCCTGCTGCGGCTGACCGGAGCGGGCCGCCTGGCCAGCCTGCGCCCGCTGCCGGGAGCACCAGCACCGCAAACAGGCGTCTCCGGCGTCTCAGTCAGCGCCGACGGCAGCACGCTCGCGTACACCAGCGGTACCTGCGCCGCGCCCGGCAGCGCGCCTTCCTCGACCGGACTGACAGTGATCGACCTGCGCACCGGCCGGGCACGACACTGGACCGGGAGCGGCCCGGTGACCTTCACGGCGAACCCGTCGCTGTCGGCCAGCGGTTCCGTGGCGGCCTTCAACTCGGTCGGGTCGGAAGGCTCGAACTTGGGCAGGGACGACGGCTCGGGCCGGGTGCTGGCAACCACAGGAGGCGGGTCACTCGCCCGCGCCTCCCGCGTCGTCGTTCCAGGATCGAGCCAAACCCCCGGCGTGATGTCCACGGCAATCAGCCCCAGCGGCAGGACGCTCTGGGCATGTGTCGCGGCGGCCGGGTTCCGCCAGATGCTCGCCACCTACCGGGTCAGGGACGCCCGCCAGGTCGCGGTACTGCACACCTGGGTGAGTCACCAGTATCCGTGCGAGATGGCCGTCACAGCGGATCGCCGGCAGGCGCTGGTGTACGGCCCGTTCTTCCCGCACCCGTTCGGCTACCGGGTGGACCTGGCGACCGGCAGGATCGCACCGGTCACCATCGTTCCGCCTCCCGGCAGCACTGCCGCCCGAACTATCCGCTGGCCGACCTGGATCGCCTGGTAGCAAGCACCCGGCCGCGCGAAACGCGGGGCGGGCAGGGAACCGGAACCGTTCCCTGCCCGCCCCGCGTGCCAGGACCGCCGGTCAGGCGTCGCGCCGCAGGAAGACCGTCAGGCCGCCGACGATCGCGACCGCGGCGTAGCCGCAGAAGACCGCGAATCCGATCCAGGGCGAGAACGGGTTGACTCCGGTCAGCTGGTCCTGCCAGATGCGAGATCCGGCGAAGAACGGGATCCACTTGTCGATGTCGGCTTGCCCGAACCAGCCGCTCGGCGGGCCCGGCAGGAAATTGGCAAGGATCATCAGCACGAACATCAGGCCGATCCCCGCCGAGATGGCTCCCGCGGTGTGCCGGAGGATCGCGCCGATACCGAAGGACAGCAGGCCGCACACGGCCAGGAACAAGCCGCCGCCGATCACCTGCTGCAGCACGCCGGGCTGGCTCAGGGTCGTGCTGAGGGTATGGCCCGGCAGGATGGCGTTGCCGGTGGACAGGATCGCCTGGCCGACGAAGAAGGCCAGGAAACTGGTCACCAGGCCGGTCACCAGCGCGACGGCGCCGAAGACGATCCCCTTCGCCGCGAA
>DASWAH010000181.1:0-9371 GCA_036391235.1 Streptosporangiaceae bacterium
TCCGGGGGCCATCCTGATCGCCGTCACACGCGCCGATGAGGTGCTCGAGCAGGGTTCCCTCACCCGAGGCCAGGACAACCAGGCGTGATCGGGCCATGATCCAACCCTAACGGGGGCGCCGCCGCAGTTAGGGTTGGGCACGCGGCGGCGATGTGGCGGCGATGCACGGCCTGGCCCGCGCCGGGCGTAGCCTTGGCGGGCTGGCTCCCCGGCGGAACCGGCGGAACCGGCGGAACCGGCGACTGGCCCGGCCGGCCGGGCCGCGTCCGCGCACCGGATCGCGCGCCCGCCGCCGCACCCGCCAGGTAGTGATGAAATAGGACTGCGTACCGAGCAGCCGCGATATCGGGAGGAACGGCTCTGCCCGCCGACACCAGCCCGCCGCCAGCAACCGGCAGCAGCCAGACTCCGGCCCCGGGCGAACCAGACCAGCAGGACGCCACCGGCCGGCCCGATGAAGCCCGCCGGGACAACGGCGTCAGCTCCGGCGAGCCCACGACGCCGAACCTTCCCGGCCTGCCCAGGCTGTTCTTCGCCGACTCGCCCGCCCCCTCGCCGGCCGAGGCGCCGCCGACCGGGGCGCCGCCGACTCAGCCGCTGTCAACTCAGCCTGCGCTGACCCAGCCCCAGTCGACTCAGCCGCCACAGGCCCAGCCGCCACAAGCCGAGCCGCCACAGGCCGAGCCGCCGCACGGCCAGCCGCCGCCGGCCTGGCCGCCCCAGGCCCAGCCTTCCTATCCGCCGCCGCACGGCCAGCCGCTGTCTGGGCGGCCGCCGTTCCAGCCGGGAGCGCCGCCGCCGATGCCCGGCCCGCAGCGGCCGCAACGGTCGTCCCGGCCAGCGCCGACCCGGGTCCCCGACAAAGAACTCCGGCAGCGCGCGATCGCCTCGCTGGTGCTCGGCGCCTTCGCCCTGGCCGCCCTGCTCGGCCTGAGCGGCGACCTGCACCGCGGCGTCTACCTGCTGCTATTCAGCGCGGTGATCGGCCTGGGCTCGTGCGTGATCGGCATAACCGCGGTCCGCAAGGCCCGCAAGACCGGCAGTTTCCGCCCGCGCGGCGCGGTCGGCGGGATCGTCCTCGGCGCCCTCGCCGCCCTGGTGTCGGTCCCGATCCTGATCACGTACCTGGCGTATCCGACCCAGGTGCGTAACTACGTGAACTGCCTGAGCCAGGCCCAGACATCGAGCGGCCAGCAGGCCTGCATGAACCAGTTCTACAAATCCATCCACGCCAGCTCGTCCGCCGCCGCCTCCGCGACCGCCGCCCCGCCCGAAGATCTTGGAGCCTTTGTGCCGACATTCGGCAAATAGTCTCCAAGCAGAATTAGTCTCCGCGCTAAGGGGACGCGGCGAGGTGCCGAAGGTACGGGTGGGACTGAAGCGGCGGGTGTGCGCGCTAGCGGCGGGCAGCTACGGGAGATCGGAGGGGCCGCGGCGGCGCGGCCGGGGCCGGGCGGCCGAGTTGCCAGGGTCGTCCTGGTCGTCGGCCCAGCGATTGACGTAAATCGTGTGCCCACCATCGCGGCCTTCATCCCCGGGCGAGGGATTTAGTCCCGAATAGGCGTACCGGCCACCGGGTGACCACGGCGGCCCTGCGGCCAGCTCTTCCCCATCGAGGCCGGACCCAGCTCCGGCATCAGCCCAGCCGCGCACGCCGACGCCGGCAGCACTAACGTCACGTGGACCCGGCCAGCGGCGGCGTACGTACCACCAGTTGGCCGCCCCGGCGGTCACGGCCGCGGCGATGCCGATTTCGAGCGCCGCGACGATCGCGACCTGCCACGGCGACGGCCCGACCGCGGCCATCCGGTCGTTGCCGAGCGGCCCGCCGGAGAACGCCGCCCCCACGCCGAGCACGAACCCGCTGGCCAGCCCGCAGCCGAACCCCCTGATCGGGGCCGACTCGAGCGCCGGGGTCGGGGCCAGCCTGACGATGATCAGGCCGCCAGCGACGCCCGCCAGGTACGGCAGGGCCAGCATGGCCACTCCCAGCCAGCTCGGGCCTGACCCGTGCGCCCCGGACGGCAGGGCCGCCAGCAGAGGGAACGCCGGCATCGGGCCAAGTACCGAGCCGGTCGGGGCGGCGACGGTGCCGGTGCCGACGGCGAAGCCGGGGCCGAGCATGTAGGCGATCGACCACAGCACGGCGTTGGGCAGGTATGCGAGCTGGGCGAGCAGCAGCAGGGCCGAGCCGACCACCCCCGGGTCGAGCAGCCGGTAGACGGCGGCGAACTTATGCACGTCGCCGGCCAGCGCCAGCGCCGACGCCATCGCACCCGCGGCGACCAGCACGGCCAGGCAGGTGGCCGTTCCGGCCAGGACCGAGCGGGTACGCGACGGCATCAGCGCGCCGATCTGAGCCCACGGGGCGAGCGCCCTGGCCGCGCCGAACCCAGCGGCCACGAACGCGATGACCAGCGAGGCGAAGAACGCCTGCGGCACCGAAGCCGCAGCCAGCCGGGACCGGCTGGCCAGAGCCAGAGCGCAGGCGAGGGCGCTGTAGGGCACGGCGACCACGACCGCCGCGGCCAGGACCTGCCGCACCTCGGTGATCGCGTGCCCGCGGGCCACCGACCGGCCGGCCCGCCAGAGCAGCGCCCCGGGCAGCGCGACCAGGCCGAGCGGCAGCATGCCGATCCGGCCGGCCCCGCTGACCTGCACGCCGACGTGGTGGGCGACCAGCCACAGCACGGCCGCCGTGCGTACCACCCCGATCAGGCCGAGACCGGAGTGCGGCGCCGCGATCCAGCCCGCCAGCACCAGTATGGTGAGCACGGCCAGGCCGATCCCGGCCGCTGCGAATGCGGCCGACGCGCCAGAGGCGAGCAACCGCCGGGTCCGGTCACCCTGGCCGCCCGTGTCCTGACGGCCCTGCCCGCGCAGCCGGTCACCGAGGGCAGGAGTCGTCACGTTTCCACCCTCGCAATCCGGCGGGCCTCAGGCGAGCAGGCGCGCCGGGGCAACCGGGATCAGCGCATGAGCTCCCTGACCAGGCGGGCGGTCTCGCTCGGAGTCCGGCCGACCTTGACCCCTACCTTCTCCAGGGCTTCCTTCTTGGCCTGGGCCGTACCCGCGGAACCCGAGATGATCGCGCCGGCGTGCCCCATCGTCTTGCCCTCGGGGGCGGTAAAGCCCGCGACGTAGGCGACGACCGGCTTGGTGACGTTCGCCTCGATGTACGCGGCGGCCCGTTCCTCGGCGTCGCCGCCGATCTCGCCGATCATCACGATCGCGTCGGTCTCCGGGTCCTGCTGGTAGGCCTGCAGGCAGTCGATGTGGGTGGTGCCGATGATCGGGTCGCCGCCGATGCCCACCGCGGTGGAGAACCCGATGTCGCGCAGCTCGTACATCATCTGGTAAGTCAGCGTGCCCGACTTGGAGACCAGGCCGATCCGGCCCTCGGTTGTGATGTCGGCCGGGATGATGCCGGCGTTGGACTTGCCGGGTGAGGCAACCCCCGGGCAGTTCGGCCCGACGATCCTGGTCACGTTGCCCTTGGAGCAGGCGTAGGCCCAGAAGGTCGCGGTGTCGTGCACCGGGATGCCCTCGGTGATCACGATGACGAGCGGCATCGCGGCGTCCACGGCCTCGATGACGGCGTCCTTGGTCCCGGCCGGCGGAACGAAGACGACCGATACGTCGGCGCCGGTCGCCTCCATCGCCTCGCCCACGGTGCCGAACACCGGCACACTCGACCCGCCGAGATCCACCGTCTGGCCAGCCTTGCGGGGGTTGGTGCCGCCGACCACGGTCGTGCCGGCCGCGATCATGCGGGCGCCGTGCTTGCGGCCCTCAGAGCCGGTAATGCCCTGGACGATGACCTTGCTGTCGGCGGTCAGGAAGATTGCCATCTCATGCTCCCGTTGCGGCCAGGCTGGCCAGCTCGGCGGCGCGCCGCGCCGCGTCGTCCATGGTCGCCACCTGCTCGACGACCCCGATCCCGGCCTCGGTCAGGATCCGGCGGCCCTCCTCGGCGTTGTTGCCGTCCAGCCGCACGACGATCGGGTGCCTGACCTCCTCGCCCTTTTCTGCCAGCATGCCGATCGCGGTGACGATCCCGTTAGCCACCGCGTCGCATGAGGTGATGCCACCGAACACGTTGACCAGGACGGCGCGCACCGACGGGTCGGACAGCACGATCTCCAGGCCGTCGGCCATGACCTCGGCCGACGCGCCTCCGCCGATGTCGAGGAAGTTGGCCGGCCGGACCCCGCCGAACTCCTCGCCCGCGTAGGCGACGACGTCGAGGGTGGACATGACCAGGCCCGCGCCGTTGCCGATGATGCCGACGGCCCCCTCCAGCTTGACGTAGTTGAGGTGCTTCTCCTTGGCCCTGGCCTCGATCGGGTCGGTCGCCGAGGGGTCGGCGAAGCGGGCGTGCTGCTGCCGGAACGAGGCGTTGTCGTCCAGGGTCACCTTGCCGTCGACCGCGATCACGTCGCCCTGGTCGGTCAGCACCAGCGGGTTGACCTCGACCAGAGTCGCGTCCTCGTCGGTGAACACCGCCCACAGCCGCTGAGCCAGTTCGGCCGCGCCCGTCACGGCCTGCTCAGGGATCCGGCCCGCCGCGATAACCTCGGCCGCCTTCGCCTGGTCGACCCCCGTCAGCGGGTCGATGCCGATCCGCGCGACCGCGCCCGGGTTGGTATGCGCGACCTCTTCGATCTCGACGCCGCCTTCGACCGAGCAGATCGACATGAACTGCCGCCCGGCCCGGTCCACCAGGTAGGAGAGGTAGTACTCCTGCGCGATGTCGGAAGCCTGGGCAATCAGCACCTTGTGCACGGTGTGGCCCTTGATATCCATGCCGAGGATCTGGCTGGCCTTCTCGAACGCCTCGTCCGGGCCGTTGGCCAGCTTGACCCCGCCGGCCTTGCCGCGGCCGCCGGTCTTCACCTGAGCCTTGACCACCACGAGGGGGTGTCCCGCCGCGGCGAACTCGGCCGCGACCGCGCGTGCCTCTTCCGCCGTGTGCGCTACCTTGCCTGGCTGTACGGGCACGCCGTACTCGGCAAAGAGTTCCTTCGCTTCATGCTCGAACAGGTCCACGTTGGGGTCCGTCCTGACTGATGCTGCGACTCGCAGCGATGCTCAACCCTGCCTACGGCGCGCCGCGCGGGGGCGGCCGCCCGCCAGGCAGCCTAGCGGGCGACGGTCGCTGCGCCGGTCAGCCGGCCCTGCTTTCGGCCTTGGCCCCGAGCTCGGCCCTGACCCATTCCACGATGTCCTGAGTAGGCGCTCCGGGGGTGAAGATCCTGGCCACTCCCATCGCCTTCAGCTCGGCGATGTCGGCGTCCGGGATGATGCCGCCGCCGAACACCACGATGTCCTGCGCCCCGCGCTGGGCCAGCAGTTCGAGCACCCTGGCGAACAGGGTCATATGCGCGCCGGACAAGATGGACAGCCCGATCGCGTCGGCGTCCTCCTGCACAGCGGCCGACACGATCTGCTCGGGAGTCTGATGCAGCCCGGTGTAGATCACCTCGACACCGGCGTCCCGCAGCGCCCTGGCCACGACCTTGGCCCCGCGGTCATGGCCGTCCAGGCCCGGCTTGGCGATGATGACCCGGATGCTGCTCATGACCTGCCGCCCTCTCGGTTGCTGTCTCACCGGCAGGGTATCCCGCCCGGCCGGCCGCAGCCGCGGGCCAGGCGCCGGAACTAGAGCTTCTCGATCGGGGCGTACCGCAGCAGCAGGTGCTTGATTCCGTAGTCCTCGCCGAAGTCCACCTTGGCCTCAGGGTCGTCGCCCCGGCCCTCGACCGACAGCACCCGGCCGAGGCCGTAGCTGTCGTGGTTGACCAGGTCACCCGACTTCAGCGGGGGAACCGGCCGGTTGCCGGGCGAGTTCACTCCCGGCCGGCGGGCCAGCCGCTCCGAGGCCGGGCCGACCGCGGAGGCGGCCGCGTTCGCGTCCCGGCGCCAGTCGATCAGCTCGGCCGGGATCTCGGTCAGGAACCTGGACTGCTTGTGGTAGGACGGTCGCCCCCACCAGGTGCGCGCGACCGCGCGGGTCAGGTACAGCCGCTGCCTGGCCCTTGTGATGCCGACATAGGCCAGCCGGCGTTCCTCCTCGAGCTCCCGCTCGTCGTTGATCGACCGCTCGTGCGGGAAGACGTTCTCCTCCATGCCGGTCAGGAACACGACAGGGAATTCCAGGCCCTTGGCGGTGTGCAGGGTCATCAGCGTCACCAGGCCGCCGTGCTCTGGCCCCTCCGGGATCTCGTCGGCGTCGGCGACCAGCGAGACCTGCTCGAGGAAGGCGGCCAGTCCCCCAGTCTCATTACGAGCATCAAACTCCCTGGCTACGGCGATCAGCTCGGTCAGGTTCTCGGCCCGGCCCGCGTCCTGCAGGTCGCTGGACGCCTCCAGCTCGGCTATGTACCCGGTCCGGTCCAGGATGGCCTCGGCGATGTCGCCGACCGGGGTGCCCGCCTCGGCCGCGGCCCGCAGCTCGTCGATCAGCTCGTTGAACCCCTCGATCGCCTTGCCCGACCTCGCGGGCATCCCGGGCACGTCGCCCGGCCTGGTCAGCGCCTGGGCGAAGCTGATCCGGTCGCGGGCGGCCAGCCCGGCGACGTATTCCAGGGCCCGGTCACCGATCCCCCGCCGCGGCACGTTGACCACCCGCCGCAGCGAGATCTCGTCGGCCGGGTTCGCGATCAGCCGCAGGTAGGCGAGCAGGTCGCGGACCTCGCGCCGCTCGTAGAACCGGACGCCGCCGACCACCTTGTAAGGCAGCCCGGCCCTGATGAACACTTCCTCGAACACCCGGGACTGCGCGTTGGTCCGGTAGAAGACGGCGACCTCGCCGGGGGTGGCATCGCCCGCGTCGGCGAGCTTGTCGACCTCCTCGGCCACGAACGCCGCCTCGTCGTGCTCGCTGTCGGCCACGTAACCGGTCAGCGGCGGCCCGTCGCCGGCATCGGACCACAGGTTCTTCGGCATCCGGCCGGAGTTACGGGCGACGACGGCGTTGGCGGCGGCCAGGATGTTCTGGGTCGAGCGGTAGTTCTGCTCGAGCAAGATCACCCGGGCGCCGGGGAAGTCCCGCTCGAACTCGGTGATGTTGCGGATCGTCGCGCCGCGGAACGCGTAGATCGACTGGTCGGCGTCGCCGACCACGCACAGCTCGCCGGGCGGGGCGAAGTCGTCGCCGCCCAGGTGGCTGGCCTGGCTGCCGCCGACCAGTTCCCTGATCAGCACGTACTGGGCGTGGTTGGTGTCCTGGTACTCGTCCACGAGCACGTGCCGGAACCGGCGCCGGTACTCGGCCGCCATGTCGCCGAACGCCTGCAGCAGATGGACCGTGACCATGATCAGGTCGTCGAAGTCCATCGCCCCGGCCGCGACCAGCCGGCGCTGATACTCGCCGTAGGCCTCGGCCAGTGCCTTCTCCCGGTAGCCAGAAGCCCGGGCGGCGACACTCTCGTGATCGAGGAGTTCGTTCTTCAAGGTCGAAACCCGGTTCACCATCGCCTTGGGCGGATGGTACTTGGGGTCCAGCTCGAGCTCGCGGCAGACCAGGGACATCAGCCGCTCGGAGTCGGACTGGTCGTAGATCGTGAACGAGGACGGGTAGCCGAACCGGTTCGCCTCCCGTCGCAGGATCCGCACGCAGGCCGAGTGAAAGGTGAGCAGCCACATGCCGCGCGCCCGGGCCCCGGTCAGCGCCTGGGCCCGCCCCGCCATCTCGCCGGCCGCCTTGTTGGTGAACGTGATCGCGAGGATCTCGTGCGGCGCGACCTCGCGCTCGGCGACCAGGTAGGCGATCCGGTGGGTGAGCACCCGCGTCTTGCCCGAGCCGGCCCCGGCCACGATCAGCAGCGGGCCGCCCTCGTGCAGCACGGCCGCCCGCTGCTGCGGATTGAGTCCTTCGAGCAGAGCGTCAGCGGCCGTCATCGTCACGCTCCCACCCTAGGCGCTGCCGCCGACAAGAGGAGGTGCTGTCAGAGCCCGGGCCGGGAACGGGGCTCCCGGCCTGGGCGCCGCCTTAGTCCTCGGGGACCAGGGTTGGCGTGGACCTGGTCAGGGTCTGCTTGCGGAAGAAGGCCGGAGCCACGACCCGCATGATGATGAGGATGACCACGCCGATGAGGGCGGCAACGGCAGCGATCACGAATGCGCCGCCAACCTTCCAGTGAATCCCGGGCACGGTCCAGACCGTGTAGTCGTTCTGGGTCGCGACGTCGTAATCCAGCCACAGGCTCCAGCCGCCGAGGAAGTACAGCATCAGCGCGCCCGCGACCGGGAGGATGCCCTGCATCCACAGGTTGCGCATGCTGCTGGTCAGGTTCCGCCGGTAGTACCAGGCGCACGCGAAACCGGTCAGCCCGTAGTAGAAGGCGATGTACAGGCCGATCGCGATGACCGCGTCCCCGATCACGCCGGTCGGGTTCGAGCTGTAATTCATCGGGATGTAGACCGCGATCGAGACCAGTCCCATGACGACCGTGGACGTCGTCGGGGTCAGGAACCGGGGATGGATCTTCGCGAACGAAGACGGCAACGCCTTGTAGGCGGCCATCGACAGCGTCGTCCTAGCCGTCGGCAAGATCGTGGTCTGAGTAGAGGCGGCCGCAGACGACAAGATCATCAGGAAAAGCAGCCTGGTCAGGACCTTACCCAGACCAGACGAGCCGAAGACCGCGCTGCCCAGCGGCGAGAACACGTCGCCGAAGTTATTCGGATTGCCGAGCCCGACTCCCTTGGTGCCGATCCCGGCGAAGGCCATTACCGAGAAGATGGTGACGCTGTAGGTGACCAGCAGGATCAGCGTGGAGAAGATCGCCGCCAAGCCGGGCGTCCTATTCTTGTCCTTGGTCTCCTCGTTGACGGCGAGCGCGGTATCCCAGCCCCAGTAGATAAAGACCATCAGGATGACGCCGCTCGCGAATGCGCTGAACGAGGTGATATGGAAAGGATTGAGCCACGATACCGACGGAGTCAGGTGGCCCGGTGGCGCGTGCCCCGTCCCGACCTTGACTAGCGCCGTGACGGACAGCACGAGCAGCATCACGATCTCGATGCTCAGCAGCGCCTTCTGGAAGTTGGCCGAGACCTCGATGCCGATGTAGCAGATCGTGGTCATCAGGATGATCCAGATGACTCCGGCCAGCAGGACCCAGCTGCTGGTCGGGTTCTTGCCGATGCCGCTGCTCGGGCCGGCGAACAGGAAGAACACGTACTGCCCGGCGACCTGCGCGAGGCTGGCCATGACCAGCACGTCGGCGGCCACGATCGCCCAGCCGCCGGCCCAGCCCGTCTTCGGGCCGAACGCCCTCGTCGCCCACGTGAAGGTGGTGCCGCAGTCGGGGTCGGCCTTGTTCAGCTCGCTGAAGCCGATCGAGCACAGCAGCATCGGCACGAAC
>DASWAH010000182.1:0-5613 GCA_036391235.1 Streptosporangiaceae bacterium
CCAGCGGGGCGGCGTGCGCGGGCCGGCTAGCCGGCCTTGGACTCGGCGGCGACCTTGTCGGCCAGGTGTGAGGGCAACGGCTCGTAGCGCAGGTAGGACCGCGAGAACGAACCGGTGCCCTGGGAGAGCGACCGCAGGTCGATCGCGTACCTGGTCAGCTCCAGCTCCGGGACCTCGGCCTTCACCATCGTCCGGCCGCCGGGCACCGGCTCGGTGCCGAGCACCCGGCCGCGCCGCGACGACAGGTCGGACATGACCGCGCCGACGTAGTCGTCGGCGATCAGCACCGAGACCTCGTCTACCGGCTCCAGCAGCTGGGCCTGGGCCTTGTCGGCCGCGTCCCGCAGGGCCGCCCGTCCGGCCTTCTGGAACGCCATGTCGGACGAGTCGACCGAGTGCGCCTTGCCGTCGTACAAGGTGACCTTGATGTCGACCATCGGATAGCCGGCGATCACGCCCTGCTCCATCTGGGCCCGGACGCCCTTCTCGACCGACGGGATGAACTGTCGCGGCACGACGCCGCCGACGATCTTGTCGACGAACTCGAATCCGCCGCCGGACGGCAGTGGCTCCAGCTCGATGTGGCAGATCGCGTATTCGCCGTGGCCGCCGGACTGCTTGACGTTCCGGCCCAGGCCGCTGGCCTTGCCGGCCACCGTCTCGCGCAGCGGAACTCGCAGCGGGACGGTCTCGACCGCGACGCCATAGCGGCTGCCGAGCCGGTCGAGCAGCAGGTCGGTGTGGGCCTCGCCCATGCACCACAGCACGAGCTGGTGGGTTTCCGGGTTGTTCTCCAGCCGCAGCGTCGAGTCCTCGGCGACCAGCCGGGACAGGGCCTGGGACATCTTGTCCTCGTCGGCCTTGGACTTCGCGCTGATCGCGACCGGCAGCAGCGGCTCGGCCATCGACCAGGACTCCATCAGCAGCGGCTTGTCCTTGTCCGACAGCGTGTCGCCGGTCTCGGCCCCGGTCAGCTTGGCGACCGCGCAGATGTCGCCGGCCGCGCAGGAGGCGATGCTGCGCTGTTGCTTGCCGAGCGGGGAGGTGAGGGCGCCGATCCGCTCGTCGTCGTCGTGGTCGGGATGCCCGCTGTCCCCGCGGCCGTGCCCGGACACGTGCACGGTGGCGTCCGGGCGCAGCGTGCCGGAGAACACCCGGACCAGGCTGATCCGGCCCACGTAGGGGTCGGAAGTGGTCTTGACCACCTCGGCCAGCAGCGGGCCGTCGGGGTCGGAGGCGATCCCGCTGACCGGCTTGCCGTCGATGGTCGTCACGGCGGGCAGCGGGTGCTCGGCCGGGGACGGGAAGGCCTGGGTCATCAGCTCGAGCAGCTCGGCCAGCCCGATGCCCTGCTGGGCCGCGGCCGGGATCACCGGGAAGAAACTGCCCCGCGCGACCGCCTTCTCCAGGTCCTCGATCAGCACCTTCTGATCGATGTCCTCGCCGGACAGGTAGGTGTCCATCAGGCTCTCGTCGTCGCTCTCCTGAATGATCGACTCAATCAGGGAGCCCCGGAACTCCTCCAGCCTGCCAGTGTCGGCGGCGTCGGGATCGCGTTCTGTGCGGGTGCCACCCGAGTACTCGTAGTAGCGCTGCGACAGCAGGCCGATGAGGCCGTTGACAGTGCCCTGCCCGTCGCCGACCGGCAGGTACAGGGGGGCGACGGATTCGCCGAAGGCGCCCTGACAGGCCTGCAGCGCCTCGTCGAAGTCGCCGCGGTGGTGGTCGAGCTTGGTGATCACCACGGCCCTGGGGGTGCCGGCAGTGGCGCACTCGTCCCACAGCATCGCGGTCAGGCCATCGACGCCGTCGGCGGCGGACACGGTGAACAGGGCGGCGTCGGCGGCCCGCAGCCCGGCCCTGAGGTCGCCGATGAAGTCGGCGTAACCTGGCGTGTCCAGGAGGTTCACCTTGACGTCGTTGTGCACGAACGGCGCCAGCGTGAGGTTGACCGAGCGTCCCTGCCGGATCTCGACCTCGTCGAAGTCGCTGACCGTGCTGCCGTCCTCGACGCGGCCAGGCCGCTGAATCGTCCCGGTGGTGGCGAGGAGCGCCTCGACCAGGGTTGTCTTCCCGGCTCCTGAGTGGCCGACCAGCACGACGTTCCGCACGTTCTCGGGCTGGCCGGCCAAAGGTGCCCTGCCGGCGGCCCCCGATGTTGCCTTCTCCGCCATACCACCGCCTCCTGGTGTTCATGTAGCTCATGCTGCTGCTGTCAGCCTTTACCCACGGCCGCGTGCACCACAAGCCCCCGGCCGGAATCGGCTTTGCTGTACGGTTCCGGGCCCCGGGGGCGGTTGGCGCGGCTGGTCAAACGGATCGATCGGCCGCCAGTAAGATCAAACGGACATGCTGAAGGTTCTGAAGCCCGGCCTGGGCCAGGTGCTGGCCCCGGTGGGACGGGCCCTCGCGAGGACCCCGCTGACCCCCAACATGCTGACGGTCATCGGGACCATTGGCGTGACCGCGGGCGCGCTCAGCCTGTTCCCGACCGGGCACCTGTTCGTCGGCACCCTCGTCTGCACCGTGTTCGTGCTGACCGACATGCTGGACGGCACGCTGGCCAGGATGACCGGGAGCACCGGGAAGTTCGGTGCGTTCCTGGACTCCACCATGGACCGGATCGCCGACTCCGCCGTGTTCGCCGGGATCGCGATCTGGCTGGCTACCGGCGGGCACTCCAGGCTGCTGGCCCTGGTCGCGCTGTACTGCCTGGTCACCGGCGGCCTGGTGTCGTACGCGAAGGCGCGGGCGGAAGGGCTCGGCCTGCGAGCCGACGTGGGCATCGCCGAGCGAACCGAACGGCTCATCATCGGCCTGGTCGCTATCGGCCTGGCCGGACTTGGCGTACCGTATGTCCTTCCTATCGGCTTGTGGGTTCTCGCGGTGCTGAGCACGATCACGTTCGGCCAGCGGGTGTACGCCGTGCGGGTGTCGGCCGCGGCGGCCGCCGCGGCCGAGATGGTCCCGGCGGAGTCACCGGCCGCCGGCGAATCGACCAGCGCGAACACCTAGCGCGCGGCACGCGCGCTCGCGCAGTTCTCGGAGGTTAAGGTGCCTGGTGTGACGGCCGGCGCGACCAGCAGGCCCGGAATCGGGGCCCGGCTGACTGGCGCCGCCTACGCTCTGGGCTGGGCGGCGTTGTGCCGGCTGCCGCAGTCGTGGTGCGTGGCCGCGTTCCGTGCCTTCGCCGACGTGGCCTGGCGCCGTCAGGGTCCGCGGATCGGCGTGCTGGAGGGCAACCTGCGGCGGGTCCTCGGCCCGGAAGTGACCGGGAAGGAACTGCGGGCCGTGTCCCGGGCCGGGATGCGGTCGTACGCCCGGTACTGGCTGGAAATCTTCCGGCTGCCGGTGCTGCCCCGCGAGCGGCTGCTCGGCGACATGCACGAGCACGGCGGGGTCGACGAGATGCTGGCCGTGCTGGCCTCCGGCCGCGGCGTGGTCGTGGCGCTGCCGCATATGGGCAACTGGGACCTGGCCGGCGCCTGGATCGTGGCTAGGGGCGGGTTGCCGTTCACCACGGTGATGGAGCGGCTCGAGCCGGAGTCGGTGTACGAGCAGTTCCTGGAGTTCCGGCGGGAAATCGGCATGGAGGTGCTGTCGGCCACCGGCGGGCCGAGCCCGTTCGGCGTGCTGGCGCAGCGACTGCGGGCCGGCAAGCTCGTCGTGCTGCTGTGCGACCGGGACGTGACCGGCGGCGGCGTCGAAGTGGACTTCTTCGGCGAGAAGGCCCTGATGATGGCCGGGCCGGCCGCCTTGGCGGTGCAGACCGGGGCCGCGCTGATGCCCGCCGCGGTGTGGTACGAGGGTGACAACTGGGGTGTCCGCATCAGCGAGGAGATCCCGGTGCCCGTGACCGGCGACCGGTGGCAGCGGGCCGATGTCATGACTCAGCAGGTCGCGGACTTCTTCGAGGCGCACATCAGGCAGCACCCGGAAGACTGGCACATGCTGCAGAAGGTGTTCGTGGCCGACCTGGATCCCGAGCGGCTGGCGGCCTCCCGGGCCAGGCTCGCGGCCCGGGAGCGGGCGGCCAGGGAGCGGGCGGCCAGGAAGAACGAAGTGGCCGGGCCATGAGGGTCGGCCTGGTCTGCCCGTACTCCTGGGAGGTCCCCGGCGGCGTCCAGGAGCACGTCAGGGACCTCGCCGAAGCCCTGATCGACATGGGTCACGAGGTCTCGGTGATCTCCCCGGCCGACGAGGACGCACGGCTGCCTGGCTACGTCGTCCCGGCCGGACGGGCGGTGGCAGTGCCTTACAACGGCTCGGTGGCCCGGCTGTCGTTCGGCCCGCTGTCGGCCAACCGGGTGCGCAAGTGGCTGCGTGACGGCAACTTCGACGTGGTGCACGTGCACGAGCCCTACGCGCCGAGCCTGTCGCTGATCGCCTGCTGGGTCTACGACGGCCCGATCGTGGCGACCGTGCACGGCGCGACCATCCGCTCCCGGGCGCTGCACGCGGCCGAGCCGGTTCTGCGCACTGCCCTGGAGAAGGTCGCGGGCCGCATCGCGGTCTCCGAGGCGGCCAGGGCCACCCTGGTCCGTCATCTCGGCGGCGACGCGGTACTGATCCCCAACGGCGTGACGATCTCCCGGTTCGAGAAGGCCGAGCCGCTGGCCGGGTGGCCGGGGCCGGGCGGCGCGATCGGCTTCCTCGGCCGGATGGACGAACCACGCAAGGGGCTCGCGGTGCTGCTGCGGGCATTCGAGATCGTCGGCGCGCAGCGCCCTGGGCTGCGGCTCCTGATCGCCGGACCGGGGGATCAGGAAGAGGTCATCGAGAAGGTACCGGCCGCGCTGCGGGACCGCGTGGTGCTGCTCGGCCAGGTCAGCGAGCCGGTCAAGGTGCAGGTCTATCACTCGGTCGACGTATTCTGCGCGCCCAACACCGGCGGCGAGAGCTTCGGCATCGTGCTCGCCGAGGCGATGGCGGCCGGCGCCCCGATCGTGGCCAGCGACCTGGACGCGTTCCGCCGGGTGCTGCGGGGCGGCCGGGCCGGCGAGCTGTTCGCGAACTCCGACGCCGAGGACCTGGCGGCCGCGATCGGCCGGCTGCTCGATGATCCGCAGCGCCGGGCCGAGCTGTCGGCCGCGGCCTCGGCCGCGGTGCGCGACTACGACTGGTCGATGATCGCGCGCGACGTGGCCAAGGTCTACGAGGCGGTGCTGCCGGCCGGCTCGGCCGCGGCTACCGGAACCGGGACCGGCGCATGACCCTGACCATCAGCCTCATCATCGTCGCCGTCATCGCAATCAGCGGTGTCTACGTCTCCTGGCGGGCCGGCCGCCTCGACCGGCTGCACACAAGGACCGAGACTGCCAGGGCGGCGCTGGACGCCGCGCTGGTGCGGCGCAGCTCGGTCGTCCTGGAGATCGCCTCCTCCGGGCTGCTCGACCCGGCCTCCCGGGTGCTGCTAGCCGACCTGGCCCATGACGCCAGGTCGGCCTCGGCTGACCGTGAGCAGGCAGAAAGCGACCTGACCAAGGCGCTGCGGGCGATATTCGGCCAGCCGGACTCGCGGGCCTCGATGGAAGCGGTGGACGGCGCCGACGAGATGATCGGCGAGCTCGAAACCGCGGCCCAGCAGGTGTTCATCGCCCGGAAGTTCTACAA
>DASWAH010000183.1:0-2806 GCA_036391235.1 Streptosporangiaceae bacterium
CTGCCCGACGACGCCGAGCAGGCCGAGGTCATGCCGCTGATCAGGGACGCCGTCCGGACCTGGTCCCAGCGCCAGCTCAGGCAGGGCCTGCCGGTCCCGGCCGCGGCGGACCTGGAGGCGCTCGCCGTCGCGGTCTGCGACCAGCGGTACGGGCTCGGCCCGCTCGCGGTCTACCTCCGCGACCGCGAGGTGGAGAACGTCGACGTGAACGGCTGCGACCGGGTCTGGGTGACCTACGCCACCGGCGAGCGGGTCGCGGCCGCGCCGATCGCGGCCAGCGACGAGGCTCTGGCCGAGATGATCCGTACCTGGGCGACCAGGGGCGGCCAGACCGCGCGGGACTTCTCGGCCGCCTCCCCGATGGTCAACGTCGCCCTGGCCGGCGGCGCCCGGCTGACCGCCACCATGTCGGTGACCCCGCGTCCTTGCCTGTCGCTGCGCCGGCACGGCCAGCTCGGCGTGACCCTGCCCGAGCTGGTCAAGCTGGGGACGGTGGACCAGCACAGCGCGGCGTTCCTGGCCGCCGCGGTGCGGAGCCGGTGCAACATCATCGTCACCGGCGGCGTCAATGCCGGGAAGACCACGCTGCTGCGGGCGCTGGCCAGCGAGATCGCCCCGGGGGAGCGGATCGCCACCCTGGAGTCGGAGTACGAGCTGTACCTGCACGATCGCGAGCAGCACCCGGACGTGATCGCGTTCGAGGCCAGGGAGGCCAACTCCGAGGGCGCCGGGTCGGTCACGCTGCACGACCTGATCGCGCACGCATTGCGGCATAACCCGCAGCGCATCATCGTCGGCGAGGTCCGCCGCAGCGAGATCATGCCGATGCTGGAGGCGATGAACTCGGGCCAGGAAGGCTCGATGTGCACGCTGCACGCGAACTCCCCGGCTGAGGCGTTCGACCGGATCCTGATCCTCGGCCTGCGCGGCGGGCTCGCCCTGGCCGAGCGGGCCATCCACATCCTGGTCGGGATGGCGGTCGACCTGATCGTGCACGTGCGCAAGCGCTACGACGGGCAGCGGACCGTACGGTACGTGTCCGAGATTCTCGAGGTGATGCCGCCAGGCGATACCGAACGCCCGGCCGTGAACCGGATCTTCCTGCCCGAGGGGCCGGCCGGCCGGGCCGTGCCCGCTCACACTCCGTCGCCTGCCCTGCTGAGCCGGCTCGAGGCGGCCGGATACAGCCCCGGCCTGCTTGACCAGCGGCCGGCCGGGCAGCCGGCCGCCTGGGCCCGGCGATGATGCTCGCCGCCGCCCTGGCCGGGGCGCTGATCATGACCGGCGCGGTGCTGCTGGCGGCCGAGCTCACCCGCCGGGCCCCCGCCCCGGGCACGCCGCCCGCGGGATGGCGCCGCGCGGCCCGGCTGACCGCCGCGCGCCGCCGCCTGGCCCTGGCCATACTGGCCGGCCTGGCCATGCTGGCCGTCACCCGCTGGCCGGTCGCGGCGCTGGCCACCGTGGCCGGCGTGATCTTCGTGCCCAAGGTGACCACGGCCCGCGCGGCCAAGCGCAGGACCGAAGCCCTCGAAGGCCTCGAGCAGTGGACCCGCCGGGTCTGCGACCTGCTCACCGCCAGCCGCGGCCTGGAGGACGCCCTCGAGGTCAGCGCCAGGACCGCGCCCGCCTCGATCGCGGTACCGGTCACCGCGCTGGCCCGGCGGCTGTCGGCCAGGGTCGGCACCGAGGAGGCGCTGCGGGCGTTCGCGGCCGAGATCGACGACCCGGCCGGTGATCGGATCGCGGCCGCGCTGATCATCGCGACCGGCCAGCGCGGCGGGGCCGTGCACGGGGTGCTCACGGCCCTCGCCGAGATCTTGTCGCGCGATGTCGCGGCCCGCCGCGAGATCGAGGCCGAGCGGGCCCAGCACAGGACCACGCTGCGCTGGATCGTCGTGTTCGTGGCCGGCTTCACCGCGTTCGCGATCCTGAACCGCTCCTACTCGGCCCCCTACGGCACGCTGACCGGCCAGGCCGTGCTCACCCTGGTCGCCCTGCTGTACGCGGCCGGCCTCGGCTGGCTCTACAAGCTCGGCAACATCCCCAGCCCCGGCCGGTTCCTGGACCGCGGCGTCAATGGGCTGGAGGTCAAATGAACCCACTGGTCGTCCTGGCCGGCGTGCTGGCCGGCCTGGGCGTGTTCACTGCCGTCAGCCAGGCGGTGCCGGGCGGCCCGCGCCTGGACGCGGCACTGGCCAGGATCAACGCGGCCGGCTCGGCCCCGGCGCCGCTCCCGCCGGTCCGGGCCCTGGCCGCCCGGCTGGCCGCGGCCCTGCCCTGGCTCCCGGTGCCCGCCGCCGACCTGGCCCTGCTCGGCCAGGACACCGAACGCTGGCTCGCCACCAAGGTGATCTGCGGGCTGACCGGGCTGGTCGCGATGCCGGCTCTGTCGGCGCTGGCCGTCGTGGCCGGATACCAGGTGCCGTGGACGGTACCGGCGGCCGTCTCGCTCGGGCTCGCGCTCGCCCTGTTCTTCGCCCCTGACCTGGTGACCAGGGTCAACGCAACCGAGAAACGCACCGACTTCCGGCATGCGCTGACCAGTTACCTGGACCTGGTCGCGCTCGAGCGGGGCGCCGGTGCGGCACCGACGGAGGCCCTCGAAGCGGCCGCCCAGATCGGCGGCGGCTGGGCGTTCGAGAGAATCGCGGCCGCGCTGGACGGCGCCCGCAAGGCAGGCAGGCCGCCCTGGGAAGGCCTGGCCGCCCTGGCCGCGGAGACCGGGGTCGCCGAGTTGTCCGACCTGGCCGACATCGCCGAGGTGGCCGGACATGAGGGAGCCAGGATCTTGCAGACTCTGGCCGCG
>DASWAH010000184.1:0-17430 GCA_036391235.1 Streptosporangiaceae bacterium
GGCTCAGCGCGTCCAGGTAGCGCCGGTCGGCGTCGAGGCGGCGGCGGAACTCGGCCGCGTCGCCGACGTGGCCGTGGCCGGGAATCACCCGCTCGACCGGTAGCGCGCCGTACCGGTCAAGCGCAGCGAAGTAGTCGCCGACCGGATCGGCCTGGTCGATGTCCAGCAGCGGGATCTCCAGGTCCGAGCACATGTCGCCGGCCACCAGGGTGCCGTCGCCCGGCAAGAACACGGCGCTGTGTCCCGGCGCGTGGGCCTGATGGGTGACGACCACGGCCTCCGGCCCGTCCCAGCCGATCGCCTGCCCGGCCCCGGGCAGCGGGGTGATCACGGCGAACAGGCTGAGGTCGTGCCCGGGCGCGGACCCCTGCACCCCCTCGATCAGGCCGTCCCGCTCCCGCGCGGCCGTCTCGACCGCCAGGCCCGACGCATACCGGGGCACGTCGCCGAGTTCCCGGCTCCACAGCACGTGATCCCAGTGCGGATGAGTGGCGAACCCGGCATCGGGCCGCAACCCCAGGCCGGCCAGGTCGGCCGCGAGGCCGGCCACCTCCTCGGGGCTGACGGCCGGGTCGATCAGCAGGCAGCCGCCGTCGCGGCCGCGGACCACGGTCGAGGTCGTCACGTACTTCTGCGCGGTCGCGACCAGCACGTCCGCGGTGATCTCAGTCAGTCTGCGCATTCGTCCTGGTTATCACGGGCGTCCAGCAGGCGGCGGAACAGGCCGCCCCTGGCGGCCAGTTCCGCGGGGGTGCCCCGTTCGGCGACCCGGCCGTGGTCCAGGACGACGACCTCGTCGGCCTGGACCAGGCCGTCCAGGTCGTGAGTGATCAGCAGCACCGCGCGGTCCCCGGCCGCACCGAACAGGTCAGCCAGGAACTCCCGGCGCCCGGCCGGGTCGAGGTGCGCGGCTGGCTCGTCCATGATCAGCACGGCCGGATCGGCCAGCAGCGCCCTGGCCAGGGCGATCCGCTGCCGCTGACCGCCGGACAGGCTGCGGCCGCCCGGGCCGGCCGGCGTCCGCAGCCCGTCGGGCAGGCCAGCCAGCCAGCCGCCGAGCCCGGCCGAGGCCGCCGCCGCGGCCAGTTCCTCGTCGGTCGCGTCCGGCCGGGCCAGCCGCAGGTTCTCGGCGATGGTCGCATCGAAGATGTGCGGATCCTGCGGACAGCCCCCCACCACCCTTCGCACGTCCGCGCCACGGTAACCCGACAGCTCGTGCCCGTTCAGCCTGGCCGAGCCCCCGGCCAGCTCCAGGAATCGCAGCAGCACCGCCGCGACGGTCGATTTGCCTGCCCCGTTCGGCCCGACCAGGGCGACCCGGCGGCCGGGGCACAGGTCCAGGTCGATCCCGTCGATCGCCAGCGGGCCGTCCGGCCGGTAACCGGCCCTGGCGTCGCGCAGGCTGATCGTGACTGACCGGGCCGCCGGCCGCTGCCGCGGCCTGTCCGGCCCGGCCAGCCCGGCCGGGTCGCGCACCGGATCGGGCGCGTCCAGCACCGCCGCGATCCTGGTCGCGGCCGACCGCGCCTGGCTGAGCTGCACGGCGGCGGCCGGCAACACGCTGACCGCCTCGAACGCGGCCAGCGCGGTCAGCGTGAGCACGGCCAGCGGCACCCGGCCCAGCGTGCCGGCCCCCATGGCAGCCACGCCGAGGACGAGCACGCCCCACAGGCTGAGGCCGGCGGCCAGGCTGGCCAGGCCAGAGCCGAGCCCGGACGCGAAGGCCGAACGGCGTCCCAGGCTGGCCAGTTCCCGGTTCGCTCGCCCGGCCCGGTCGAGTGCGGTCTCGTCGGCGCCGAACGCGCGCAGGTCGGCGGCGCCGTCGATCAGGTCGCCGAACGCGGCGGCGAACTGCCCCCTGGCCGGGGCGACCCCGCGCGCGGCCGCCTGACCGGCCCGCAGTGCGGCCAGCGGGACCAGCACCCCGCCGGCTAGCAGCCCGGCGGCCAGCAGCAGCCCGGCCGGGGCGACCAGCGCGACGCAGGCCAGCACCGCGCCGGCACCGGCCAGCGCGGCCGCTAGCGGCGGCGAGATGCCCCTGATGAACAGGTCCTGGGTCGCGTCGACGTCGCTGACCAGCCGGGTCAGCAGGTCGCCGGAGCGGAACGCGGGCAGCCCGGCCGGGGCGAGCACCTCGAGCCGCCGCCAGATCGCCACCCGCGCCCGGGCCAGGACCCGGAAGGCGGCATCGTGCGAGGCCAGCCGCTCGGCGTAGCGGAACACGCCGCGGCCGACGCTGAGCCCGCGGACGGCGACGACCGCGACCGACAAGGCCGCGATGTCCGGGTGCTCGGAGGCCCGCGCCAGCAGGAACCCGGACACGGCCAGCAGGGCGACTCCGCACCCGGTCGCCAGCGCGCCGGCCACCGCCGCAGTCGCCAGCCGGCCGCGCAGCGGCCGGCCTAGCCGCAGCAGCCGAACCAGCGGCCCGCCAGGCCGGGCTGGCCGGGCTGGCCGGGCTGGCCTGACTGGCCCGCCGTCAGCCGTCACCGCTCCGGAGAGCCGGCCGGCCACCTCGCCGCCTGTACTCGCTGCCGCGCCGGCGCCCGCGATCACGCTCACCGCCGCCACCGGCCGGCGCCCGCGCCCGCCTGGACAACCGTGTCCGGCGTCGCGCTGGGCGTCACCTCGCGGAGCCGGCCGTCGGCCACGGCCAGCGTCCGGGCTCCGGGCAGGGCAACGGCATCATCGTGCGTGATCATGACCACGGTCCGGTCGGCGGTCAGGTCCGCGATGGCCCGCCCGGTCTCGGCCGCGCTGACCGGGTCCAGGTGCGCGGTCGGCTCGTCGAGCAGCAGCAGCGGCGCGTCCCGCAGGAACAACCGGGCCAGCGCGATCTTCTGGCGCTGCCCGGCCGACAGGGCCAGGCCGCGCTCGCCGAGGACGGTCTCGTAGCCGTCGGGCAGCGCGGCGATGAACTCGGCCGCCCCGGCCAGCCGGGCTGCCCGCTCGATCTCCCCGGCCGGAACGCTGCCGCCCGGCCTCCCGAGCGCGATGTTGTCGGCCACCGACCAGGCGAACAGCGTCGGGTGCTGCGGCAGCCAGCCGATCTGAGCGCGCCAGCCGTCGTCGTCGCATGAGGTCAGCCCGCCGGGTCCGGCGATCACCACGCCGCCAGCCGAGACCGTGCCGGCCGACGGCGCGACGAAGCCGAGCAGCACCAGCAGCAGCGTCGTCTTGCCGGCCCCGTTCGGCCCGGTGACGACGATCCGGTCGCCCGGGCTGATGGTCAGCCCCGCGCCGTCCAGCGCGAGCTCGCTGCGGCCCTGATAGGCGACGGTCAGAGCGTCCAGCCGGATCGGGGTGTCCCGCAGGTCCGGGACTGCCCGGTCCCGCAGCCCCCCGGCCGGAACAGCGGCCGGGGTGTCGAGGATCTCGAACGCCCTGCCCGCCGCGGTCAGCCCGTCCGCGCTGGCGTGAAACTGCGCGGTCGCGTTGCGCAGCGGCAGGTACGCCTCCGGCGTGAGCAGCAGCACGAACAGGGCCGCCTGATAGCCGAGGTGCCCGTACAGCAGCCGCAGCCCCACCTCGACCGCGACCAGCGCCGTGGCCAGTGACGCCGACAACTCCAGGACCAGGGCCGACAGGAAAGCGACCCGCAGCGTCGCCATCACGCTATCCCGGTACTCCTCGGTGACCTCGGCGATCACCCGTTCCTGGCCGGCCGTCCGCCCGAACATCTTCAGCGTCGCCAGTCCCTGCACGACGTCGAGGAAGTGGCCGCTGAGCCTGGCCAGCAACCGCCAGCTGCGCTCGGTCCTGGCCCTAGTCTGCAGGCCGATCAGTACCCCGAAGACCGGGATCAGCGGCAGCGTCGCCGCGATGATCAGTGCCGAGATCCAGTCCTGCACCGCGATCGCGGTCAGCACCGCGACCGGGACGACCACGGCCAGCAGGAACTGCGGCAGGTACCTGGCGTAGTACGGGTCGAGCGCGTCCAGGCCGCCGGCCGCGAGCGCGGTGACCTCGCCTGACCGCTGCCGGCTGGCCCAGGCCGGGCCGAGCCGCACTACGTGCCTGGCCAGCGCCGTCCTCAGCCGTTCCTTGACCGCCGCGGCGCCGCGCAGTGCGGCAGCCTCGCCGGACTGAACCGCCGCGGCCCGGCCAGCGACGACGGCCACCAGCAGCAGGAGCGACCCCCGCAGCGCCTGGTTGCCCGGGCCGGTGACCGCTCCGGCCAGGACACGGGCGAGCAGCCAGGCCTGGGCCAGGACGAACCCGGTCACGGCCAGCCCGGCCAGCCCGGCCACGGCCAGGCTGCGGCGGGCGGGCCGGGATTCGGCGAGCAGCCTGCGGTGCGCGCGGCTACGGGTGCTGGTCATCGCGGTCCGGACCGCGACGCGGCCGCCCGGCCCTGGCGTCCGGCCCGGCCTCGCCGGCATTCCCGGCGGCGCCCGCCTCCGGCCCGGCCGGCCCGTACACGGTGGGCAGCACCCCGATCTCGCGCGCGGTGATCGCCCGCTCCCGCCGGATGTCCCTGGTGAACGCGACCCACCAGGTCAGCAGCGCGCCGATCCGGTTGCGGAAACCGGTCAGGAAAGCGATATGAATGAATAGCCAGAACACCCAGCCAAGGAACCCGGACAGGTCAAGTTTTCCGGCCGACACAACGGCCTGTCCTCTGGCGATGTACGCGGCCGATCCGAGATCGCGGTAGCGGAAGTCCGGCCCGGGCTCATGGCCATCCGCGAGGCGCTTGATCCGGCGGCCCGCGAAGTGGCCGGCCTGCATGGCGACCTCGGCCACCCCGGGCAGTTCGCGCAGGCTCATCACGTCGCCGACGACGTAGATCTCCGGATGGCCGGCGACGGTCAGGTCGTCCTGCACGGCGATCCGGCCCGCCCGGTCCTGCTCGGCCCCGGTCGCCTGAGCCAGCGCGGACGCGAACGGCGGAGCGGTGACCCCGGCCGTCCACAGCACGGTCGCGGCGTCGTAACTGGCCTCCCGGCCGCGGGAGTCCTTGACCTTCAGCCCGCCCGGGTACACGTCGGTCACGGTGGTGCCCATGTGCAGTTCCACGCCGAGCTTGCGGAGCGTGTCGGCGGTCCGCCCGGCGAGCTTGCCGCCGAAACTGGCGAGCGGCTCGGTCCCGCCGTCGAACAGCAGCACCCGCGCGTCCTCGGGATGGGCGCGGCGGAACTCCTCGTGCAGCGTCTTGGTCGCCAGTTCCCTGATCTGGCCGGCCAGTTCGACCCCGGTCGGGCCCGCCCCGACCAGCGCGAACGTCAGCCATCTGGTCCGTTCGACCGCGTTGGGGGCCGTCTCGGCCATCTCGAACGCGCCGAACACGCGGCGCCTGATCGTCAGCGCGTCGGCGATCGTCTTCATCCCGGGCGCGAGCGCGCGGAACTCGTCGTGACCGAAGTAGGACTGCTCGACCCCGGCCGCCACGATCAGGTAGTCGTAATCGGCTTCCAGCCGCGATCCGAGCGGCCGGTGACAGATCACCTTCCTGGCCCTCGGGTCGACGTCCACGGCCCTGGCCATCACGCACTCGACGTTGGCCTCATGCCGCAGCACCCGCCGCAGCGGCGCGGTGATCTGCCCTTCCGACAAGATCCCGGTCGCGCACTGGTACAGCAGCGGCTGGAACAGGTGGTGCTCGCTCTGGTCGATGAGCGTGATCGAGAACGGCCCGCGCCGCAGCGCGCGCACGGCGAACAGCCCGCCGAACCCGCCCCCCACGATCACGACGCGGCGCCGCGCCGGTCCGTTCATCCGTCCCCCCGCTCCCCGATCCCGGCCCCCGCCGGACCGCGCGCCTCGCCTAGCCCTCGGGGTCGTGCCAGGAATCACCCTCGGCCAGCAGCCCGTCCGCTTCCTTGGGCCCCCAGCTGCCCTTGGCGTACGGATGCACCGGCACCGCGTCGCCGAGCACCGGGTCGACGACGCGCCAGGCCGCCTCCACGGTGTCCTGCCTGGCGAACAGGCCCCGGTCGCCGGACAAGGCCGCCCCGATCAGCCGGTCATACGGGCGCATGTCCGCGGCCGGCTGCTCGGCGAATGTGAGCGTCTCGGCCTGGGGCCGCCAGCCCGCCCCTGGCTTCTTCCCCGCCAGCGTCACGCTCACGCTGGCGGCCGGGTTGATCCTGAACCGGAGCGAGTTGACAGCCGCCTCGGAATCCAGCCCGAACACATCGCTGGCCGGGCGGCGGAACCGCACGTTCACCTCGGTTGCCGTGACCGGCAGGCACTTGCCCGCCCTGATCAGGATCGGCACGCCTTCCCAGCGCCACGTGTTCAGCGCCAGCCGCACCGCCACGTAGGTCTCCACCGTCGACTTGGGGTCCACGCCCTGGACGTCGTGGTAACCGTCGTACTGGCCGCGCACCGCCGTCTGTGCGGTCAGGGGCGTGAGGGCCTCGATGACCGTGGCCTTCGAGGTCCGCCACGGATCGATGCCGCGGTCGTCCGGCGGCTCGGCCAGTACCGAGGCGAGTACCTGCAGCATGTGGTTCTGCAGGACGTCACGGATCGCGCCCGTCCGGTCGTAGAACGCGCCCCGGTCGGACACGTCGAACGCCTCGGCCATGGTGATCTGGATGCTCCGCACGTAGGTGCGGTTCAGCAGCGGCTCGATGATCGAGTTGGCGAAGCGGACGAACAGCATGTTCTCCACCGGGTCCAGACCCAGCCAGTGGTCCACCCGGTAGATGTCGTCCTCGGCGAAGTGCTGGTGCATGGTGTGGTTGAGGCCCTGGGCGCTGGCCAGGTCGCGGCCGAAGGGCTTCTCGACCATGACGCGGGAGCCGCTGGCCCGGCCCGCTGTCGCGATGCCGTTGGCGATGGTGCCGAACAGCGCCGGGGGCACCTCCATGTAGTACAGGACCTTCTTGTCCCCGCTGATCTCCGAGCTCATCTGCTCGTAGGTGTCCTTGGCGGTCAGGTCGCCGTCGATGTACCTGAGCTGGCCGAGCATCTTCTTCGCGCCGTCGGAGGCCGGGTCGATGTTGTTGTGCTTCAGCGACTCAGTCGCGTAGTTGCGGAACTGCTCAAGGCCCCAGCCGCTCTTGGCCACGCCGAGCACCGGCATGTCGAGCAGCCCGCGCTCAGCCAGGCCGACCAGGGCCGGGAACGTCTCGAGCTTGGCCAGGTCGCCGGTGGCGCCGAAGATGACGAGCGCGTCCGCCTTGGCCGATGGTGTGGTCATGGCTGCTCCTCGCTAGTGGGCCTGCTGGTGAGCTTGCTGCTGCGGTGCCGTGCTCTGGGGCCGGACAAAGTCCTTGTCACTGAGGCGGCGCCTAAACACGTAGTAGGTCCAGGCCGTGTAGGCCAGGACAACCGGAAGGAATATGACGACCACGACGGTCATCACCTTCAGCGAATAAGAACCGGACGCGACGTTGTGAATGGTCAGGTTGTTGGCCGGGCTAGTGCTCGAGACCATCACCCGCGGGTACAGCTCGCTGAAGATCGAGAGCACCACGGTCGCCATCGCCAGCGTCGTCGCCGCGAACGCCCAGCCTTCCAGGCCGGCGTAGACCAGCCAGCTTGCCGCCAGCACGGCCAGCACGGCGATGATCTCGACCGGATTGATCAGCAGGCCCTTGCCCGCGATCGCGTGCGTCCAGAGCGCGAAGGCCAGCACGGCCAGGGCAGTAACCGGCGCCGACCGCCGGGCGATCGCGACCGCGCGGTCGCGGACCGGGCCCGTGGTCTTCAGGGCCAGGAAGGTGGCCCCGTGGGTCACGCAGATGACCAGCAAGGTGACCCCGGTGAAGATCCCGTAGGGCTGCAGCAGGGTCCAGAACGAGCCGGTGTACTCGTGGCTCGCGTCGATCGGCAGCCCGTGCAGCAGGTCGCCGAGCGCGACCCCGGTCAGCACCGGCACCAGCACGCTGCCGGTGATCATCAGCCCGCTCCAGGTGTTCCGCCACGCCGCGCTGTCCCGCTTGCCCCGGTACTCGAACGAGATCCCGCGGGCCATCAGGGCGCCGAGCAGCAGCACCAGGGCCAGGTAGAAGCCGGAGAACATGGTCGCGTACCAGCCGGGGAAGGCGGCGAACATGGCCGCGCCGGCCACGATCAGCCAGACCTCGTTGCCGTCCCACAGCGGGCCGATGGTGTTGATCGCGGCCCGCTTGCCTGCCTCGTCCCGGCCGGCCGCGGCATGCAGCAGGCCGACGCCGAAGTCGAACCCTTCCAGGATGAAGAAGCCGGTCCACACGACCGCGATGACTGCGAACCAGAACGAGACGAGCGTCATCGTCTTCCCCTCAGTACAGCATCGACGGCACCCGGGTGCCGCCGTGCTCGTCGGTCCCGGCGGCCGCCGGGACGGGGGCGATCTCCTTGCGCGAGTACCTGATCATCAGCACCGCGTCGAGCACCCCGAGCGCGGTATAGAGCAGGCCGAACGCCACCATGCTGATCACCACGTCGGAGAAGGTCACTGAGGGCGACACCCCTTGCCTGGTGAGCTGCAGGCCCTGCACGATCCAGGGCTGGCGGCCGCTCTCGGTCAGCAGCCAGCCCGCCGTGTTCATGGCGAAGGGCAGGATCACGGCCCAGGTCGCGGCGAACAGGAACCAGCGGGCCCGGGCGATGGTCTTGCGCCGCATCAGCCACAGGCCCCAGATCCCGAGCAGGAAGACCAGGGTCGCGATGTAGGCCATCACGCGCATCGCCCAGTACTGGATGAAGACGTTCGGCACGTAGTCCCCGGGCCCGTACTTCTTCACGTACTGGCGCTGCAGCGGCGTCAGGCCGATGACCTTGCCGTTCCAGGAGTTGGTGGCCAGCAGCGAGAGCAGGTGCGGGATCTGGATGATCTGGGTCGGGGTGTGGTCGTTGTTGCCGCCGCCGATCTGGAACAGCGAGAACGAGCACGGCTGGCAGGTCGTCCACTGGGCCTCGGCGGCGGCGATCTTCATCGGCTGGTAGCGGGCCTCGATCACGCCGAGCTCGCTGCCGACGAACAGGGTCAGGATGATCGCCGGGACCAGCACCACCAGCGACAGCCTGAGCGAGAACCCGAAGATCGCGGTTCGCTCGTCCTGCGCCGCCTGCGGCACCTCGTCGCCGGCCTGCCGGGTGAAACCGCCCGCCCTGCGCAGCTGCCAGGCCGACACCGCCAGCATCACGCCGGACGCGGTCACCAGCGAGGCGAGCAGCACGTGCAGGTAACCCCACAAGAACACCGGATTGGTGAGCACCGCCCAGATGTCGTTGAGCTGCGGTTTCCCGGTCGCCTTGCTGATCACGTAGCCGACCGGGTGCTGCATCCAGGAGTTGGCCGCCATGATGAAGGCGGCCGACAGCACCGTGCCCAGCGCGACCATCCAGATCGCCAGCAGGTGCACCCGCCGGGACAGCCGGTCCCAGCCGAAGATCCACAGGCCGAGGAAGGTCGACTCGAGGAAGAAGGCGACCAGACCCTCCATGGCCAGCGGCGCACCGAAGATGTCACCGACCAGGCGCGAGTAGTTCGACCAGTTCATGCCGAACTCGAACTCCTGGACCAGGCCGGTCACCACCCCGACGGCGACGTTGATCACCAGCAGCGTGCCGAAGAACCTGGTCAGGCGCAGATACTCGGGCTTGGCCGATCGGTGCCAGGCCGTTTGCAATATCGCGGTCAGGAACGCCAGGCCGATCGTCACGGGAACGAAGAAGAAGTGGTTAATGGACGTGAGCGCAAACTGCCACCGCGCCAGATCCAGCGTCATCCGATTCCTCCCCGGCGGCCGCACTGCGGCCTGCGCCTGGTCCGGCCCGGAGTTCCAGGCCCGGAGTTGCCCGGCCTGGAGTTCCGTGGCCTCCGGGTCAGCGTTCCTACCCGGCGTGCTATTGGCACCACCCGCGCTGGGTGATGTGTATTTCGCGGCCCGGGGGCATGTTTACGCCATGACCGATCGGTATGACGTGATCATCATCGGCAGCGGCGCCGGCGGCGGCACGCTCGCCCACACCCTGGCCCCCACGGGCAAGAAGATCCTGCTGCTCGAGCGGGGCAACTTCCTGCCCCGCGAGATGGACAACTGGGACCCCGGCGCGGTGTTCGTCGACGGCCGCTACATCTCCCCCGACACCTGGTACGACAAAGAAGGCAACTCCTTCCAGCCCCAGGTGCACTACTTCGTCGGGGGCGCCACCAAGATGTACGGCGCCGCCCTGTACCGGCTCCGCCCGGCCGACTTCGGCTCGATCAAGTACTCCGACGGCGAGTCGCCGGCCTGGCCGATCGGCTACGGCGACCTTGAGCCGTACTACACCAGGGCCGAGTGGCTGTACCAGGTCAGGGGCAGCCACGGGGAAGACCCGTCCGAGGGCCCGGTCTCCAAGCAGTACCCGTGGCCGCCGGTCTCGCACGAGCCGCGCATCCAGCAGATCGCCGACGACCTCGCCGCGGCCGGGTACCACCCGTTTCACGCGCCGTGCGGGATCCTGCTCGACGAGGACCACCGCCCGGCCAGCACCTGCATCCGGTGCGCCTGGTGCGACGGCTACCCGTGCCTGGTGCACGCCAAGTCGGACGCCGAGACCATCGCGGTCCGGCCGCTGCTCGGCCGGTCGAACGTCACGCTGCTGACCGACACCGAGGTCACGTCGCTGCGCACCGACACGGCGGGGCGCACCGTCACCGAGGTCGTGGTCACCCGGGCCGGCCAGCCGGAGTCCTACTCGGCCGACATCGTGGTGCTGGCGGCCGGCGCGGCCAACACGGCCAAGATCCTGCTCAGGTCGGCCAGCGATCAGCATCCCGCCGGGCTGGCCAACGGTTCTGACCAGGTCGGCCGCAATTACATGTTCCACAACTCGAAGGCGATCGCGGCGCTGGCCAAGGAACCGAACGACACCGTGTACCAGAAGACGCTCGGCATCAACGACTTCTACCTGGCCGACGAGATCTCGGGCCGGGCGCCGCTCGGCAACATCCAGATGCTCGGCAAGTCCAACGCCATGGCGATGAAGGGCGAGGAGCCGAAACTCACCAAGCTCGCGCCGCGTTTCGTGCTGAACGAGGTGGCCAGGCATTCGGTGGACTTCTGGCTCACTACCGAGGACCTGCCCAAGCCGGAGAACCGGGTGACCCTCGATCGCGACGGCAACGTGCACCTGGCCTACTCGTTCACCAACGCGGCCGAGACGCAGGGCCTGTACGAGGAACTGAAGAAGGTCATGAACCACATCGGCATCTCGGCCCACCACGTCTACGCCAAGAACTTCTACATGCACATGTCGGTGCCGATCGCCGGGGTGGCGCACCAGGCTGGGACGGCCAGGTTCGGCGCCGACCCCGCTTCGTCGGTCGCCGACATCAACTGCAAGGCGCACGAGCTGGACAACCTCTACATCGCCGACTCCAGCATCTTCCCGAGTATCGGAGCGGTGAACCCGGCGCTGACGATCATGGCGAACGCGATGCGGGTGGGTGACCACCTGGCCGAGCGGCTCGGCTGAGCGGGCGGCTCGCCGGGCGGGCGCCAGATTCACCGGGGGGATGGATGCACGACGACCGCTATCCGAACATCGCCGACCACGGGCTGATCGGCGACCTGCAGACGGCCGCCCTGGTTACTGACACCGGGACGATCGACTGGTTCTGCTGCCCGCGCTTCGACTCGCCCAGCGTCTTCGCCTCTCTGCTCGACGCGGGCAAGGGCGGGTACTTCCAGATCGCGCCCGAGCGGACCGGCTACGTCACCAAGCAGCTGTACCTGCCGGACTCGGCGGTGCTGGTGACCAGGTTCATGACCGCCGGCGGAGTCGGTGAGCTGGTGGACTTCATGCCGCCGCTGACCGGCCGGGCCACCGACCGGCACCGGCTGGTCCGGCTGCTGCGCGTCCCGCGCGGCACCATGCGGTTCGGCATGGACCTGCAGCCGCGGTTCGACTACGGGAGGGCCAAGCATACGACCGAGGTGTCCGAGCACGGCGCGGTGCTGGCCGGCGCCGACGGCATGCGGCTGACCGTGCACATGGTCGGCAGCAAGGGGGCGTCCAGGAACGGGTCGGCGCTCCGGCGGTCGGGCAACGGCCTGCGCGCGACCTGGACCCTGCGCGAGGGCGAGACGGCCGGCGTGCTGCTGGAGTCGATGGCCGGCCCGCCCAGGCTCATGCACCCGGCCGAGCTGGAGAGGCTGCTGGACCAGACGGCCGGGTTCTGGCGGACCTGGTTGCGGCGCAGCACCTACAAGGGCCGCTGGCGGGAGATGGTGGCCAGGTCGGCGATGACGCTGAAGCTGCTCACCTACGCCCCGACCGGCGCCCCGGTCGCGGCGGCGACGGCGGGCCTGCCAGAAGACCCGGGCGGCGAGCGGAACTGGGATTATCGGTACACCTGGGTCAGGGACGGCTCGTTCTCGATGTACGCGCTGCTCGGCCTCGGCTACGTCGAGGAAGCCGCCAAGTTCGGGGTGTGGATCCGGGACCGCGTCACCGAGCAGGCGGGGGAGGAATCCGGTCCGCTCAAGATCATGTACCGGGTGGACGGATCGTCGGATTTGACCGAGGAGGTTCTCGGCCACTTCGAGGGCTGGCGCGGCGCCAAGCCGGTCAGGATCGGCAACGGGGCGGCCGACCAGCTGCAGCTCGACATCTACGGCGAGGCCATGGACGCCGTGTACCTGGCCGACCAGAACGGCTTCGCGATCGCCCACCGGGGCTGGCTCGCGGTCGCCGAGATGACGGACTGGCTGGCCGAGCACTGGGACCAGCCGGACGAGGGCATCTGGGAGACCAGGGGCGGCCGCAAGGACTTCACCTATGGCCGGGTCCAGTCCTGGATCGCGCTGGACCGGGCGATCAGGATCGCCGAGCACCATGCCCGCCCGGCCCAGCTCGGGCGCTGGATCATGGAGCGCGACCGCATCTACAACCAGGTGATGGACCGGGGCTGGAACCCCAAGGTCAAGGCGTTCACCCAGCACTATGACACCGACGTGCTGGACTCCTCGCTGCTGATGATGCCGCTGCAGGGGTTCGTCGCCCCGCGCGACCCGCTCTGGCTGTCCACCCTGGACGCGATGGACCGCAAGCTGGTCTCGGACAGCCTGGTCTACCGGTACAACCCCGAGATGACCCCGGACGGCCTGCGCGGCAGCGAGGGCACGTTCTCGCTGTGCACGTTCTGGTACGTGGACGCGCTGGCCAGGGCCGGACGACTGGAAGAGGCCGAGTTCACCTTCCTGAAGATGCACACCTACGCCAACCACCTCGGGCTGTTCTCCGAGGAGATCGGGCAGACCGGCGAGCAGCTCGGCAACTTCCCGCAGGCGTTCAGCCACCTGGCCCTGATCGGCGCCGCGATCAACCTGGACTACCAGCTTGACCACGGGGCCGGCATCGTCGATGTCCTGGCCACCCGGTGACGGCGCCACGATCGCTCGTCGGTACGGGCGCGGTCCTGGGACCGGCGCCGGGATCCGGCACGCTGCCCGGCACGCGGCCCGGCCTGGCCCGATCCCGGGGCCCGCGCCGGCCGCCAGGTCCGCGCGGACCACGCGGACCTTGCCGCCCGCGCGGAACCTGGCTTCCAGATCACCGCCGCTATGGTGGCGGCGACATCGCAAGCGAGCATGCGAGCCGGACGGAGGC
This sequence comes from Streptosporangiaceae bacterium, assembly GCA_036391235.1. Lineage (GTDB taxonomy): Bacteria > Actinomycetota > Actinomycetes > Streptosporangiales > Streptosporangiaceae > Chersky-822. The sequence continues at coordinate 13,540 of DASWAH010000184.1, forward strand.
GCGGACGGTGATCGTCATCCTGGCGGGCGTGTCAGGCAGCGGCAAGACGACGATCGGAGAGCTGCTGTCCCTCCGGCTCGGGTGGTCGTTCACGGACGGCGACCAGCTGCACCCGGCCGCGAACATCGCCAAGATGGCGAGCGGCCAGCCGCTGACCGACGAAGACCGCAAGCCCTGGCTGGCCGCGATCGGCGCCTGCATGGACGAGCAGAACGCGGCCGGCCAGTCCGCGCTGATCGCCTGCTCGGCCCTGAAGCGGCGATACCGGGATCAGCTGCTGGCCGGCCGGCCCGGCGCCAGGATCGTGTTCCTGCGGATCAGCAAGTCTGATGCGAGCCGCCGGCTGGCCGGCCGGCACGGGCATTTCTTCGACCCGGTCCTGCTGGACAGCCAGTTCGCTGCGCTCGAGCCGCCGGCCCCGGGCGAGCGGTCGGTGCTTGACGTGCCGGTCGGTGACGACCCGGCCGGGACGGCGGACGCCGTGATCCGGCGACTCGGCCTGACGGGCAGCGCACATGTTTGAGCAAGCGGCCGGGCTGGCCGTGGTCGCCGCCTTCTACCCGCCCGCCATGCTGATCGCGGCGCTCTACCTCGCCTCGAACAAGCCTGGCCGGCTCACCGCGGTCTACGTCATCGGCGGCACCGTGATCGTCTCGATCATCGGTATCGCCGCACTGCTGGCGATGCGCGATCTGGGCCTGAGCCTGCCGCACCACCAGCACACCAGGTACGGACTCCGGCTCGGGCTCGGCGTGCTCGCCCTGATCGCAGCAGTGGTGCTCTACCGGCGCAAGCCGAAGCAGCGCGACCCGTCGAAGCCGAAGAAGCCCGGCCTGATCGACCGTTTGTCGGCCGAGCCACGGCCGAAGACCGCGTTCCTGGCCGGCATACTGATGTTCGGCCCGTCGCTGACCTTCCTGGCCGCGGTCCAGGTCGTCGCGACCGCGAAGGCCAGCGTGGCCGCCACCGTCGGCGCGATGATCATGATCATCGTGCTCACCCTGGCGTTCGCCTGGGTACCGCTGGTCGCCTACCTGGTCGCGCCCGACCTGACCGCCCGCAGGCTGGGGTCATTCGACGAGTGGCTCAAACGCCACGGCAAGGCCGTCCTGGTTGCGGCGGTAGCGCTGATCGGTGTCCTGCTGATCGCCCAGGGCATCGCCGGCCTAGCCTGACCCGCCGCCCCGCCGCCCGCCGCCCGCTGCCTCGCCCGCCGCCCGCTGCCTCGCTGCCCCGCGGCCGGCGGCTCGCTGCCCCGCGGCCCGCTGTCCCGCCCCGCCCGCCACGCTCCGCTCCGCTCCGCGTCCATGATCAACATCTTTGGATCCGGTATGGGCAAGATCGGCGGCGTTTTATCCGGCTTTGTTCCCCAGATCGGATCCGAAGCGCTGGCGGCCATCGCCGACAGCGCCGGGCGGTACCTGCCAACCGGAGGCGGAGCCGGCGTGGGCGGCCGGCGGACGGCACGATACGCGCACGAGGCCGAGAACGCAGGCGCCAGACATCTCGAGTCGCCGCCGGACCTCTCCGGTAGCCTCGCGGCCGCGGCTGAGGCGCAGGCCGAGTAGCGCGAGGCCGGAACCGGAAACCTGGGTTCCTGGCGGAACGACGACGGATACGACCCCGAGCACGGCGCTGGCCCGGACGGTGATCGGGTGATCGCCGAAACCGGCCTCGCGCATGTCGAGCCGTGCGTACCCGGCCACCGCCAGTGCGTGAATCGGACCCGGCGCCCCGCCACCGTCCCGTCGCGCGAGCCCCAGGATCGCGGTCAGCCGATCAGGGCGATCCGCCACCTGCGGCACGGACTGTCCGCCCGCCGTCTGCGGCTCGCCTGGCCGTCCCCCGGCTGTGCCGACGGCCGGGATGTCGGCCGCCGTCGCTAGCCGCAAGGCCGCCTGAGGCGCCGGTCTGCTGTCTTGGGCCACATCGCTGCAGGTAGCGGTACTGCCGGCAGCGGCGCTGGTCGCGGTGCCGCCAGTCGCGGACCCGCCAGCCTCGCCCGTCCCGCCGGCCCCTTTCACTCCGCCAGCCCCGCCCGCTCCGCCGACCCCGCCCGCTCCGCCGTCGCCGCCGGGTTCGTCGGGCCCGCCGTTAGCGACCTCAGCCTGGCCGACGTCGGGCACCCGGCCTGAGCGCTTGCCGAACCAGAGAAAGAAAGTTAGCGCGACGATGATGATCGAGATACCGACCCCGAGGAACAGGACTTCTTGCTCGTCGTGCGACTCGACGGTGCGGTCGACGAACGTGATCGCGGCGACCAGGATCAGCATCGACACGACCCTGGCTTTCAGGTCCTCCAGGTCGCGCATCCGCAGCCATTTCGGCAGCCAGTAGCGGTCGCCCGGCGTCTTGACGACGAACAGCTCGTAGAAGCCGAAGGCCGCCACCATCAGCGTGGCACCGACCAGGAACGAGTCCATCACGATCAGGAAAATCCCGAGCCGGCCGCCGACCTGGGCCGGAGTGCCGAGCACCCCGGTGAGCGCCCGCACCATGATGTCGGAGCCGTAAATGAACGAAGCGGCCGCGTCCAGCAGCAGGAACAGCACGGGAATGAGCGTGATCAGCCGGGTCAGCGACAGGAAGTGCTCGAATCGCCTCTGCACCTTGGACTTAGGTCCGTCGGTATCGCCGAGATCGCCAGGGCCGCCAGGCCCTGGACGCGTTCCTCCGGTGCCCGGCTCCCCGATCACACCGGCAATTTACCCAGCCCGCGCTCGGGCACGCCCAACGGGGCGGGCAGGCCGCACCGCAGAACAACGATCAGGACGACAGGAGTTCAGGTGACGTCGGACAGGACGAGGTACTTGGCCCGAACGTCTTGAGGATTCGCCAGCGTGGGCCGGCCGCGGCTGTTCCCGTTCGGTCGGGAAGAGGCGCATATGTGTCGCCGGCATCTAAGGACGCGACGGCCTGGCTGGCCCGCGAATGACAGCGCCCCCGCGAGCTTCTGCTCCCGAGGGCGTGCCGTGGCCGGTGTGAGGTCGCCTCTCGGCGAAAGGCTCAACGCGGCTCCAGCCGAACGGTAGTCCGCGACGGCAGTGGTGTAGGCCCGGGGGAAACAACACACCGACGAGGACTAGTAACGACAGGGGCCCATGAGGTATTCCGCGGACCGATTTGCCGGGTTCTCGCGGTGCTCGGCGCGGGTCTAGGCTGTGCAGTGAGGTCCGGTTAAGAGGAGCGGCGTGGTAGCCAACACTTCGGCCATCGGCTGCATCGGGGTCGTGACCGTAGCTACCCGGGGAACTTCTGGCCCCGGTGAGGTGCTCGTCAAGATCCGTGGCGGCTCTGAGGCGTTCATCGCCTGGTCACCGGAGCCGCTGGCGAAGGGAACCACGGTTCTCGTGATCGAGGAACGCGGCTCCCGCACGGTCGACGTCAGCCCGTGGACCGACCCGCTCGACCCGTACCCAGCGAGAACCTGAACCCGCGGCGGGGCCGCGGTCGGACCGCTCCCCCGGTTGGAGATGACAATGCTCGGCTACCGAGTTCCCAGGCCCGACGAGGCCATGCTGATATCTGGTGGTAAATACGGCAAGGACGGCGCGCCGTTCCGGGTGGTGACCGGTCACGGCGCTCTCGTGCTGCCGTTCGTCAGGAAGGCGAACTTCCTGACCCTGGCCATGTGCGAGTCCGAGGTCTCGGAGCAGTGCGTTACCCGGCAGGGCATCGCGCTCAACGTGCGCGCCGTGATCGCGTTCAAGGTCGGCAACGATGAGGAAAGCATCGTCAACGCCGGGCAGCGGTTCCTGTCCGACCAGGATCAGATGTCCACCCTCACCGGCCGGATCTTCGCCGGCCACCTGCGCTCGATCATCGGCTCGATGACGGTCGAGGAGATCGTAACCGAGCGGCAGAAGCTGGCGACCGAGGTGCTCGACGGTT
>DASWAH010000185.1:0-2288 GCA_036391235.1 Streptosporangiaceae bacterium
CCAGCGACGGCCGGGTCCGGCTGAACCCGCCGGACTCGGCGACGTTGGAGGTGAAGGGACCGGAATGGCGCAGTTGCCAGCGGAACAGGTTCTTCGGGCCGGCCTTCTCCCACAGGGCGGGCATCTTCGGGGTCCGCCAGATGGCCGGCACGACCGGGTGATCGGACAGGTTCGCGCCGACCCCCGGGCTGTCCGCGGCTACGCTGATGCCGTGCTCGCGCAGGTGATCCGCGGGCCCGATGCCGGACAGCATGAGCAGCTGCGGGCTGTTCACCGCGCCGCCGCAGACGATCACCTCAGCCTCGGCCCTGGCGACCTGCTCGGTGCCCCGGTGCAGGTAACGGACGCCGACCGCGCGGCCGGCCTCGATCAGCACCGACGTGGCGAGCGCGTCGGTCCGCACGGTCAGATTCGGCCGGCCCACCGCAGGATGCAGGTACGCGTCGGCGGCCGAGTACCGCCGACCTTCCTTCTGGGTGACTTGGTAGAACCCCACCCCATCCTGCTCTGGCCCGTTGAAGTCCGGGTTGGCCGGGGCGCCCGCACCGACGGCGGCCTCGACGAACGCCGAAGTGGAGGCGGACTTGTAGCTCGGATCGCTGACCCACAGGGGCCCAGACCCGCCGTGGTACGGCGAGGGGCCGCGTGAGTTGTGCTCGGAGCGCAGGAAGTACGGCAGCAGGTCGTTATAGCCCCAGCCGTCGCAGCCATACTCGTCCCGCCAGGTGTTGTAGTCGAGCTTGTTGCCGCGGATGTAGATCATCGCGTTGATGGACGAGGATCCGCCGATCACCCGGCCGCGGGGCCAGTACACCGACTGCCCGCCCGCCCGGTCCTGCGGCACGGTACGGAACCCCCAGTCATACGTGCTGCCGAACAGCAGGTTGACCGCGGCCGGGATATGTATCTGGTCAGCCGTATCCGGCGGCCCGGCCTCCAGGAGCAGCACGCTCACCGCCGGGTTCTCGGACAGCCGCCCGGCCAGCACGCATCCGGCGCTGCCAGCGCCCACGATCACGTAGTCGTACACGGGTACTCCCGGTCCTACTTGCGTACTTCCGAGCAAACCATACTAGTTCGTACACCCGTTGCCAGACCGGCTCGGCGCAGCGAGCCGCGCTCCCGGCGCGAGGCCGGGAGCGCGGCCGACCAAACCTCTGCTAACAGCACCCGGCGGGCCCCCGATACCGCCGGGAACTGCCTGCAGGTGACTACTCTACGTAGCCTGATGATGCCATATCGTGCTCGATTTGTGAATAGCTTTGAATTTCCCGGTTGGCGCGTGTCGTCCGTCCCGGTGACTGCCGTCGCAGGTCAGGCCGCTACCGTGGAGCCCATGCCGAATGACAGGAACGAGACGCCCGTCGTGCTGTCGCGTATTTACACCAAGACCGGCGACGACGGGACCACCGCCCTCGGCGACTTCAGCCGGGCGGCCAAGACCGATCCGCGGCTCGGCGCCTACGCCGATGTCGACGAGGCCAACAGCGCGATCGGCGTCGCCGTGACGACCGGCGGGCTGCCCGAGGACGTGCGGTCGCTGCTGATCAGGATCCAGAACGAGCTGTTCGACGTCGGGGCTGACCTGTGCAACCCGGTGGCGCCCGACCCGCATTACCCGCCGCTGCGGATCGACGAGGACTACATCACCCGGCTCGAGCAGGCCTGCGACGAATACAACGCGGACTTGCCGACCCTGCGCAGCTTTGTCCTGCCCGGCGGTACGCCGGGCAGCGCGCTGCTGCACGTGGCCAGGACCGTGGTCCGCCGGGCCGAGCGGTCGGCCTGGGCCGCCATCGAGGCGCACGGCGACACGGTAAGCCCGCTGGCCGCCAAGTACCTGAACCGGCTCTCCGACCTGCTGTTCATCCTGGCCAGGGTGGCCAACGAACCGGACGGCGACCTGCTGTGGAAGCCAGGCGGCGAGCGCTAGCGGGACGCTAGCAGGGCGGGCGGCGGGCCTAGACGGTCTCGCCGGCCGCCCGCAGCTGGGCTTCCAGGTAAGCGACCCGGGCCTCGGCCTCCTGGGCGTCCTCGGCGTCCATGCCGCCGGTCTCGCCCTTGGCCGTATCCAGCGCGGACCTGACCGCCGGCTTGTCCACGTCGGCCCCCAGCGCCGCCTGCCTGGCCAGGATCGCGACCCGGTCGTCGGCGACGGACAGGAATCCGCCCGCGACCGCCGCTTCGACCCAGCCTGACCCGCCGCCGGTCTCGCCGGGCAGGATCCGCACCAGGCTGCCGGTCGCCAGGATGCCGAGCACCGGGGTGTGCCCGGTAAGCACGCCGAT
>DASWAH010000186.1:0-10174 GCA_036391235.1 Streptosporangiaceae bacterium
TGCTGCTGGCCATGAAGACGTCGGCCGCGGCCAGCCAGCGCGAGCTGGCGGCGGCGGTAGGCGTCCGCGAGGCGACGCTCACGCACCATCTCAACGCGATGGAACAGGCCGGGCTGCTCACCAGGCGGCGCGACCCGGCCAACCGGCGGGTGCACATCGTGGAGCTCACCGCGGCCGGGGAGGACGTGTTCGGCCGGCTCCGCGAGACCGCGATCGGGTTCGACCAGCGGCTCCGCCGCGGCATCTCCGACCTCGAGGCGGCGCAGCTCAGCGATCTGCTGCGCCGCCTGGCCAGCAACGCGGGGGCCGAGCCGCCGGGCGCGCCGCCCTGGGCCGGGCTCGACGCCTGATCTGGCGCCACCGACCCGGTCAGGACGGCGTTTAGGGCGGCAGCCACGCGGTAGCTGACCGCAGGTGAACCCGGTTGAGCGTGTCGTCAGGGTTGCGGACCGGTGGCAGCAACGGCACACGTCGACCGCGTTCCTGTTCGGCGTGATCAAGAAGTACGGCGACGACAACGCCGGGCAGATGGCGTCCAGCCTGGCCTACACCGCATTCGTGTCGCTGTTCCCCTTGCTGCTCGTGCTGACCACGCTGCTCGGCATCGTCGCGGCCGGCAATCCCGGGCTGCGGCACACGATCATCCATGCCGTCGCCGGGCAGTTTCCGGTAATTAGTCACCAGCTCCAGCACAATGTGCACCAGCTCCGGCGGGCCAGTTACATCGGCCTGGTGGTCGGCCTGGTGGCCGCGCTGTGGGGGTCATCGGGCCTCGCCCAGAGCGGCATCTACACGATGGTGCACGTGTGGAACGTGCCGGGGCCTGACCGTCCTGGCTACTTTCAGCGGCTCGGCCGGGCCGGGCTCTTCCTCCTCGTGCTGGCGGTCGGCGTAGGCGTGACCGCGCTGCTGACCAGTTTCGGAGGGTTCGCCAGCGGCACGCCCTGGCTGACCGTGCTGGCCGATGGGCTGGCCGGCCTGGCCAACATCGGAATGTACCTGGTCGGGTATCGCGTTCTCACTCCTAAGAGCGTGCCGTTCCGGCGGCTGGTCCCGGGAGCCATCCTGGCCGGGATCGGCTGGACCATCCTGCTGGCCGCCGGGGCCGCACTGGTACGTCACTACCTGCACAGCGACTCGGTGTACGGCATCTTCGCGATCGTGCTCAGCCTGGTCGCCTGGATTTACCTGGTCGTGGAGGTCACGATCTACGCGGCCGAGGTTAACGTGGTACTGGCGCGCCGGCTCTGGCCGCGGTCGATCGTGCAGCCGCCGCTGACCGAGGCGGACCGGCAGGCGCTGGCGCTGTTCCCGCTGGCCGAACGGCGCCGGGACGAGCAGCAGGTCGCCGTGACCTACACCGATCAGCCCGACGAGACGACGAAGGAACGAGGAGTTGCCGATGCCGATGGAGCAGCAACACGAACCGCCGACCACCAGGCTTGACGCCGTCGGAGCGAAGCCGGTCGTGCTGGTGGTGGGCTGCGGCTTCGGCGGGCTGGCGACGCTCAAGGATCTCTCGTCCGACTTCGACGTGATCATCCTTGACCGGAACATCTACACGACCTTCCAGCCCCTGCTGTACCAGGTGGCCACGGCTGGGCTGGCCCCGAGCGACGTGGCCTACTCGGTGCGGGCGATCGCCAGCAAGCACGGGGCCAGGTTCCGCCGCGGTGAGCTGAGCACGATCTCACCGGCAGCGCGCACGGTGACGCTGGCCGACGGCAGCCAGATCGGCTACGACTACCTGATCCTGGCGGCCGGCGTGACCGCCGCGTTCTACGGGGTGGCCGGGGCGGCCGAGCACAGCCGCGGGCTCTACACCCGCTCGGATGCGATCGCGCTGCGCGACGAGCTGATGGGCGGGCTCGAGCAGCTGGCCACGGCCGGCCACCGCGCCCGGCTCGAGATCACGATCGTCGGCGGCAACGCCACCGGCGTGGAGATGGCCGGCAGCCTGGCCGAGCTGCGCAATACGGCGCTGCGCAGCGCCTACCCGGACATCGACCGCGACCAGGTCGAGATCAGGCTGGTCGAGCAGCAGGACGACCTGCTCGGGCCGTACCAGCCGCGGCTGCGCCGGTACGCGGCCGACCAGCTGCGCCGGCGCGGCGTCGACGTCCGGCTGGGCGCGGCGATCAAGGAGGTCACGGCGGACGCGATCCTGCTCGACACGGGGGAGCGGCTGCGCAGCGACCTGACCGTGTGGGCCGCGGGGGTGCAGGCGCCGGAGACGGTCCGCTCCTGGGGCCTGGAGCAGGGCAAGGCCGGCCGGCTCCTGGTCGAGCCCGACCTGCGGGTCAAGGGCCAGGACCGGATCTTCGCGGTCGGCGACCTCGCCGCCGACGAGCAGCAGCCGCTGCCGCAGCTCGCCCAGCCCGCCCTGCAGATGGGCCGGCACGCCGCCCGGCAGGTCTGTCGTCTGGCGGCCGGTCAGCCGACCGAGAAGTTCAGCTACCACGACAAGGGCATCATGGCCACGATCGGCCGCCGGTCGGCCGTGGTCGAGCTGGCCTGGGGCCCGAAGTTCCGCGGCACCCTGGCCTGGCTGGCCTGGCTCGGCCTGCACCTGGTGACGCTGCTCGGCAACCGGAACCGGATCTCCGCCCTGATCAACCTGTCCTGGCGCTACATCGCCTGGAACCACGGCGGCGGCCTGATCGTCGGCGACGAGCAGCCCTTGCTCGACGGCCGGGACGGCCAGGACGACCAGGGCCGCGGCCCGGGCGACCCGGCCACGGCCCCGGACGCGGCCGGCATCTTCTAGGCCGCCGCCTCCGCCGCCTGCGCCGCCTGCGCCGTCAGCGGCGCCGCGATGTCCTCGAGACCCCGCTGCTCGGCCTTGATCCCGAGGAACATCTCGACCACGCCGGCGATGATCATCAGCGCGGCTCCGATGCTGAAGGCCAGCACCGTGTCCGGCACCTTGCCCGTGCTGACCAGCGAGGAGAACAGCAGCGGGCCGCTGATGCCGCCGGCCGCGGTGCCGATCGCGTAGAACACCGAGATGGCGAGCGCCCTGGTCTCCATCGGGAAGATCTCGCTCACGGTCAGGTAGGCCGAGCTGGCGCCGGCCGAGGCGAAGAACAGTACCGCGCACCAGCAGGCCGTCATCGTGGCCGCGGACAGCACGCCCTTGTCGAACAGGAATGCGGTCAGCAGCAGCAGCACGCCGGACAGGATGTAGGTCGAGGTGATCATTGGCTTGCGGCCGATGGTGTCGAAGAACCGGCCGAGCACCAGCGGCCCGAGCAGGTTGCCGACCGCGATCACCGCGAAGTAGTAGCCGGGATCGGTCTTGACGTGGAAGAACGTCTGCAGGATCTGGGCGTAGCCGAACGTTATCGCGTTGTAGAGGAACGCCTGCCCGACGAACAGGGCGAGCCCGAGCGTGGTCCGCCGGGGGTACTGCCCGAGCATCGTCTTGATGATCTCCCAGATGCTGATCGACCGGCGCTGCTGGACCGTGATCGACTCGTCGGGCTCGGGCAGCTGGTCCCGGTGTCCCTCGGTGACCCGGTCCTCGATGCCGGCGACCAGTTCCTCGGCCTGCCGGTCGCGGCCGTGGATGAACAGCCAGCGCGGGCTCTCCGGCACGTTCCGCCGGACTAGCAGGATGACCAGGCCAAGAACCACGCCGAGGGCGAAGCACAGCCGCCAGCCGAGGTTGACCGGCAGGTCGGCCGCGGCCGGGACCGTGATCAGGGCGCCCAGCGCGGCCCCGGCCCAGAACGTGCCGTTGATCACGATGTCGATCCGGCCGCGATGCTTGGCCGGGATCAGCTCGTCGATGGCCGAGTTGATCGCCGAGTACTCGCCGCCGATGCCGAAGCCGGTGAGGAACCGGAACAGGAAGAACCACCAGACCGAGAACGACAGCGCGGTCATCGCGGTCGCGGCCAGGTACACGCCGAGGGTGATCATGAACAGCTTCTTGCGGCCGAACCGGTCGGTCAGCCACCCGAAGAACACCGCGCCGAGACAGGCGCCGAGCACGTACATCGCTGCGCCGGGCCCGGTCACCTGGGCCTGGGTGATGTGGATGCCGCTGCCCGGCTTGGCCAGCTGGGCCGAGATGTTCCCGACGATCGTGACCTCGAGGCCGTCCAGGATCCAGACCGTGCCCAGGCCGATCACGATCATCCAGTGCCAGCGTGACCACGGCAGCCGGTCCAGGCGGGCCGGGATCTTAGTGGTGATCTTGCCGAGCCGCCCGTCGTCCGGCCGCCGCTGGCCGGATTCCTGGCTGCGCACCTCGCTCATGAGCGCCTCCATCGCGTCATCACCCTCGTGACGCGGCGGTGACTGCCCGTGAAATCTAGGGGCAAACGCCGCGGGCCAGGCGGAAGACGGACCGGCGGACGGGCGCGGGCGGCGCGGCCTGCGCGGTCAGGCCGGCTCGCGCTCGATCGGGCAGCTCATGCAGCGGGGACCGCCCCGGCCCCGGCCCAGCTCCTCGCCCGGAATCGCGATCACCTCGACGCCCTGCTTGCGCAGCATCGTGTTGGTGGCCACGTTCCGCGCGTAGCCGACCACCACGCCGGGCTCGAGCGCGAGGTAGTTGTTGCCGTCGTTCCACTGCTCCCTGGCCGCCGCCCTGACGTCGTCCTCGGTGCTGTGCACGCTCACCTTGTCGACTCCGAGCGCGGCGGCAACGGCTGCCCAGAGCGTCTTGTTCCTGCTCACCCGCAGGCCGTCGCCGTCCGCGGTCAGGGTCCAGGACCTGAGCCTGCGGTCCAGGTAGGGGTACAGGACGAAGGCGGCCCGGTCGACCATGGTCAGCACCGTGTCCAGGTGCATCATCGCGTGCGACTGCGGCAGTTCGGCGGCCACCACGGTGTGCGCCTGCCCGGACTCGAACAGCGCCCTGGCCAGGATCTCCACCGCCATCGGGGTGGTCCGCTCGCCCATCCCGACCAGGACGGCGCCGCCGCCCAGCACATGCACGTCACCGCCCTCGATGCTGGCCGGGATCGCGCCGTTGTCGTCGTCGCCGTAGTAGGCGCGGGGCGCGGCGCCGGCGAACATCGGGTGGTATCGGTAGATGGCCCTGGTGTGCAGCCGCTCGCGGACCCTGGCCGTCCTGGCCATCGGGTTCAGGCAGACGCCGTCATAGACCCAGCACGAGTTGTCCCTGGGGAACAGGTGATTCGGCAGCGGCGGGAGCAGGAAATCGTCGGCCCTCAGCATGTCCCAGCGCAGGCTTCTGGCCCGCAGCGGCTTCAGATCGGACTTCAGAACTCCCCCGACCAGGAACTGTGCCAGGTTCACCGGATCGAGGTCGTCGAAGAGGCGGCGCACCGTCTCGGTCAGGGCCGGGCCGGTGATTTCCGGCGTGCACACCCGGTCCAGCACGAAGGCCCGGCCATCGGGCTGCTCGAGCGTCTGCGCCAGCAGCGTGCCGAAGTAGTGCACCGTCGCGCCGTGCTCGCGCAGCACCGTCGTGAACGCGTCGTGCTCCTCGGCCGCCCGGTCGGCCCAGAGTACGTCGTCGAACAGCAGCGAGCCGATGTTCTGCGGCGTCAGCCGTGACAGCTCCAGGCCCGGCCGGTGCACGATCACCTGCCGGAGCCGGCCAACCTCTGAGTACACGCCGAATCCCATGGCTCTCCTTGCCGCTCCTGCGAGGCCTTTATCTCCGCCTCGCGCAGACCATACGCCTGATCACACCGGTCAGGACGTAGGGTTTCCTGCATGACGGGCGAGATGTCGCCGATCGGGCGGGGCCAGAACCCGCCGTCGGCCGATCAGCTGAGAGCCTCCCACGAGGACAGGGACCGGGTCATCGAGGTGCTCAGGGTGGCGGCCGGAGACGGCCGGCTCACCGCTGACGAACTGGACGAGCGGGTCGGAATCGCCTTTTCCGCCCGCACCTACGGCGAACTGGCCGAGCTGACCAGGGACCTGCCCGCGGCCGGGGCCGGGCTGCCGGCGGCGCCGGCCGGGACGAGCGCGAAGCCGAAGAACGTGATACGGCTGGAGTCCCGCGGCGGCAACATCCGGCGAGACGGGCCCTGGCTGGTTCCGCGCCGGATCGAGGTCAGGATCCGGGGCGGCAACTGCAAGCTGGACCTGACCCAGGCGGTGATCAGCCATCAGGCCCTGGAGGTCGATGCCGAGGTGCGCGGCGGGAACCTGGTCATCATCACCAGGCCGGGCATCGCGGTCGACGCCGACGACGTGGCCGTCCGCGGCGGGAACATCAAGATCGTGGCGCCCTGGGGCAACGAGGCCCCGGCGAGCCTGGAGGTCACGGTGAGCGGAGAGGTCCGCGGCGGGCACCTGGTCGCCCGGCCGCCGCGCCGGTCGTTCTGGGACTGGCTGCGGCGGCGGCCGCAGCCATCCGCGATCACCGCGGGCTAGTTGCTGACGGGCGGAGCCGTCGCTTATCCCAGCCGCGCCAGCGCCGCCGTCAGCATCTGGGCGTAGACGAGAGTCCCGCTCGGTTGCGGGTGGATCCCGTCCGGCCAGAGCAGGTTCGTGCGGTGCTCGATCGTGGTGTACCAGTCGGCCAGCACCACTCCTGGGTGGCTGGCGGCCGCGTCCGACAGCGTCGAGTTGACTTCCTGCTCCCACGGCCTGGCCTCGTAGGTGTTCACCAGCACGAGCTTGCGATTCGGCCCGATCTCGGCGAACAGCTGGCTGATCTCGCCCGGCGTCACGGTGCCGTTGGTGCCGAGCCCGACCACCACGACCGGCCTGAGCAGTCCCCGGGCCTTGAGGTCGGCGATGACCTGCAGGCCAGTGCTGAACTGGCGTCCCACCATCGCGTCGATGTAGATGCCGGGCAGCGCCTGTTGCAGGGCGGGCGTCGAGGCCACCATGACCGAGTCGCCGACCGCGGTGATCGAACTTCCCGACACGCTCGCCGGCGCCGCCTGGGTGGCCGAGGCGGTCGGGGACGGTGATGACGACGCGGTCGCGGGCGCGGCCGACCGGTCCGCCGCGGCAGTGCGGCGGGCCGGGTGCACCTTGACCGCCGGGTGGCGCCAGCGATCGGAGTCGCGCAGGTCAGGATGACCGGCGCCGTTCAGCGCGGCCGGTCCGCCGGCCGCGTTCGATGCTTCGGTGAACAGCCGGAAGCTCCCGGCCAGGCAGAGCGCGGCCAGGACGACAACAGCCCCGGCGCGCAGGATGCTGGCCCGCCGGGACCGGTGCTGAGGTCGCGCGTCGCGCGGTTTCCTATGTTTCGCCATAAGTAAAGGGAGTACCGAGACCGTTTCGTTATCGTCGTGACGGCTGCCCACACTACCCGCGATCGGGGCCGGCAACCGCCAAACGATCATGCTGGCGAGTCGGGCCGCAGATCAGGGCCGTTATTTGTCCGTTTGTGACCCGTTACGTCAGGAGCGACAGGCGGATAGTCCGGTCAGTGTTGTCGGCGTTCAGGTCGACCAGCGCGATCGACTGCCAGGTCCCGAGCGCGATGCGGCCGCCGATCACCGGCAGCGTGACCTGCGGGGGCAGAAACGCCGGAAGCACGTGCGACCGGCCATGCCCGCGCGACCCGTGCGCGTGCCGCCACCGGTCGTCGGCCGGCAGGAACTCGGACAGCACCGTCAGCAGGTCGTGGTCACTGGCCGCGCCCAGCTCCATGACCGCCAGCCCGGCCGTCGCGTGCGGCACGAAGACGTTGAGCAGCCCGTCGCCGCCGCCGGACTGCTCCCGCGCGAACTGAGCGCACTGACCGGTGATGTCGGTGATGTGGTCGCGGCCCGGGGTGCGCAGCTGGAACGTGACCGATTTCATGCGGGCCGGTCCTTCTTGGGCAGCTTCGCCACCACGTAGTCGTAAGACGCGTCGACCGCCTCGAGCAGCTCGTCGTCCGGTATCGCGCCGCCGAGGTGCAGGGTGTTCCAGCCGGAACGGCCGATGTAGGGCATGACCGCCGCGTCGTCCGGGTAGCGGGCGAGCCATTCGTCGGCCGTGTCCCGGCCGGGTCCGCACTTCAGGCCCACACTGGCCCGCGCGGCCGGGCCGTGGGTGCTGCCGAAGAACGCGAAGATCTTCTGGCCGACCTTGGCCACCGCGTCGCCGTCCCACGGCTCGTCTTGCCACGCTCCCGGCTTGGCCAGGCAGTAGGCGATCAGCTCGGCGATGCTCACACCGGACAGCTTGCCACTTGTCCTGAAGGCCGGGACCGGCTGCCCAGTTAGTCGATAAATCGACTCTTCACGCGAACCGGGGCCGCGTCCGCGTCGCCCGCCGCCTGTGCAGGCGGTCGGCCGCGAGACCCGGCCCCGGCTTACCGGCGCGTTAGGAACGCGTGGTTGCCATGCCGTTCTGCCAGGCACTCGCACCCGCGGTGGTCGCGGCCTTGGCCTGGGCGATCTTGCGCTTCATGACCACGGTCGGCGGCTCCTGCTGCGCCCGCATCCACCGCCTGATGCCGTTGACCAGGGCGGCGCCGCTAATGCCCATGCCGCACATGGCGATGGCTCCGCCGGCCGCCACGAGGGCGAATCCGGCGACCATGGCTTTCGAGTTGGCCGTGCTCATCTGCATGCCCGAAGGCGTGTCGGTCATTGTTTCCCCCGATGTCGGATGTGCTTAGTGGGCTAGCGTTCCCGGTTGACCTGCAGCCCAGTCACCCGCGGCGGGTGATGTGATCAGGCGGCGCTGCGGTGAGGATCACCGCAGGCGCGGCTGGGCCGCGCTATCGCGACCGCGCCAGCGCGCTACCCGCGACAGTCGGCGAGTGGGGGAGTTCTCGCTAGTGGTTGAGGGTCCTAACGGGACCGGGACCGACAACCCGGCTGATGAGACCGAGCGACTGCGCGCCGCCGTGAGCAGGCTCCAGGACGAGCTCGCTCAGGCCAAGGCGGACGCCACCCAAGCTCACGCCGAGGCCACCCAAGCTCAGGCGGCTGCCAGCCAAGCCAAGGCGGATGCCGCGCAGGCCGGGCGGCGGCCCGCGGGCGGCCGTCGCAAGCTCGGCTGGCGCGGGCCGGTCTCGGCCATCCTGATCGTGCTGGGCTGTGTTCTCGCCCCGGTGTCGGTGCTCGGCGTCTGGACCGCGAATCAGGTCTCGAACACCGACCGGTATGTCGCGAACGTCGCGCCGCTGATCCGCGAGCCGGCCGTGCAGCAGGCGCTGACCGACAAGATCAGCACGGCGGTCAGCCGCCAGATCAACGTGCAGGGGATCACCAAGCAAGCGGCGAATCAGCTGTCGGCCCGCGGCCTGACCAGGCTCGGCGGGCTCATCTCTAACTTCTCCGGCTCGATCGCCAGCGGGGTCAACGGCCTCATCCATACCGTCGTGGGGAAGATCGTCACCCGTCCGGCCGTGGCCAGGATCTGGGTGCAGGCCAACCGGATCGCCCACACCCAGCTGGTCAACGCCCTGTCCGGCAAGTCGAGCTCGCTGACCATCTCCAACGGCAAGGTCGTGCTCGGCCTCGGCCCGTTCATCGACCAGGTCAAGCACCGGCTGGCCGCCCGCGGCCTGACCATCGTGAACAGCCTGCCGCCGATCAACCCGACGTTCCCGCTGTTCTCGGCCAAGTACCTGGTGCAGGCCAGGTCGCTGTACAAGCTGCTGACCACGCTCAAATGGGTGCTCCCGATCGTGACCTTGCTGCTGCTCGGTCTGGGTGTGTACATCGCCAGGCGGCACCGCCGGGCCCTGGTCGGGGCCGGTCTCGGCCTGGCCGCGTCGATGCTCGTGCTCGGCGCCGGACTCGCCATCGGCCGGGCGATCTACCTCAACAAGGTTCCGTCCAGCGTGCTGCCGGCCGACGCCGCAGCCGTCGTGTTCGACACGATCGTCCGGTTCATCAGGCAGGGACTGCGGGTGCTGCTCGTTCTCGGCCTGATCGTGGCGATCGCGGGCTTCTTCACCGGGCCCTCGGTGACCGCGGTCAAGACCAGGGACGCGTTCAAGAAGGCGTTCGGGTTCGTCAGGGGGAGCGGCGAGAAGGCCGGGGTCAGCACCGGGCCGGTGGGCGAGTGGATCTACCGGTACCGGCAGCCGCTGCGGATCACCGCCGTCGCCGGGGCAGTGCTGATCTTCGTGTTCTGGACCGATCCGACCGGGCTGGTCGTAGCCCTGATCGCGATCTTCCTGCTGGTGGTGCTGGGCATCATCGAGCTGATCGGGCGGCCGCCGGCGGTCGCGGCCGCGGCGGCCGGGGCGGCCGGGGCGGGCGGAGCTAGCGGGCCCGGGACCGTG
>DASWAH010000187.1:0-10833 GCA_036391235.1 Streptosporangiaceae bacterium
GATCGGCGCACGGTCCGGCTGGACCACGGGGTCCAGCTCGACCTGGGGTCGACCGCCAAGGCGGTCGCGGCCGACCGGTGCGCGGCCAAGATCACGGCCGGGCTCGGCACCGGCGTGCTGGTCAGCCTGGGCGGCGACATCGCGGTGGCAGGCACGCCGCCGGACGGCGGCTGGCAGGTCAAGGTGACCGACGACCACGCGGCCGGGCCCGGCGCGCCCGGGCAGGTCGTGAGCATCACCGCGGGGGGTCTGGCCACCTCGAGCACCACGGTCAGGTCCTGGACCGCGGACGGCCGGGCGATGCACCACATCATCGACCCCCGTACCGGCGAGCCCGCCGTCTCCTGCTGGCGCACGGTCAGCGTGGCCGCGGCCAGCTGCACGGATGCCAACATCGCGAGCACGGCCGCGATCATCAGGAGCGCGGCCGCGCCGGAATGGCTGGGCGGTCAGGGCCTGCCGGCCAGGCTGGTCAGGCACGACGGGACCGTGCTGACCACACCGGGCTGGCCGCGGAACGAGCAGCCGCCGGCCTGACCAAGATGCCCGTTACGATGCGAGTTGCCGGGCGAGCAGCGGGAGGTAGCGGATGGGACCACTGGACGGCGTGCGCGTCGTGGAGATCGCCAGCCTGGCCCCGGCGCCGTTCGGCTGCATGGTCCTGTCCGACCTGGGCGCCGACGTGCTGCGGGTGGAGCGCACCGAGAGCTGCCGTCCCGGCGCCCCCGCGCCGGCCGACCCGCTGACCAGAGGGCGCCGCTCGATCGGGCTGAACCTGAAGGACCCGGCCGGCCTCGAGTTGCTGCTGCGGCTGACCGAAGACGCTGACGTGCTGGTCGAGGGGTTCAGGCCAGGGGTAACCGAGCGGCTGGGGTTCGGCCCCGACGTGTGCGCCGCGCGCAACCCGGCCCTGATTTACGCGCGGATGACCGGCTGGGGCCAGGACGGCCCGCTGGCCCCGACGGCCGGGCACGACATCGACTACATCGCGATCTCCGGGGCGCTGCACCCGATCGGCCGGGCCGGCGAGCGGCCGGTACCGCCGCTCAACCTGGTCGGCGACTTCGGCGGCGGCGGGATGCTGCTGGCCGTCGGCGTCCTCGCGGCCCTGGTCGAACGCGGGCGGTCCGGCCGCGGCCAGGTCGTGGACGCGGCCATGGTGGACGGCTCGGCCCTGCTGACCTCGTTCATCTACGGGATGCGGGCCCGTGGCGGCTGGCAGGACGAGCGGGGCGTGAACCTGCTCGACGGCGGCGCGCCGTTCTATGACACCTATCAGGCCGCGGACGGCAAGTTCGTCGCCGTTGGGGCGCTCGAGCCGCAGTTCTACGCGGCCCTGCTGCACGGCCTGGGCCTGGTCGGCGAGGACCTGCCGGCCCAGCTCGACGTGTCCGGCTGGCCGGTGCTGCGCGAGCGGTTCGCGGCGGTGTTCGCCCGGCGGACCAGGGACGAATGGGCGCAGGAGTTCGCCGGCACCGATGCCTGCGTCGCCCCCGTACTGTCGGCGGCCGAGGTCGCGGCCCACCCGCACAACGTCGCCCGCGGGGTGTTCACCGACGTAGGCGGCGTGACCCAGCCCGCGCCGGCCCCGCGCTTCGGCCGGACCGCGGCGCCGCCGCCGCAGCCACCGGTCCGGCCGGGCGCCGACACCGACACGGTCCTGGCCGGCCTCGGCCTGAGCCCTGACGACATCACCGGCCTGCGCTCCAGCGGGGTCGTGTCCTGACCGAGCCTCGTTCCTTCTGGCGGGCGGAAGATCGCGAGATCTTCCGGCTGGCCGTTCCCGCGTTCGGTGCGCTGATCGCCGAGCCGCTGTTCCTGCTGGCCGACTCGGCCATCGTCGGGCGGCTCGGCACCGCGCCGCTCGGCAGCCTGGGCGTGGCCGCTCAGGCTCTGACCGCGCTGGTCAACGTCTCGATCTTCCTGGCCTACGGCACTACCGCGGCCGTCGCCAGGCAACTCGGCGCGGGCAACCGCCAGGCCGCGATCCGGCAGGGCATCGACGGCCTGTGGCTAGCCGGCGCGATCGGCGCCGCCGTTCTGGCGATCGGGCTGCCGCTGGCCGGCCCGATCGTGACCGCGTTCGGCGCGAGCCCCGCGGTAACCGCGGGCGCGGTCACCTACCTGCGGATCAGCCTGCTGGGCGCGCCCGGCATGCTCGTCGTGCTGGCCGGCACCGGGATCCTGCGCGGGCTGCAGAACACCCGCACGCCCCTGCTCATCTCGGTGACCGCGAACATCGTGAACGTCGTGCTGAACGCGACGTTCGTGCTCGGACTTGGCTGGGGCATCGCCGGGTCGGCCTGGGGCACCGTGATCGCCCAGAACGCGGCCGCGGCGGCCTACCTGCTGATGGTCGCGGC
Source organism: Streptosporangiaceae bacterium (assembly GCA_036391235.1). Classification (GTDB taxonomy): domain Bacteria; phylum Actinomycetota; class Actinomycetes; order Streptosporangiales; family Streptosporangiaceae; genus Chersky-822. The sequence continues at coordinate 2,364 of DASWAH010000187.1, forward strand.
CGGGGCCCGGCGAGCCGGGGTCAGCCTCGGGCCCGACCGGTCCGGGCTGAAGGCGGCCGCCAGGAGCGGCGCCGCGCTGGTCATCAGGACGCTGGCCTTGCAGGCCGTGCTGATCGCGGCGACCGCGATCGCCGCCCGGGACGGCAACGCCGCGATCGCGGCGCACCAGGTGGCGCTGCGGATCTGGACCCTGCTGGCGTTCGCGCTCGACGCGATCGCGATCGCCGGCCAGGCGATCACCGGCAAGTACCTCGGGGCCGGCGACCCGGCCGGGGCCAGAGCCGCGACCAGCCGGATGATCGGCTGGGGCATCGGCTGCGGCGCGGTCTTCGGCCTGGCCACGCTGGCCGCCCGGCCATTCCTGCCCGCCGTGTTCGCGGCGGCCCCGCCGGTGGCCCACCTGCTGGTCACCGTGCTGCTCATCGTGGCAGCCAGCCAGCCCGTCGCGGGCGTGGTATTCGTGCTCGACGGCGTGCTGATCGGCGCGGGCGACCAGGATTACCTGGCCGTGGCCGGGCTGATCTCGACCGCCGTGTTCGCAGCCGCCGCGGCGGCCGGCGTCGCGTCGGGAGCAGGGCTCCCCGGCCTGTGGTTCGCCCTCATGGCCTGGCTCTTGGCCCGGTTCGCCACGCTGACCTGGCGAGCCAGGGGCTCGCGGTGGCTGGTGACCGGCGCGGTCAGGGCCTGAGCGCTACCAGATCCTGGCCCTGGTCGGGGTCACCCTGATCACGTGCGGGTAATCCGTGGCCAGCTTGGCCGTATCCCAGCCGTAGGCGGTGATCCGCTCGCCGTACTTGGCCATGTAGGCGGGGACGTCGCCGGCCGCCGGGCCGTCGGCATCGACGGTCGCGTTTCCCTCGAAGACGACGATGCCGCCGCCCTGGCCGTTGCCGTCCAGGTTCAGGCTGACGTGGGGGTTGGCCCGGATGTTCGGTGTCTTCGGGCCCTTGGCCGAGCCGAAGATGAGGAACTCCGCGCCGTCCCACAGGAACCACACCGGCGAGGTCTGCGGCTGGCCGGACGGGCTGACGGTGGTCAGCCAGATGATCAGGTCGTCCCGCAGCCTGGCCGCGGCCGCGGCGTGGGCGGGGTTCTCAGGGTTGAGCATGGTCACCTGGTCTCACCTCGGTGCTCGGTAGCGGGCTAGAGCGGCGGGCTCGTACAGCATGGCAGTAGTACCCATAGCCCGATACGATCGGCATGTCCAGCGTCCGGCCCGGCGGATACCGCAAGCTTCACCCCCGACCCGAAGCCGGCGATCACGGCTCGGGCAAGGGGCCAGTCATGACCGCCATCCCGCTGATCTTCACCAGCGGCTGGGCCAGCGGCATCGACGCCTACGCGGTCGTGCTGATCATGGGCCTGCTCGGCCGGTACGCCCACAACGGGGCCGTACCTCCGGTGCTGGAGCGCACCGACGTGCTGATCGCGGCCGGAGTGATGTTCGCGATGCAGTTCGTGGCGGACAAGATCCCGTACCTGGATTCGGCCTCCGACATCGTGCACACCGTGATCCGGCCCGTGCTCGGCGGCGCGATCGGGGTGCTGCTGGCCGGGCATGCGCACACGCTGCCGCAGGCGCTGGCGGCCGTGGTCGGCGGCGGCACCGCGCTGGCCACGCACCTGGTCAAGGCCGGGGTGCGGATGGGCGTGAACACCAGTCCCGAGCCGTTCAGCAACATCATCGTGAGCCTGACCGAGAACGTGACCGTGGCCGGGATGGTGGTGTTCGCGCTGATGCACCCGGTCCCGGCCGCGATCATCGCGGCCGTGCTGCTGGCGGCCGGCCTGATCGTGGTGATCTTCCTGGCCTCGCGCATCCGCAAGTTCTGGCGGTACCGGCGCGAGCGCCGGGCCAGGCGGCTGGGCGGCCCGGCCGCCGCGGCCTAGCGGCCGGACTCAGCCGCCGACGGCGATCTGCACCACCCGGACGATCACGAGGACGATCGCCAGGCCGAGGTAGACCCACATCGCCGCCATAGCGAACCGGCGTCCGACCGACATCTGCACCGGCTTGAGCATGGCCAGCGGGGGCATCCGCCAGGATTCCCGGCCCTGGCCATCGGCCGCGTGCGCTGCCCGCAGTGGTCCCCTGGCGGGGTGCCGCCGCGCCGCCAGCCACCGCCTGCCCAGCAGGAAGGCGCCTGTGAGCAGGCCCGCGGCGGCGCTCGCAATCATGACGGCGATAATGACCGATGCCGGGACCTTGCCGAACACGACCGAGATCATCAGGATCGCCGACAGCATCACGAGCACGCCGATCACGATCGTGGCCAGGATGTTGGTGCCCATGCGATTCACCCACGGGCCGAGGACTTCCTTGTCGTTGCACAGCAGCAGCAAGAACACCGTCGCGCTCGGCAACAGCACCCCCGCGAGCACCTGCACGCCCTCAGTGAGCAGCCCGAGCGGTGATCCCGGCAGCAGAACGATCGTGGCGGCGACTGCGATCAGCGCGGCGTACATCGCGTAGAAGCCCTTGGCCTGCTTGACCCCTCGGTGCAGCGAGTGCTTGAGGCCGAGCATGTCCCCGACCGCGTAGGCGGTCGACAGTGATACCGCGAAGGCGCCGATCATGGAAGCGTCCAGCAGGGCCACGGCGAACAGCGCGCCGGCGGCGTGCCCGGCATAAGCCGACAGGCCGGCGGCCAGGCCCGCGGAGTCGGTGAAGGGCACGTGCCGACCACCGGCGAAGGCGGCGGCGGTGGCACCCATCAGAGCACCGCCGCCAATCACCACGATCACGATGCCGATCCACAGGTCGACCTTCTCGTAGCGCATGAAGCGCGGCGTAATGCGCTTGTCAATGATGTACGACTGCTGGAAGAACAGCTGCCAGGGGGCGACGGTAGTGCCCACGATGCCGATGATGAGCAGCATCACCGTACCGAGCTGCCCGGCACCGCCGGGGATCGAAGGAAGTACGAATCCGGCGGCCATCGTGCCCGACGGCGGATGCGCGAGGACGTAGAGCGGAACCAGCAGCAGCGAGCCGGCGCAGAAGATCATGGCCATGCGCTCGAATCGCCGGAAGCTGCCGGTGGAAGCGGCGAACACTATTACCACGCTCGCCAGGATCACCGCGACGATCTTGGGCACGCCCAGGTACCCCGCAGCCAGCGCGACGCCGATGAATTCGGTCACGATCGTCAGCGCGTTCAGCAGGAACAGATCAATCACGCTGAACGCGCCCCAGAAGCGGCCGAACCGCTCTAGGATCAACCGGGCGTGGCCCACGCCGGTGACCGCGCCGAGGCGCAGCACCATCTCCTGGTTCACGTACAGCACGGGAATCAGCAGCAGGAACGTCCACAGCAGTTTCGTGCCATAGGTCTGGCCGGCCTGGCCGTAGGTCGAGAAAGCGCCCGCGTCGTTGTCGCCGATCATCACGATCAGACCGGGTCCGACGATGGCGAGCAGGGTCTTCAAGCGGGCCGGGAGAGTGCGGCGGCCCCCTGTGTCGTCGGCCTGGATCGTGCCGAAGGCGCCCTTGATGTCGCCGACGTGCGCAGAGTCCAGCGCAGCGCCGCGGGAGACGGCCAGGCTGGGGCTGGTGGAGGTCACGGTCAACACCCCTTTCGCGCTCGTTAACGGGCGGATCGGGGGCACGCGGGCGGGGCCGCCAGGCGCGGCAGGAAGCGGAGTGCTGCGATCAGGCCTGGCTCTACGCGGTCCCGGCGGGGGCGGGGCGGCGCTGACACGTGCCCGGAACGGGCATACAGATCGGCGGAAGGGGCCAATGCTGGCCCGGTCTATCGTGTTCCACGACTCGCCTCCCTCCAGCCTGTCAAGGCAGACCGCGCACGTACACCCGCCGGGAGGCACGCCCCGTCCAACCGGAGCCTGGCACCTGCATCGTAAGAGCTTTGGCACTCCACGGCGTAGCCTGCGCAGCCACTTGGCCTCACCCCTTAACCCGGGGAGAGGTGTCCTGATCCGGAGCGTCTCTCGACGGTTGGGATCAGTGGCCTATGTCCGTGAAGACGCCTCACCGAACGAGGTGTCCTTCATCCTTCAACCACTTCGAGGATGCCTGATCCGGCGCAACAAAGTCAATTCGGCGCAGCCTGGACAGTAATCCTCACCCTTAGGGGCCTTCAGCAGCTAACAACGCGGCGCGGTCAGGCATTCCGGCCATGCCGGGAGTCCGGCGGCTCGGCTGCCTCCCGGCGGCGCCAGTCCTCGGGCAGGGCCGCCTCCAGGACGTCGTCGACGGTGACCAGCCCGAGCATCTTCCGCTCGTCGTCCACGACCGGGATCGTGACCAGGTTGTAGTCGCTCATCAGGACGGCCACGTCGGCCAGGTCGGTGTCGGCCCCGATCCGCACCGGGTCGTCGTCGTAGATCTCGGTGAGCCTGGTCACCGGGTCGGATTGCAGCAAGGTGACGACGGTGACCAGCCCGCACAGACGGCCGTCCTGGTCGAGGGCGTGCACGCTGGTCAGGGCCTCAGGAGCGAGCGTGCGGGCGCGCCCGACGGCGGCCAGCGCCTCGGCGACCGAGCTGCCGGACGGAACCGCGACGAAGTCCATGCCCATCAGGCCGCCCGCGCTGGCCGGATTGAAGCCCATCAGCGTGAGCACCTTGGCCCGCTGACCGGGCGGCAGCAGGTCGAGGACGGGCTGGCGGCGGCGCTGCGGCAGCTCGGCGATCGCGTCGGCCGCGTCGTCGGCACCCATCCGGTTCAGCACCGCGGCGATCTCGGCGTCGGTGCGGGCGCCAAGCAGGCGGCTGGCCGCATCCTCGTCCAGTTCCTCGAAGACGTCGGCCTCCAGCTCGGGGTCGGCGTGCACCTGGCTGAGGATCTCGGTCTCCTCGGCCCTGGACGCCTCCTCCAGCAGATCGGCGATCTGCGCGGGCTTGAGCCGCCTGATCCGGCCGAACGGGCCGCGCAGCAGCGCGCTGCCCGCATGGCCGATCAGCGGCTCGAAGTTCGCCCAGGCACCGAACGTGTACCGGCCCTGCGTGTCCTTGGCCCGCAGCCGGAACAGCCCGCGCGGCCGGCGGCGGGTGTCGACGCCGGCCAGCACCCATTCGCCGTCCTGATTACGCAATTCCAGGTCGGCCGCCTTGATCAGGTGCGCGGCCTGGACATCGATCAGCCGGTGCCCGAGCACGTCGGCCCGCAGCAGCACCTCACCGTGCCGGCGCTCGAACTGGCGCAGGTCGAGCCGGGCGCTGGTCAGGCTGAGCACGTCGCCGTCGAACGAGCTGGCCTGCTCGAGGGGGACGAAGACCTCGCGAGTGCCGAGCGCGGCGACCAGCCCGGTGACCAGCGGCGGGAGTTCCCCGCGGAGCCGGACGATGACGTCGGCCAGCCGCCCGATAGATTCGCCGCGTTTATCGGTAATCGGCCGCCCGACCAGCTCGGACAGATGCAGCACCCGCCCGTCGTCCGGCCCCGGCTTCGCGGCGGCCGGTGATGTGGTCATCTCATGCCTTTCTGGTCTGGGTAGCGAGGCGGGCGCTGGGAACACTGTCAGTGCCGGGTCCACGGTGAACGCCGGTCCGTACCGAGGTGGCCGCCGCGCCGCGCTACCCGACCAGTATCGCGGCGGACGGCGGGCTCTCGGCACCCGCTCGGGCCGGCCGGGCGGGGTGTCCGTGGTTCCCGGCGCCGCGCACGGCGCCGGCGGTGGTAAGAAGGCGACGTCCGGGATGCTCACGGCGCATCCGGCGGGCACCGGACCGAGCGGAGGAACGACAGCGTGGCGACGGGCACACAGGCGAAGCTGCCGGGCACCCAGAACGATCTGGGCGAGAGCCTCGGCTATGCCATCAAGCGGCGTCTGCTCGGGCCGCCGCTGGTCAACGAGCAACTCAGCGAGGAGCGGCTGTCCAAACCGCTGGCCCTCGGCGTGCTCGCTCCCGACGGCATCTCCTCCTCGGCCTACGGCACCGAGGAAATCCTGATCGAGCTGCTCAAGGGCGGTCTCGCGATCACCGCCTTCGCGCTGATCCTGCCGATCACCGGCGTCGTGCTGTTCGTGATGGCCCTGGTCGTGCTGTCCTACCGCGAGGTCGTCACCGTCTACACCAGGGCCGGCGGCTCCTACGTGGTCGCACGGGAGAACTTCGGGCCCAAGGTGGCGCAGGTCGCCGCGGTGGCGCTGCTGATCGACTACGTGGTGACGGTCGCGGTCCAGATCGCGGCGGGCACCGCCGCGGTCGCCTCGGCTATCCCCGTGCTGAACAACCCTCAGCTGATCACGATCATCTCGATCGGGGTCGTGCTGCTCATGCTGTACGGCAACCTCCGCGGCATCAGGGAAGCGGGCCGGTCGTTCGCCATCCCGACCTATTTGTTCTCCGGCGTGATGATGCTCGTGATCGTGGTCGGCCTGGGCCGCGAGTTCTTCGGCGGGGGACTGCCCAAGTGGAGCGTCGCGCAGCACGCGGCGAGCTATGGCACCAGCGTCTACGGGCGTGGCGTCCCGGCCAGCCACAGCGCCCTGATCAGCTTCGGCCTGGTGTTCGTGCTGCTGCGGGCGTTCGCGAACGGCGGGTCCTCGCTCACCGGCATCGAGGCCGTCTCCAACGCCGTCAGCGCGTTCCAGCCGCCCGAGGGCCTCAACGCCCGCAAGGTGCTGGTCGCGGAGGGCATGATCCTGGGCACCCTGGTGGCCGGCATCTCCTGGCTGGCTCACATCACGCACGCGACGCCGTACACGGCAGGCGTGCCGACGGTGATCTCACAGGAAGCCGCGCTGGTATTCGGTTCCGCGGGATTCGGCAAGGTCATGTTCTTCGTGGTCCAGGCGGCCACCGCGCTGATCCTCTACACGGGTGGCAACACCAGCTTCAACGGCTTCCCGTTCCTGGCCAGCTTTGTGGCCGAGGACGCGTTCTTGCCGCGCTGGCTGACCAAGCGCGGGCACCGCCTGGTGTTCTCCAACGGCATGATCGTGCTGGCCGTTCTGTCCTGCACGTTGCTCGCCGTGGCCGGGGCGAACGTCAACGCGCTGGTCCCGTTCTACGCGCTCGGGGTCTTCACGGCGTTCACGCTGGCCGGATTCGGCATGGCCAGGTACCACCACAAGCGCAGGGAACGTGGCTGGCAGCACAAGCTGGTGATCAACTTCGCCGCCGGAGTCACCTCGCTGGTCGTCGTGCTCATCTTCGCCGTGGTCAAGTTCACCGAGGGCGCCTGGCTGGTGCTGATCGTGTTCGCGATCGGCGTGCCCGCGCTGATCCGGCTGAACCGGCACTACCGGATGGAGGCCGAGGTGCTGGAGCACATCAGCACCGGCGACCACCGCAGGGCCAGGCCAGCTACCCCGCCGACCTACTCCCGCCGGACCGTGTACGTGTTCGTGGACGAATTCGACCTCGCGACGCTGGCCGGATTGCGGTACGCCAGGAGCCTGCGACCGACCAGCCTGCGGGCGGTGCACTTCGTGATCGACAGCGTCCAGGCGAACCGCCTGCGCGACGACTGGGTGCGGGCCAACACCGGGGTCACGCTCGACCTGGTCGACTGCCCGGACCGGCGCATCGCCAGGGCCGCGGCCGACATGGTCAGCGCCGAAGCGTCCCTGCCCGGAGTGGGAGTGACCGCGGTCATGCCGCGGCGCACGTACGCCCCGATGATCGGCCGGCTGCTGCACGACCGGACGGCCGACCGGATGGCCAGCGTAGTCAGCCAGATCCCGCACGCCGCGGCCACGATCGTGCCGTTCGACGTCCGCACCAGGGTGGAGAGCCTGGCCGCGCGGGCGCACGTGAAGGCGACCGCCGCCGCGAGCGCCCGGGATGCGGAAGGTGCTGGCCCGGACGAAGCGGGCCGGGAGGGGGCCGGGCCCGACCAGGCGATGCGACGGCAGGCCATGGCCGAGGCAGTGGCCGAGGCGACCAAGCCCGAGGCTCCCGCGACCGGGGAAGGGCCCGATGTCAGGGCCGGTTCCGGTGACAGGCCGGAGCCGGTGCAAGGCTCGCCGACGCCGCCGGGCGCGGACATCGAGGACGGCGACGGCGAAGCCGTGGCCAATTACAAGCGGCCGGTGCCGTCCAAGCAGGCAACCCCGATCGGCCGCCTGCCCAGGCGGGGCAAGGCGGTCGTCGAGGGCCGGGTGCACGCGGTAGAGATCCGGCCGGTGGAGCACAACACCGTGCTGGCCTGCGAGATCGTGGACGCGACCGGGCAGCTGACCGCCTTGTTCTACGGCCGCTCGCATATTCCCGGGCTCGACCCAGGGGCCAAGGTCCGGCTGACCGGCCAGGTCGGCGTCCGGGACCGGGAGGCCGTGATGGTCAACCCGGCCTACGAACTGCTCGCGCCGGGGACGGGCAGCTCGACGCCATCATGACGCGGGGTCAGGGGCAGGCACGGGATCGCGGGCACGCGCACGGCCACGGGCACGCGCACGGGTCCCGGCTCACGCTGACCGGCGAGCACAGCCGGTCGCTGGTGATCGTCATGCTGATCACCCTGAGCGTCGCCCTGGCCGAGCTGATCGGCGCCGTGATCAGC
>DASWAH010000188.1:0-13637 GCA_036391235.1 Streptosporangiaceae bacterium
GATCCGGAGTCCGGCCCTGACGATGCGTTCCTGGCCTGCCTGACCCCGGACCAGCAGGACGCCCTGGCCGATCACCTCGCCACGCTCCGCCCGCGCGCCGAGCGGGAGGCGATCGGCGCGGGGTTCACGCACCGGCAAGCGGCCGGCGCGATCGCGGCAGGTGAGGCCGGGTGGGAAGCGGAGTGGACCCCGGCCCGCCCGGCCGGGCCGGCGGCGGGGTTTGCCGCCGGGGGCCCGCTGGACCTGGCCGACGCCGGGCCGCTGCTGGCCGAGCTGGCCGAGGACGTGTCCGACGCCGGGCTGGGCCGGCTATCCGACGACGAACTGGTCGGGCTGATCGGCACGGCCCGGCGGCTGGCGTCCTGGCAGGCCGCCGCCGAACTGGCTGCGATCGCCGAACTCGACGCCCGCCGCCGCCGCGACGCCACCGCCCGGGCGGCCCGCGGCTCACGCCAGGACGGCCGCGCGGTTATCTCATCTACGGCCAGCGAGCAGGTCTCGGCCGAGGTCGCCGCCGCCCTCACCCTCACCGGCCGGACCGCCGACTCGCTGCTCTGCCTGGCCAGGGACCTGGCCCGGCTTCCGGCCGTGCGGGACAGGCTGTCGGCCGGGCGAATCGACCTGGCCAAGGCCCGCGTGTTCGCCACCGAACTCGCGCCCCTGCCCGACCTGGCGGCCTGCCAGATCGCCGGCCGGTATCTGGGCCGGGCCGCCGGATGGACCACCAGCCAGCTCCGCCGCGCGCTGCGCGCCGCCGTCCTGTCCGCCGACCCCGACGCCGCGAGCCGGCGGGCCCGCAGGGCCCGCGAGGACGCCCGGGTCGAGGCGGGGCAGGAAGGGTCCGGCAACGGCGCCATCGGCGGCCGCGAACTGCCGCCGGCCGAGACGCTCGCCGCGGACGCCCGCCTCAGCAGGATCGCCCGGGCGCTGAAGGCCAGCGGAGCGCCCGGCACCCTGGACCAGCTCCGCGCCCACGTCTTCATGGCCCTGCTGCTCGGCACCAGCCCCTGGGATCTCCCCGGCACCAGGCTCGCCACGACCCGGCCGCCTGCCGGCACCGGCCGCCTCGACCAGGGCGGCAGCATCCACCTCACCCTGCCCGCCCTGACCTGGCTCGGCCTCGGCGGCCAAGCCGGCGAGCTGGACGGATTCGGCCCGATCGACGCCCATACCAGCCGCGACCTCGCCGATCTGCTGGCCGCGGCGGGCTCGCCCGGCTGGCACGTGACGCTCACCGACCCGGCCGGCCGGGCCATGGCCCACGCGTGCGACCGCCGCGGACCGGAGCCGGATCAGCCCGGCCGCCCCAGCCATTGCCCCAGCACCGGACCACCCGGCAGCGGGCCCCCCAGCACCGGACCACCCGGCAGCGGACCCTCGGGCACCGGACCACCGGGCCAGCATCCGCCAGACACCAGACGGCCAGACACCAGACCGCCTCCCGGCAGCGCCGCCGGACGGCTGCGCTGGCTCACCAGCCTGACCTTCGACTGGCTGGAGACAGACCCTTGCACCCACCGCCGGCAGACCACGGCTTACCAGCCCGGCCGGCGGCTCCGCCACCTCCTGGCCGTTCGCAACCCGGTCTGTACCGCACCCGGCTGCAGCCGGCCCGCTCGCGGCTGCGACAACGAGCACACCGTGCCGCATCACCGGGGCGGCCGGACCTGCGAGTGCAACTGCGCACCCGCCTGCCGCCGGCACCACCGCGTCAAGCAGACCCCCGGCTGGACCGTGACCCAGCCTGAGCCCGGCACCCTCGCCTGGACCACGCCCAGCGGACGCACCTACACCACCGCGCCCCGGGGTTACTCCTGCTAGCCGGGTTAGACCCGCTAGCCGGGTTAGACCCGATAGCCGGGCTAGGCCCGATAGCCCTCGCGCAGGACCCTCTTGGCGATCTTGCCGGTCGCGGTACGCGGCAGCTCGGCGACGAAACTGACCGACTTCGGGATTTTGTACCTTGCGATCCGGCCCTCAAGGAACCGCAGGATGTCGTGCTCTCCGATCGCCGTATCCGCCGCATCCGCCGCATCGGCCGCCTCCCCTGCGCCGGCCCGCGGACGCAGCACGACGATCGCCCGGCCGACCTCGCCCCAGCGCTGGTCGGGCACCCCGATGACCGCGCAGTCGGCGATGTCGGGATGGTCACGGAGGGCGTTCTCGACCTCGGCCGGGTAGATGTTCTCGCCGCCGGAGATGATCACGTCCTTGATCCGGTCGGTGACGTAGACGTAGCCGTCCTCGTCGGCCGTGGCCACGTCGCCCGACCGCAGCCAGCCGTCGCGCAGGGCCGCGGCGGTGGCGTCCGGCTGGTTCCAGTAGCCGGCCATCACATTCGGCCCGGCCACCAGGATCTCGCTGGGTTCCCCCGCGATCCGCACGTCGGTGAAGAAATGCGGTACCCCGGCCGAGCCGGCCTTGCTCTCCGCGTGCGCCGCGTCCAGCAGCAGAACCCCGGGCGACGCCTCGGTCATGCCGTAGCCCTGGATGAAGCTCAGCCCGCGGCCCAGGTAGCACTCGATCGTCGCGAGCGGCACCGGCGCGCCGCCGCACAGCAGCGTCCGCAGGCTGGACAGGTCGGCGGACTCCCACTCCGGCCCGGCCGCGATCGCGTCGTACATCGCGGGCACGCCGAACATCACGCTCACCCGGTGCCGCGCGATCAGGCTCAGCGCCCGGCCCGGCTCAAACGCCCCCTCGATCACCAGAGTTCCGCCCTTAAGCAGCACCGGCAGGCTGAGCATGTTCAGCGCCGCGGTGTGGAACAGCGGCGCCACCACCAGCGCGACCTCGTCACTGCGCATATCAGTGTCGACCAGCACGTTGATCGCGTTCCAGGTGATGTTGCCGTGCGTCAGCACGGCGCCCTTGGGCCGGCCGGTCGTCCCAGAGGTGTACATGATCAGGCAGGGGTCCTCCAGGCTGACCGGCTCGCCCGGCCATGCGCCGGCCACCGCCCCCGGGGCGGTTCCGCCAGGCCCGGGCGGGTCATCCCCGGCCGCTCCGACCCGCACCACCCGGCCGACGGCGGCGGCCACGCCGGCATCATCCGCGGCGTCCTGGCGTTCGGTCGCGCAGAACAGCACGCTCGCGCCGGAATCGGCCAGCTGCAAGGCAATCTCGGGCAGAGCCAGGCGGAAGTTCAGCGGCACGAACACCGCCCCGGCCACCCAGGTGGCGAACATGACCTCGAGAAATGCCGGATGGTTCGGCCCCAGGTACGCGACGCGGTCGCCCCTGGCAATCCCCATGGCCCGCAGCCGGCTTGCCTGCGACAGCACCCGGTCGTGGAGTTCCGAATATGTCGTCGTCGTGCCGGCGTGCACGATCGCGACCCTGCCCGGCGTCTTGCGCGCCCGCCGGGCCGTCCAGGAGCCAACGCCCTCGTCACGCACCGCCCGAGCCCTCCACTGTGACCGGCAGGACCCGGCCAGGCTAACCCTGCCTTGCCGCCGGCCGCCATGATCAGTTTCTATGGACCGGTGCACCCTGACGTGAGCGCGCACCGGCCGGCCGGGATTTCCACGGTCGCGACGGAATCGCTGCGCTGGGTAACTGCCGCGGGCGTTCCCGCCGAAGGCGGCCTGACCTGGCCAGAAACCAGGCTGCCGGGCGCTCGCCGGACCGATGACCTGTACGACGGCACGGCCGGCGTGCTGGCCGCGCTCGCCCAGGCCAGGCTGGCGGGCTGCACCGAGTTCGACGACTTCGCCGCGGCCGCCGCCGGTCGGCTGGCCGCGCTGGCACCGGACACTGTCACCGACCCTGGCCTGTATACCGGGCTGGCCGGGATGGCAGCGGCGCTGCGGATGTGGTTCCTGACCAGCGGTGACCGGGGCGCCCTGGACGCGGCCCAGGCGATGGTGCGGGCCCTGGCCTGGCGGGTCAGCCGGACCGCGGAGGCCGGGCAGCCGGTCTCGCCGTGGCGCGACATCATGGCCGGGGAAGCCGGCATCCTGCTGGTCCTGGTCAGGGCCGGGGACGGTGACGGCACCAGCGACGACGACGTCCTGGCCGCCGCCGCGGCGGTCGCCGACTCGCTCGTGGCCCAGGCCACCTGGACCGACGGGTCGCCGGACTGGCACCCGCGGGCCGATTTCCCGGTCTTCCATCCGAACTTCTCGCACGGGCTGGCCGGGATCGGGTTCGCTCTCGCCGCCAGCGCCGGACCCCTGGGCCGGCCGGACCTGCTGGAGCTGGCCGTCCTGGCCGGGCAGCGGCTGGTCAGCCTCGGCCAGCGGCCGGACGGCACCCTGGCGGTACCGCACCAATTCCCGCCCGAAGGTCCCGAGCCGGCCTTGTGCTACGGCTGGTGCCACGGCCCGGCCGGCACCCTCCGGCTGTTCGAGTTGCTCGTCCGGCTCCGCCCCGGACAAGGATGGGAACTCCAGGCCGAAGCGGCCCGGCGGGCGGTCCGGCGCAGCGGGCTGCCGGCCAGGCTGCACCCCGGGTTCTGGGACAACCTGGGCCAGTGCTGCGGCACGGCCGGCGTCGGCGAGATGGCTCTGGACCGGTACCAGGCAACCGGCGACGCGTCCTGGCTCGGCTGGGCGGCCGAGCTGGCGGCTGACGTGCTGGCCCGGCAGACCGCCGACCCCGACGGCGTTCGCTGGTCTCACACCGAGCACCGGGTCACCCCGCCCGAGCTGGAACCGGGCACCGGCTTCATGCAGGGCGCGGCCGGGATCGCGGCCTGGCTGCTGCGCCTGGACCTGGTCAGCCGGGAGGGCCCCGGCGCTCCGGTGCCGTGGTGGCCCGATCGCCCCTGAGGGCGGGGTTTGGCGGGTGATTGCCGGGATCAGCGGATTTCACCGGTCACGGCTCAGATACTCACCGCAAATTAATGATCACGTAAAGTGACGGTAGAGTAGCCCGATGGGCGGCATCGAGACCCGCGAACTGGTTGGCCGAGATTCCGAGCTTGCCGCACTGACCGCCGCCCTTGACCGGGCCGGTCAGGACGGCGGCCTGGCCGTCCTGACCGGCGAGGCCGGGGTGGGCAAGTCCCGGCTGGCCAGGGAGGTCGCCGAGGCGGCCACGGCGCGCGGGTTCACCGTGCTCGCCGGACGGGCGGTCCAGGCCACCAACCCGGTGCCGCTGCGGCCGATCGTGGAAGCCCTGATCGGCATCGCCAGGACGACCGACATGAGCGAGCTGCCCGCGGTCGCCGAATACCGGCGCGCGCTGGCCGCGATCGTCCCCGACTGGGGCGAGCCAGGCGAGCCGGCCGCGGAGATCTCACCGCTGATCCTGGGCGAGGCGCTGCTGCGCCTGCTGGCCAGCCTCGGCGGCAAGGGCAGCGTGCTCGTCCTCGAGGACCTGCAGTTCGCCGACCCCGAGACGCTCGCGATCGTCGAGTACCTGGCCGACAACGTGGGCTCGGAACGCGTGCTGTGCCTGGCCACGGTGCGCGATGCCGAGCCTTCGCACGCGCTGAACGTGATCAGGGGGCTGTGCACGCGCCGCGCCGCGACCGTGATCGACCTGCCCAGGCTGACCGCCGGGCCGGTCGAGCGGATGGCGACGTCGTGGCTGGACGGCGAGCCACCGCGCCGGTTTCTGCGCCGGCTGGTCGCCGACAGCGAGGGACTGCCGTACGCGGTAGAGGAGATCCTCGCCTCGGCCGTGTCCTCGGGCGAACTGGTCCGCACCGACGGGTCGTGGCAATTCAACGAGGAGGTCACGACCGGAGTACCCACCTCGATCACCGAGTCGGTCCGGCGCCGGCTGGCCGAGCTCGGGCCGGACGCGGCCGGCGTGATCGCAGCCGCCGCGGTGCTCGGCCGCCAGTTCGACTGGACCCTGCTGCCTGCCGTCGCGCAGGTCAGCGAGGCCGAAGCGCTCGCCGCGCTGCAGCGGGCGAGCGACGCCCAGCTAATCGAGCCGGTGACCCCGCGTCAGTCCATGTTCCGGTTCCGGCACTCGCTGACCAGGGACGCGGTGATGTCCGACCTGATGCCGCCGTTCCTGGCCGAGCGCTCGGGCCGGGCCGCGGCCGCCATCGAGGAAGCTCACCCCGGCCTGCCCGGTGCCTGGTGCGAGCAGGCGGCCGAACTGCACGAGGCGGCCGGCCAGCTCCGGCGGGCGGCCGAACTGCTCGCCGAGACTGGCCGCCGCGCGCTGGCCAGCGGATCGCTGACCAGCGCGAGCGCGGTGCTGCAGCGGGCTCGGCGAGTGCTCGGCCCGGTCCAGCCGCCGCCGACGACCGAACTCGCCTCGATCGACGAGGCCCTGGTACGGGTGTTCATGATGACCGGGGACTGCGAACAGCTCATCCCGGTCGCCGAGCGCCTGCTGGGGGAGCTCGACCTGTCTGGGACCGCCCCCGCGCGGAAGGCCGAGATCCGGCTGCGGCTGGCCAGGGCACTGTCGGAGTGTGACCGGGCCGAGATGGCGAGCCGCCAGATCATGGCGGCCCGCGAACTGCTGGGCGCCTCCCCCGACCCGTCCCTGGCCGGCTGGGCCGACGCCGTGGCGGCCAGGTGCGCGATGGACGCCGGACAGCCCGACCGCGCGCTCGAGCTGGCCCGTTCGGCCCTGGCCAGCGCCGAGAAGATGATGCCGTCGACCAGGGCGGCCGACGCGGCCTGCGAGGCGCTCGAGGTGATCGGACGGCGCGAGCGGCTGCGGAACACGGCCGCGGCCCGCGAGGCGTTCGAGCGAGCGCTGCGCATCGCCACCGCCCGGGCGCTGCCGGTGCGCCGGATCCGGGCCCTGCACGAGCTCGGCACGATCGAGATGCTGGAGCAGGCCGAGACGCCGCGGCTCTCCGAGGCCAGGCGGCTCGCGCTGGAGTCCGGCGCGGTGTCGACCGTCGCGGTGATCGACCTGCAGCTCGCCAACGCCCGGCTGCTTGGCAGCAGTCAGGACCGCGCGCTGCGGGCCGCCCGGCGCAGCCAGGAGGCGGCCAGGCGGCTGCGGCTGCCCAGGGTCGAGGCCATGGCCGTCGCGACCCAGGCCTGCGTGGCCGCGATCCGCGGCGACCAGAACTACACGAACGTGCTGGCCGCACGGGCCGAGCAGATCACTCCGCGCGACCCGGCCGTCCTGATCACCACGCTCGGCGAGGCCCTGGTCACCTCGGCGATCGTGATCAACGACCTGACCGGGGCGCTGGCCGCCAGCCGGGCCGGGGTGGCCAGGGGCCGCGGCGAGCCGCTCACCGCGCCGTCGATGGCCTGGGGGTACTGGGCCTTGCTTGAGGCCATCGCCGGGGACGGCGGCGAGGCGGCGGTGGCCGAGGCGGAGCAGGCCGGCGCATCCACCTCGTTCTGGAACCGCGGCCTGCTCGCCTACGCCAGGGCGGTGCAAGCGGGCCGGGGCGCCGGGCGCGCCGCCCCCGGCGGCCAGGCTGGCAAGCGCCGGGCGGCCGAGCTGGCCGAGGAAGGCCGGCAGCTTTACGCGTCCTGCGCGCCGTGGTGGAACCACCTGCTGCACTGGCTCGTCGCCCCGGCCGCGCTGACCGACGGCTGGGGCCAGCCCGCCGCCTGGCTCCGCGAAGCGGCGTCCGGCCTCGACGAGGCCGGCTACGCGCTGGTCGCCTCGGCCTGCCGCAGCCAGCTCCGCCAGGTCGGAGAGCGGGTACCGCGGCCGCGCAGGCCGGCCCATAACCTCCCCGGCCAGCTTCGCTCGCTCGGGCTAACCAGCCGGGAACTCGACGTCTTCCTGCTGATCGGTCTCGGCTGCTCGAATGCCGAGATCGGCTCCCGCCTGTCGATCTCGGCCAAGACCGTGGAGACGCACGTCACCAGCCTGATCGCCAAGACCGGCCTCGGCGGCCGGCGTGAGCTGGTCGCGTTCGCGGCCCGCACATCGCCGGCCAGGTAAGCCGGCCAGGTAGGCCGGCCAGGTCAGCTGCCGGGTGTCTACAATCGGCGGAATGCGGCCGCCATTTCGTGCCGATCATGTCGGCAGCCTGCTGCGTCCCCCCGAACTCCTGCGCGCCCGCGAGGACGCCGCCGCGGGCCGGATCTCCGGCGACGAGCTGCGTGCGGTCGAGGACAGCTCGATCCGCGAGGTGGTGCGCCGCCAGGAGGAGACCGGGCTGCGCGCGGCCACCGACGGGGAGCTGCGCCGCGAGTCCTGGCACATGGACTTCATCTACCAGCTCGGCGGGGTCCGGCAGGTGCAGGACGACACGATCAGGGTCCAGTTCCACAACGAGGCCAGAACCTACGAGTGGGCGCCGCCGTCGGCCCACATCGTCGCCCCGGTAACGCTGCCGGACACCATCTTCGGCGACGCCTTCCGGTTCCTGGCCGGTACCGTGACCACGGCCCTGCCCAAGATCACCATCCCATCGCCGAGCATGGTCCACTACCGCGGCGGCCGGTCAGCGATCGACCCCGCGGTCTACCCGGACCTAGACGCGTTCTGGGCCGACCTGACCGCGGCCTACGCCCGGCAGGTCCGCGGCCTGTACGACCTGGGCTGCCGGTACCTGCAGCTGGACGACACCAGCCTGGCCTACCTGAACGATCCCGCCCAGCGCCAGCACGTCGCCGACATCGGCGGTGACCCCGAGCACCAGCACGAGCGGTACATCGCGAACATCAACCGGGCCCTGGCCGGACGCCCGGCCGACCTGGCCGTCACCACGCATATGTGCCGCGGCAACAACCAGAGCATGTGGGCCGCCGAGGGCGGCTACGACTTCGTCGCCGAGGCGCTGTTCGGCGGCCTCGAGGTCGACGGGTTCTTCTGCGAATGGGACGACGAGCGGTCCGGCGGGTTCGAGCCGCTGCGGTTCGTGCCGAAGGGCAAGCGGGTCGTGCTCGGGCTGGTCACCACCAAGCGCGGCGAACTGGAGAGCAAGGACGACCTGAAGCGGCGGATCGAGGAGGCCGCGCGGTTCGTCGACCTGGACCAGCTCTGCCTGTCGCCGCAGTGCGGGTTCTCCTCGACCAAGGAGGGCAACGACCTGACCGCCGAGCAGCAGTGGGCCAAGCTGGCGCTGATCGTGCAGACCGCACAGGAGGTCTGGGGGTCGTGGTAACCCAGGCCCAGGGCCCGGTCCTGGTCGTCAGCGCGCACGCCGGGGACTTCGTCTGGCGGGCCGGCGGTGCCATCGCGCTGGCCGCCGCCCGCGGCGCCGAGGTGACCGTGCTGTGCCTGAGCTTCGGCGAGCGCGGCGAGTCGGCCCGGGCCTGGCGCGAGGGCAAGAACCTGGACCAGGTCAAGGCGCTCCGCCGGGACGAGGCGAGCAAGGCGGCCGAGGTACTGGGCGCGCAGGCCGAGTTCCTCGACGCGGGCGACTACCCGCTGCGGGAGACGCCCGAGCTGACCGACCAGATCGTGCGCTGCTACCGCAGGACCGAGCCGGCCGTCGTGCTCACCCACACGCTGGCCGACCCGTACAACCCCGATCATCCGGCCGCGGGCCGGATGGCCCTGCAGGCCAGGGTGCTGGCCCAGGCGATCGGTTACGACGCCCCGGGTGAGCCGCTCGGCGCCCCGCCGGTGTTCCTGTTCGAGCCCCACCAGCCCGAGCAGTGTGACTTCAAGCCAGATGTGCTGCTCGATATCACTTCCGTTTTCGAGGTGAAACTCCAGGCCATGGAGTGCCTGGCGGCGCAGCAGCACATGTGGGCCTACTACACCGACCTGGCCAGGCGGCGCGGGGTGCAGCTGCGCAGGAACGCGGGCCCGAACCTGGGGCTGGCCACCGACACCATGGCCGAGGCCTACATGCGGGTGTACCCGCAGGTCACGGAGGTACTGCAGTGAAGCAGGTCGTGGTCACGGGCTGCCCGCGGGCGAACCTGGCCGAGGTGGACGAGCTGGCCTCGTTCGGGGTGGCTACCGTGCACGAGGCGGCCGGGCAGTCCGGCTACCTGGGCCCCGGCATCCGGCCGGTCTACCCGGGCGCCCGCATCGGCGGCACCGCGGTGACCGTGCTGTGCCGGCCGGGCAGCAACCTCATGGTGCACGCCGCGATCGAGCAGTGCCGCGAGGGGGACATCCTGGTCGTGACGACCACCTCCCCGTCCGGCGACGGCTACTTCGGCGACCTGATCGGCGCCTCGGCCCTGCGCCGGGGCGTCCGCGGCCTGGTCACCAGCACCGGGGCCCGTGACGTGGCCGACCTGCAGGCACTGGGGTTCCCGGTGTTCAGCAGCGGGGTCAGCGCCCAGGGCACGCTGAAGACGGCCG
Source organism: Streptosporangiaceae bacterium (assembly GCA_036391235.1). Taxonomy (GTDB): domain Bacteria; phylum Actinomycetota; class Actinomycetes; order Streptosporangiales; family Streptosporangiaceae; genus Chersky-822. The sequence continues at coordinate 10,156 of DASWAH010000188.1, forward strand.
GCGGGGCGGTGAACGTGCCGGTCACCATCGGCGGCCAGCTCATCGCGCCGGGCGACGCGGTCGTGGCCGACGACGACGGGGTGGCCGTGGTACCGCGGCTGCGGACCGGGGAGGTGCTGGCCGCGGCCAGGAAGCGGGCAGCCGCGGAGGAAGTGACCCGCGAGGCCCTGAGGGCCGGCGAACTGGGCCTGGACCGGTACGGCTTGCGAAAGGTGCTGGCCGGCCTGGGGGTGGAGTACGTCAGCTACGAGTCCGGTCAGGACCCGTCGTGAGCGCGGGCGTGCGCTGCATGATGATGCGCGGCGGCACGTCCAAGGGTCTGTACTTCCTCGCCGGTGACCTGCCGGCCGGCCGGGCCGAGCGGGACGCGCTGCTGCTGGCGATCATGGGCAGCGGCCACCCGATGCAGGTCGACGGGCTCGGCGGCGGGCACCCGCTGGCCGCCAAGGTCGCCGTGGTGTCCCGGCCGGCCGGAGCCGGTACCGAGGCCGACGCCGATGACGACGGCGACGCCGAGGACGGCGCCGACCTCGACTACCTGTTCCTGCAGCTCGGCGTGGCCGAGCCGACCATCACCGACCGGCAGAACTGCGGCAACATCCTGGCCGGGGTCGGGCCGTTCGCGGCCGAGCGCGGCCTGATCACCACCGGCCCCGAGCAGACCACGGCCAGGATCCGGATGGTCAACTCGGGCAGCGTGGTGACCGCGACGTTCGCGACCCCGGGCGGGCGGCCTTGCTACGAAGGCGATACCGCGATCGCCGGGGTACCGGGCCGGGCCGCGCCGGTGCTGCTGCGGTTCTCCGGCACCGAGGGATCGGCGACCGGGAGCCTGCTGCCGACCGGGCGGGTCACCGACGTGATCGACGGAGTCGAGGTCACCTGCATCGACAACGGCATGCCGGTGGTAGTCGCCAGGGCCGCCGATCTCGGCCTGACCGGCACCGAAACGGCCGCGGAACTCGCGGCCGACGAGCGGCTGGCCGCCAGGGTCGACGCACTGCGCGTGGCGGCCGGCCACGCGATGGGCCTGGGCGACGTGCGCGGCACCAGCTTGCCCAAGACCACGCTGGTCAGCGCGCCCCGGGACGGCGGCACGATCAGCACCCGCACGTTCATCCCGGTGCAGCCGCACACCGCGATCGGGGTGCTCGGCGCGATCAGCGTGGCCACCGCGCTGCTGCTGCCCGGGGCCGCCGGGGCCGAGCTGGCGGGGATCAGCGGGCGGCCGGACGCGCCGCGGCGTCTCGACATCGAGCACCCGTCGGGGCATCTGGAGGTGGAGGTCGAGGTGGATACGTCGGCCCCGGATCCCCGGGTACTCAGCGCCGGCGTGATCAGGACGGCGCGCAAGCTGTTCGACGGGATCGCCTACCCGGCCAGCTACTAGCATCCAGCCACGATCTCCGGGAGCCGCCGATGCCACCGCTGCTGCACGACGTGGCCCACCTCGGGCACGCCGAGCTCCTCACGCCCGAGCCCGAGCGGAGCCTGTGGTTCTTCACCCAGGTGCTCGGGATGAGCGAGAACGGCGCCGCCGGGGACTCGGTCTACCTGCGCACCTGGGACGACTACGAGCACCACAGCCTGAAGCTGACCGCGGCCGCGACCTCGGGCCTGCGCCGGACCGGGCTCCGGGCGGCCAGCGAGGAAGCGCTGGCCCGCCGGGTGGCCGCGATCGAGGCGGCCGGCCTGGGGATCGGCTGGCAGGACGGCGACCTCGGCCTCGGGCCGACCTACCTGTTCGCGGACCCTGACGGGCACGAGTTCGAGCTGTACTACCAGACCGAGTGGTTCCGCCCGACCGGGGCCGACAAGCCCGCGCTGAAGAACCAGGCCCAGGCCTACCCGGGCCGCGGGGTCGGGGTGCGGCGGCTGGATCACGTCAACTTCCTGGCCGCCCGCACCGAGCCCAACGGGGAGTTCATCTGCGATGTTCTGGGCGGCCGGGTCACCGAGCAGATCGTGCTCGACGACGGCACGATATCGGCCCAGTGGCTGCACTTCGCGCAGAAGTCCTACGACCTCGTCTACACCAACGACTGGACCGGCGCCTCCGGGCGGCTGCACCACCTGGCCTTCGCCACCGACACCAGGGAGGACATCCTGCGGGCGGCCGACATCTGCCTGGACAAGGGCGTGTTCATCGAGACCGGGCCGCACAAGCACGCGATCCAGCAAACCTTCTTCCTGTACGTCTACGAGCCCGGCGGTAACCGGATCGAGCTGTGCAACCCCTGCGCCCGGCTAGTCTTCGCGCCCGACTGGGCCCCGGTCAGCTGGACGCAGGCGGAGCGGGCCAAAGGCCAGGCCTGGGGACTGGCCACGATCGCGTCGTTCCACACCCACGGCACGCCGCCGGCCGGTGAGTGACCGCCCGTTGTCGTCGCCGTCCTCGGGCTGGTTACGCGACTTGATGACGATGGGCGGATCGGCCGGCTGAAATCATTTGGCGGCCATCCGGATACCCGGTGGCACCGAAATTGCCGGCCGCAGCAAACCGCGCTTCGCTGGACTAACCGGTCGGTTTAGAGCAGACTTGTCCGCAACAGTTCGGACCCGGCTGACGCGGCAGTTGTCCCGTCGCCGCGGAATTAATTCGCAGCCAAGGACAACTCTGGGCTGCTCACCCGACCGGCGAAAACTGGGAAAGGTTAACCCTCGTGGCTCAGAAGACGATCGTGACGATGGTGTGTGACATTCCTCACGATGGCGAGGTCGACGGGACGGAGTCCGTCTCATTCGCCTTTGATGGCTCCGCGTACGAGATCGATCTGTGCGGGGCGCACAGCAAGGAAATCCGCGAGAAGCTTGCCGCTTTCGCGGATTACGCGCGCAAGGCTTCTCCGGTTGCGCGGGCCAGGCGGGCCAGAGCGAACTCGGGACGCCGCAGCGCCGAAGTCAGGGAATGGGCTCGCCAGCACGGCTATGAGGTCAGCGAGCGCGGCCGGATTCCCAGCAAGATCATCAATGATTACGAGGCCGCCCACTAAGACGGGCGCAGGCGGTAGAGCGTCTCCCCGGCGTCCGGCACGACCAGCGTGCCCGGGTCGGCGGCCCAGGCGGCCAGATCGATTGCGGCCGGGTCGAGGTAATCCAGGTTCACCGCTCTCGTCACGTCCTGCGGGATGCCGGTGGCCAGGGTGACCGTTACCCGGCCGCGTTCGCCGTGCGCCTCGTCGTAGCTGCCCGACCCGCGCAGGTGGGTGGAGTGGGCCAGGTCGCTCCAGTGCAGGTGCCGGTACCGCTCCCAGTTGTGCAGGAAGTAGTCCCGGCAGTGGTAGCCGATCCGCTGGATCTCCGGGTGGGTCGCCGCGACCTCGCGGATGTGCGGTGCGTAGAGCACGACCTGGCCGCCATCGGCCACGACCGGCTCGACCTTGTAGAAACCCTTCGCGCCGGTCCACAGGTCCGGGTACCGGGCCGGGATGACCGACAGCACCCGGCGTACCGGCGCGTCCAGGTAGCGGATATGCGCCCGG
>DASWAH010000189.1:0-11570 GCA_036391235.1 Streptosporangiaceae bacterium
TTGCCCGCCTTCGTCCCGGTCAGATAGCCGGCGGTGAACCCGATGATGGTTTCCATGTCTCCTCCGGTGGTCAGGCCGGATTACATCTCGCGCAACTCCAGATAGCGCTTGATGTCCGGCAGGGACTGGATGACGACGGCCAGGACGGTCGCGACGATGACTGCCTTGATGATCCGGGTGATCATGGCGGTTCCTCCTGCGATTTCGGGGGCTGATCGGATAGCGGCCTGAGTTCACTGGCGGCGAAGTACAGGAACCGGCCGTGGCTGCGCTGCAGGTCGGCGGCCGGGTCGCCGTCCGGGCTGACGGCCACGTGCACACTGCCGTCGACGTCGTGGAACACCGCCTGCACGGTGGCCTCGCGCCCGGCCAGGAACAGGTCCTGGGCGTCGGCGCTGCCGATCCCGGGCAGCATTACCACCCGGCAGCCGGCCGACACCGGGACGCCGTCGATCAGCACCTGGTCGGTCTCAGGCGAAACGCTGGCATCGGCCCCCGGGTCCCACCAGGGCACCTGCCCAGGTTCGGCCGGCCCGGCTGATCCGGCGGGCCCGCTCATGACCGGCTGGCCCGCGGCGCGCAGGTACCTGATCGCGCCGTGCAGCCGCTCGAACATCTCGGCCGGCATGTCGTCGAGCCGGTCGAGCAGGTCGGCCGCGCGCGGATCGGTCGCCCGGGCCGCCCGCTTCTCCTCGTCGGTCAGCGCGAGCGTGCGCAGGGTCAGGATCTCGTCGATCTCGGTGGCGTCGAACAGGTCGCCCGCGCTCTCCGGCGCGATCTCGGGGTGGTCGTACAGGATGACGGGCGAGGACAGCATCATGTCGCGGCGGTCCGGCGGGCCCGCCAGCACCGGCCACGTGCTGATGTTCTCGCATTCTTTGATCTCGGCGGCGGCCCACTCCGGCGGGTCGGTCATCGACAGGAAGGAACCGCCGGGCACGTGGATCAGCGTGTGTGCCGCGATCAGCGCCCCGGCCAGACCGTCGTCCCTGGTTAGCGGGGCCAGAACGGGGATCGTGTGGTTCTCGGTGCGCACCCCGAGCTTGAGCGCGCCGTAGGGGCCGGCCACCCGCGCGGCCTGCAGCCTGATCACCGCGTCGAGGCTGTCCCACGCCCGCACGATCCGGCCTGCGACCCGGCCAGTGGCCGCGACCACGATGTCCTCGCTGTCCTGCCCGGCCGGCACGTGCACGGTGAGGCCGAGGTCACCGGTCAGCAGGTCGCCGACCTCGGCGCACACCTGCTGCTCGCGCTCGACCGCTTCGGTCCAGGCGGTGTACTCGGTGCCGTCCACGGTCAGCGCCTCGACCTCGCGCGCCTGACCGGTGTCCGGCACGACCTGCTCGATCCGGCGCCGCTGGAGCTGCAGGAACCGCACGGTCACGAGCACGTGAGCGTCGTCGGCGCATTCCAGCAGGCACTCGGTCTGGCTGGCCGACGGCTCGGTCGGGTCCACCGCGGCATAGCCGGGCGGCATCAGCACGCCGAACTGGAACCTGGACTGGTTCTTCTGGGACGTCTGCCGGTACGGGTAGAGCAGGTAGCCCTCGTACAGGATCGCGTCGGCGACCGCGCGGACCCCGTCCAGCCGGCCTGCACTGTCGAGCTGACCGGCGTCGCCCCTGGTCATGAGCTGACCTCCCCGATGTCCCCGGTTTCCCCGATCTCCCCCTTGAGCAGGGCGATGATGGTGGCGTCCCAGGTCGGCAGCGCCCTGGCCGTCTTGAACCTGAGCAGGTCGTCCAGGGTCGACCGGCTCATCTTGATCCAGGAGCTGTCGGGGAAGTGCGCCTCGATGGCCTCCCGCCAGGTGGCCAGGTCCAGCCGGTACGGTGCCTCCTTGCTCCACGGCACCTGCTGGACCACCCGGCGACCCTCCACGGTGCTGAACACGGTGCCGCTGAACAGCAGGAGCAGCGGGATCTCGCCGCCCTCGAGCCCCGCGAAGTACCTGGTCGAGCCGATTTCCAGGTCGTAGCTGAGCGGGAGCGGCAGGTCGGTCTCGGTGCTGCCGGTGAACCCGGGGACCATCGTCGCCACGGTGGCGAGCTGCATCGGCTTCAGCGTGTCGGTCCAGCGCTGGGTATCGCCGAACAGGTCGTTCAGCCGTTCCGCCTCGGCCGCCGAGTACCGCCTCCTGGCCGGCTCGATCCTGATCTGGCAGCGCAGCGCGATCGCGTCGATCGGTTGTCCGGTGGTCTCGGCGATCCGCAGCACCAGCGACATCGACGGGGTTACCGCGTATTTCTCTGCCCTGGCCCGCACGCAGTCGAAGGACAGCTCAGCCACTCAGGTCTCCCGCGGCAGCGGCCGGGACCGGCCGCGGACGGAATCGAGGAAGTCCGCGATCGCCTGCCTGGCCTCGGCACCGCCATCGAAGCCACGCCAGTGCAGCCGGATCCGGCCGGCCAGCTCGTAACAGGCGTCGACCGGAACGACGAAGCATCCCGGTCCTTCCCTGGTGAACAGCACAGCCTCGACGTCGGGTTCGGCCGCGTGCAGGAGCGGGTGCCGGGCCGCAAGCCGGTCCCAGGCGGCCAGGTCGAGCTGGCACTCGGTCGCCCCGGCCGGGCTGGGGTAGAAGCCGCTGATCTCGTCCCGCCGCGAACTTCGCAGGAAGAACGCCAGGCCGACCGGGATCTGCAGCTCGTCCCAGTCGGCCGCGGTGACCGTGTGCCCGGGGTCGGCCAGGTACCGGTCGGGCACCGTCCGGTACCGGCCGCGGCCGGCCTCCGGGCTGGTGAACAGCAGATAGCAGGCCCGGCAGGCGCACATCAGCCGGGACGTGTCGAGGTCGGCCAGGTGGCCGTGCTCGGCCGGGACTTCGGTGGCGCACAGGTCACACCGTTCGGTCTTCTGCTGTGTTGTCTCGGGCTGTGTTGTCTCAGGCTGGGCAGCACTGGCCTGCGCTGCGGCAGGGGGGCCGGAAACGAAGCGGCGCAGGCCGGTGCTGCTGCTCATACCCGGGCCGCCTCGGGCAAGGCGACCCGGACGCCGTGGCTGTCGGACAGCAGCGGGAGCGGGTTCAGGTGCAGGGCCTTATCGTCGAGGCCCTGCCCGGCCAGGCGCACGTTGTAGCGGGCGCCGCAGGACGGGCAGGTCAGCTCCTCACGGTCGAGCCGTCCCTCGGCCAGCGACGAGCCGCAGCCCGCGCAGGCATCGGTGTAGGCGTACAGGGTCCCGCGGACCGCGCAGACCAGCACGGTCGCGTCGCCCGCGGTCGTAGTCACCGGCCGCGAGCTCGGCGGGCCGAGGGCGGGCAGCGTGACCCAGCCGTCGGTGCTGGCGGTATTGCCGGGGCTGGCCGGATCGCCGGTGCCGCCGGCCGCCGCGGACGAACTGGCGTCCGCGGGCCGGCGGCCGATCTGGAGCAGCGCGGGCTCCGGCGCCGCCGTCATGCCTTCGACGACGACCTCGGAGACCTCGGGGGCCGCGTCCAGCACCGCCCCCTCGATCGCGAGCCTGACCGTGACGGTCGAGGAGGGGCAGCCGTGACAGCTGCCCTCCAGCCGGAGCCGGGCGACGCCACCGGAGATCCCCAGGTACTGCACACCGCCCGCGTGCGAGCCCAGGTACGGCCTGACCCGGTCGAGCGCGCGCTGCACGCGCGCATCGGCGTCCAGCGGATGCAGGTCGTGCAGCAGCAGCAGGCCCTCGATCAGCGGGTCACCGGCCAGCTCGTCGATCATCTGCTGGCCGGCTGGCCCGTGGGCCGCCAGGATCCCCAGGATCGCCGCCAGCCCGTCGCCGTACAGGCCGACCAGCAGGCGGACGAGTTCCTCGGCGGTGGCCGCGGGATCACCCGCGGCCACCGTGCCGTCCGCCCGCGGCCGCAGGTGCGCGATCAGTTCTTCGATCCGCTCCCCGGCCTTGTTGACCGCAGTCATTGGCCGCTACCTTCGCCGGTCAGGTGGACAAGATGACCGACATCGGCGAGTGCACCTTGTCCAGGAGCTTGCCGTTGCCGAGGTACATGTGCACGCCGCAGGGCAGGCAGGGATCGAAGCTGCGCACCGCGCGCATGATGTCGATGCCCTTGAACTGGTCCGGCGGGTTCTCCTCGAAGATCGGCGTGTTCTGCACGGCGTCCTCGTAGGGCCCTGGTGTCCCGAAGGAGTCGCGGACACTGGCGTTCCATGGAGTAGGCGGATAGGGGTGATAGTTCGCTATCTTGCCGCCCCTGATCACCATGTGGTGCGACAGGACCCCGCGCACCGCCTCGGTGAAGCCGCAGCTGTTGGCCTCGTCAGGGACCGAGAACGGTTCCCAGGTCTTGGTCCGGCCGGCCCGGATCTCGGCCAGGGCCTTCTCGGTGAAGTACAGCGCGCAGGCGGCCGCGTAGGCCTGGAAGTAGGTCCTGGCCCGGTCGCGCTCGATCGCGTTCGACAGCGGGGCGCCGGTCGCGTCGCGCGGGATCTTCCACTCGAACGTGACCTCGGGCTTGCTGACCGTCTTGGGCAGGTTGATCAGCACGCTCTGGCCGGTCGACTTGACGTAGCCGAAATCGACCAGGCCGCCGAGGGCCGTCGCCCACAACCGGGCGATCGGGCCGCCGCCGGTGTCGCAGGCCAGGTGGTCCTTGCCGTCGAACCAGCGCGGCGACATGACCCAGCTGTACTTGCTGTCGAAGTCGCGCTTGGCCGGCCGGGGGATGGTGTGCTGGTTCCACGGGTGCCTGCGGTCCACCGGGTTGCCCAGCGGGTCGCGGGTCACAAACATCTCCTGGTCTTCCCAGTCCTCGTAATACGAGCTGCCGAGCAGGATGCGGATGCCGAGGTTGATCTCGACCAGGTCGTTGGTGAGCAGCTGCCCGTCCCTGATCACGCCGGGGCTGACGAACATCCTGCGGCCCCAGCTGGTCATGTTCTCGTACCGGAAATCGCAGTGCTCGGGGTCGTTCAGGCTGCCCCAGCAGACCAGGTCGGCCCGGCGGCGGCCGACCTCCTCGTACCCGGGCAGCGCGGTGTAGAAGAAGTCGAAGAGGTCGTCGTGCATCGGCACGACCCGCTTCATGAACTCCACGTACCGCATCAGCCTGGTCAGGTAGTCGGTGAACAGCTGCACCGTCGCGGTCGTACCGACCCCGCCCGGGTACAAGGTCGACGGGTGCACGTGCCGGCCTTCCATCAGGCAGAACATCTCCCTGGTGGACCGGCTGACCTGGAGTGCCTCCCGGTAGAACTCACCTTCCAGCGGGTTCAGCGAGCGCATGATGTCGCCGATGTATTTGTAGCCGTGCGCGGCCGCGTGCGGCGCCTCGGTCCGGTTGGCCAGCTCAAGCACGCCGGGGTTGGTCTCGGCGACCATCCGCTCGCAGAAGTCGACCCCGACCAGGTTCTCCTGGAAGATGTTGTGGTCGAACATGTACTCGGCCGACTCGCCGAGGTTGATGATCCACTCGCCCAGGTGCGGCGGCCGCACCCCGTAAGCCATGTTCTGGTTGTAAACCGAGCAGGTCGCGTGGTTGTCACCGCAGATGCCGCAGATGCGGCTGGTGATGAAGTGCGCGTCCCTGGGGTCCTTGCCCTTCATGAAGATGCTGTAGCCACGGAAGATCGACGAGGTGCTGTGGCACTCGACGACTCGCTTCTGCTTGAAGTCGATCTTGGTATAGATGCCGAGGCTGCCCACGATCCTGGTAATCGGGTCCCAGGCCATCTCGACGAGATCGCTGCCGGCCGTGGTGGTCATCTGCGCATCCCTTCCCGTTCTGGGTCACGTACCGGCCGACGTCACCAGTTCTTCTGGTAACCGGTCAGCAGTTCGTCGCCGCGCTTGCGCCACTTGGGCTCCTCGTCGGCGGTCTTGGCGGTGAAGCCGCGCAGGGTCCTGATCACCGTGCCGTACAGCGTGCTGGCGGCGGTCGAGACCCGCGAGCCCGGCGGCTCGTCCATGAACGGCATGAACTTGTCAGGGAACCCCGGCATCGTGCATGCGATGCAGATTCCGCCGACGTTCGGGCAGCCGCCGACCCCGTTGATCCAGCCCCGCTTGGGCACGTTGCACTTGACCACCGGGCCCCAGCAGCCCAGCTTGACCAGGCACTTGGACGAGCCGTACTCGGTCGCGAAGTCGCCCTGCTCGTAGTACCCGGCCCGGTCGCAGCCCTCGTGCACGGTCGAGCCGAACAGCCAGGTCGGCCTGAGCGCCTCGTCCAGCGGGATCATCGGGGCCTGACCGGCCACCTGGTAGAGCAGGTACAGGATCGTCTCCGACAGGTTGTCAGGGTGGATCGGGCAGCCGGGCACGTTGACGATCGGCAGGCCGGCCTTGGACCGCCAGTCCCAGCCAAGGTAGTCGGGCACGCCCATGGCACCGGTCGGGTTGCCGGCCATCGCGTGGATGCCGCCGTAGGTGGCGCAGGTGCCGACGGCCAGGATCGCGGTCGCCTTGGGGGCCAGCCGGTCCAGCCATTCGTTGGTGGTCATCGGCTGTCCGGTCGCCGGGTTGTTGCCGAACCCGCACCAGTAGCCTTCGTCCTTGATGGCTTCGTTCGGGATCGAGCCCTCGACCACCAGCACGAACGGATCGAGCTCGCCCCGGTCGGCCTTGTGCCACCACTCGATGAAGTTGTCCGCCCCGGTTTCCGGGCCGCATTCGAAATCGATCAGCGGCCAGTGCACCGCGATCTTCGGAAGTCCGGGCAGTGCGCCGAGCGCGATCTCCTCGATACTCGGCTGGGTGGCCGCGGTCAGCGCCACCGAGTCGCCGTCACAGCCGAGGCCGCCGTTCATCCAGAGAATGTGCACCAGCGGGTCGGCTTGCTCCGCCCCCGCGCCGGCGCCGTGGCCGGCCGTCGTGTCTGCTGCCATCGCGGAGCATCCTCTCGCTCGCTCAGGACTGGCCATCTGGCTAACCGGGCAGAGTCGGTAACGCCATTTCGCGGTGCCGGCCCGCCATTAATGATCAAGAAAGCAATTCACTTTGCCGGACGCTGGTCATGCTAAACCTGATGCGGACGGCGGACAAGATGAAACTCTCAATTGTCCGGACAGTTATGTCTCAGGAAGGCCGGTATCCGCGGATATACTGTGCGAACGGGACCACAATGGTCGCGAGGTGGGCCGTCAGGCTTCCGCAGCACCGGTCCGGTCAACTAGCCTGGAAGTACCCCGCTACCCGTCAGTACCTGCCCGCCTGAGACCTGCCCGCCCGAGGACGGGCGTCCGCCCAGGGAGCCGTCGATGGCCGAGCCCGCCGCCGGGCCGCAGCAAGACCCCATCGAGGTCGTGCCGGTCGTGGTGCTCTCGCAGGTGTTCCCGGCCCGGCCGTCGTCCATCCCGGATATCCGCAACTTCGTCCGGCGCTGCCTGGCCGAGTCGCCGCTGACCGAGGAAGGGACCAGGGAGGTCGGCGAGACGGTGTTCAGGGCGCTGCTCGACGCAGCCGGGCCGACGGGCTCGATCAACGTGGCGTTCCGCATCTTCCCCGAGCACGTCGAGGTGGACGTGCTGCACTCCGATTCCGCGCTGACCCCCGACCAGCACAGCGCCCCGGCCGACCCCCGCAAGCTGCAGCAGGCCGTGACCTCGGCCGCCGAGCCGCGCCTGGTGCCGAGCCCGGCCGAGCCGGTCAGGCTCGGCGAGCCAGGGCAGCCGGCCAGCTTCGCCGAGTGGATGTCGGTCGCGCTGCGCCGCGAGGGCCTGACTCAGGAAGCGGCCGCGCGCCAGCTCGGGGTTTCTGTGAAGACGGTCAGCCGGTGGGTCGGCGGGACGACCGAGCCGAGAATGCGGGATCTTCGCCGCATTCAAGAGGTTTTCGGTACGTTGCCGTTGCCGTAAATGGCACCCCGGTTATGCCGCCCGACAATTGTCATACTCCTGACCGGTAATAACCGCGGGCTTGCGACGGCCGAGCACTGGACGACCGCCCACAAGTGTCCTACGGTTCTGCCATGGCGGTTCACGCAGGACGCCAGCAGTTTGGTGCGGAGCGCGGCCGGATCGCTTTACTGACGACCCGCGACGGACTGGCCGCGACGGCGGGCCACGACCTGACCATCGAGCTCACCCAGTGGTCAGCCGAACTGGAGGTCGCCGATGATCTCGCGCCGACCGGGCTGACGGTCCGCGCCGACATGCACTCGCTCGTGGTGCGCGAGGGCAGGGGCGGTCTCAAGCCGCTCACCGACCGGGACCGCCGGGAGATCGCGGTCACGGCCCGCAAGCTGCTGCGCGCCGACCGGTTCCCGGCCGCCACGTTCACGGCCGAGCGGTTCGACGGCACCGTCGACGGGGGCGGGACAATCGCCGGGACGCTCAGCCTGGCTGGCACGGACCGGCCGCTGCGGCTGACCGTGACCAGGACGGACTCCAGCGCGTACCACGCATCCGCGTCGCTGCGGCAGACCGACTTCGGCATCAAGCCGTACACCGCGTTTCTGGGCGCGCTCAAGGTCAGCGACCAGGTCCGCCTCGAGATTGACCTGGACCTGTCATGACGGCGACCGCGGAACACTTCGGGCGGCGGGTAGCGGCCGGGCAGGACCTGGTGGCCGGGGCCGGGGCGATCGCCGCAGCCGCGCTCGCGATGGCGCAGCGGTTCCACCAGGGCGGCAAGCTGATCGTGTTCGGCACGGGCGGCGCCGCGACCGACGCCCAGCACGTGGCGGTCGAGTTCGTGCACCCGGTCATCGTGGGCAAGCGGGCGCTGCCGGCCATCTGCCTGACCTGCGACGCCGCCACCATCACGGGAATTGCGGCCCGTGAGGGCCTGGAGGCGATCTTCGCGCACCAGATCAGGTATCTGGCCGAGCCGGACGACATCGCCGTCGGGATCTGGGTGGACGGCCCGTCGCCGAGCGTGCTGACTGGGCTGGCCGCCGCCCGGGAGCGCGGCCTGCTCACAATCGGGCTCGGTGGCGGCGGGCGGGCCGGCCGCAGCGCGGCCGCCGAGCACGTGCTGACGGCGGCGACCGATGACCCCAGGATCGCCAAGGAGATGCTGGTCACGACCTACCACCTGCTCTGGGAGCTCGTGCATGTCTTCTTCGAGCAGCCGGGCGTACTCGGACCCAGGGTCGTGACATGACCCGGCCTCCGGCCTCCGGCGGCCCGCAGCGCAGTGCAGCGGAGTGCACGGACGAGGTCTGCATCACCTGCTCGGACACGGCGGTGCCGGTGACCGTGGTGCGGCTGCTCGCGGACGACCTGGCCGTGGTCGACACCGGCGCGGGTCAGGAAGAGGTCAGCGTCGCGCTGGTGCGAGCCGAGATCGGCGACACGATCCTGGTGCACGCCCGTGAGGCGATCGCGGTGCTGCCGCGATGACTAAGGTGCCGCGCCCGGCTGGGCACTTCACCAGGCCCGCGCTGGCCGAGCCGGCCAGGGACGAGGTGGCGCCGGCCGGCTCGATGGAGGCGCTGTACCCGTTCCTGTACGCCGGCCGCACCGACCTCGCGGCCGTGCTCGATCAGGCCACGGCGTCCAGCGAGGCCAAGGCGCGGGAGGTGCTCGATCTGCGGGCCGAGGTCGCGGCCCGGTACGCGAGCTCGCTGACCGCCTGCGCGACGGACGCGGCGGCCCGGTTCGCCGCGGGCGGCCGGCTCCTGACGTTCGGCAATGGCGGCAGCGCGACCGACGCGCAGCAGATCGCGTCCCTGTTCCTGTACCCCGGGCCCGGCCTGCCGCCGCTGCCAGCGATCGGCCTGGCCGGAGATACCGCCGTGCTGACCTCGCTGTCCAACGACATCGGGGTCGAGGTGGTGTTCGCCCGCCAGATCGCCGCCTTCGGCCGGTCCTGCGACATCGCCCTCGGCCTGTCGACCAGCGGGAACTCCCCGAACTTGCTCCGTGCGTTCGACGAGGCGAGCCGCCGCGGCCTGATGACGATCGGCATCGCCGGCTATGACGGGGGCGCGATGGCCGAGCTGGACTGCCTGGACTACCTGTTCGTCGCGCCCTCGGCGTCCATCCACCGGATCCAGGAAGCCCAGACGACGCTGTACCACGTGCTGTGGGAGCTGGTTCTCGTGGCCGCGGATGATCCAGGGAGCCGGTCCCCGGGGCCGGCCGAGCCGGTGCGGTCGTGACCGGCCGCACGCTGATCGCGGGGATCGGGAACATCTTCTTCGGCGACGACGGGTTCGGGGTCGAGGTGGCCAGGCGGCTGGCCGGGCGGGACGACCTGCCCGCGCAGGTGACGGTGGCCGACTACGGGATCGCGGGCCTGCACCTGGCCTACGACCTGTGCGACGGCTACGAGCGCGCCATCCTGGTCGACGCCACGCCGCGCGGCGGCGCGCCAGGAACGGTGTACGTGATCGAGCCCGACCAGCCCGACCACGTTCCGGCCGGTCTGTTCGACGCGCACGGCATGCAGCCTGAGGTGGTACTTGGGATGATCGGAACGCTGGGCGGCGCGGCCGGGGAGCCGGCGGACGGGGAACCTGCACCAAGCCCCGCCGCCGCCCCGCGGATGCTGATCGTGGGATGTGAGCCGGCCAGCGCGGCCCCCGGTATCGGGCTGAGCGAGCCGGTGGCGGCCGCGGTGGACAGCGCGGTCACGGTCGTGCTCGATCTGGTTTCTGGCCGGCGGGAAGGAGTGAGCGCGGATGTGCCTAGGCATACCCGGTGAGGTCATCGAGGTCCTGCCCGAGCAGCCCGACCTGGCCAGGGTCGATGTCAGCGGCGTGCGGCGGGTGATCAACATCGGCCTGCTGGCCGACGAGCCGCCGGTACCCGGCGAGTGGGTGCTGATCCACGTCGGGTTCGCGCTGTCCAAGATCGACGAGGAGGAAGCCGCCTCGGCGCTGGCCTTCCTCGAGGGCATCGGGCAGGCCTATACCGACGAGCTGACCGCGCTAGCGCAGTCGCGGATCGAATAGGGGAACCGGCATGCGATTCGTAGACGAGTTCAGGGACTCGGACAAGGCACGGGCGCTGGCGGCCAAGATCGCCGGGCTGTGCGAGCCGGGCCGTGAGTACAAGCTGATGGAGGTGTGCGGCGGGCATACCCACACGATCTACAAGCACGGGCTGGAGGACTACCTGCCCGAGCAGATCACCCTGGTGCACGGGCCCGGCTGCCCGGTTTGCGTGATCCCGATGGGGCGGGTCGACGACGCGATGGCCCTGGCTGCCGAGCCGGACGTGATCATGACCTCGTTCGGCGACATGATGCGGGTGCCCGGCAGCAACGGCTCGTTCTTCGACGCCAAGGCCAGGGGCACCGACATCCGGATGGTCTACTCGCCGCTTGACTCACTCAAGCTGGCCCGGAAGAACCCGGACAAGCGGGTCGTGTTCATGGCCATCGGCTTCGAGACGACGGCCCCGTCGACCGCGATGACCATGCTGCGGGCCCAGGCCGAGGGGCTGACCAACTTCTCGGTGTTCTGCAACCACGTCACTATCATCCCGGCCATCAAGGCGATCCTCGACTCGCCCGACCTGCGCCTGGACGGGTTCATCGGGCCCGGCCACGTCTCTACCGTGATCGGCTGCCGCCCGTACGAATTCATCGCGCGCGATTACGGCAAGCCGGTGGTCGTGGCCGGGTTCGAGCCGCTGGACATCCTGCAGTCCATCTACATGCTCATGCAGCAGCTCGCCGGAGGCCGGTCCGAGGTG
>DASWAH010000190.1:0-3433 GCA_036391235.1 Streptosporangiaceae bacterium
GTCTATCTGGACCCGTGACCTCGGCCGGGGCCTGCGGGTCGCGCGCGGTGTCCAGGCCGGCAACCTCTCGGTCAACTCCCACTCCTCGGTGCGGTACTCAACGCCGTTCGGCGGGTTCAAGCAGTCCGGCCTCGGCCGCGAGCTCGGCCCGGACGCGCTGGAGTCGTTCACCGAGGTCAAGAACGTGTTCATCGCTACATGAGAATCGGAGTCGCGCACATGCAGCGCTTGCAGGACCGGGTCGCCGTCATCACCGGAGCTGGCAGCGGCATCGGACTGGCCAGTGCCAGGCGGATGGCCGCCGAGGGCGCCAGGATCGTCGCCGTCGACATCGACAAGGCGGCCGGCCAGGCGGCCGCTGATGAGACCGGCGGGGTGTTCATCGAAGCCGACGTGGCCAGCGAGGCCGACGTCCAGCGGCTGTTCGACGGGGTCGCGGCCGAATTCGGCCGGGTCGACATCGCGTTCAACAACGCGGGGATCTCGCCGCCGGATGACGACTCGATCCTGACCACCGGCCTGGACGCCTGGCGCCGGGTCCAGGAGGTCAACCTCACCTCGGTCTACCTGTGCTGCAAGTACGTGATCCCGCACATGCAGCGGGCCGGGAAGGGCTCGATCATCAATACGGCCTCGTTCGTGGCCGTGATGGGCGCCGCGACGTCGCAGATTTCCTATACGGCATCCAAGGGCGGCGTGCTCGCGATGAGCCGGGAGCTGGGCGTGCAGTTCGCCAGGGAGGGCATCAGAGTGAACGCGCTGTGCCCGGGCCCGGTGAACACGCCGTTGCTGCGCGAGCTGTTCGCCAAGGACCCCGAGCGCGCGGCCCGGCGGCTGGTGCATGTGCCGGCCGGCCGGTTCGCCGAGCCCGAGGAGATTGCGGCTGCGGTGGCCTTCCTGGCCAGCGACGACGCCTCGTTCATCACCGCCTCGCAGTTCCTGGTCGACGGCGGCATCGCCGGCGCCTACGTGACGCCGCTATGAGCCGGGGCCCGGCTGGTGCCGCCCCGATCATCGGCATCAGCGCCTACAGCGAGATCGCGAGCTGGGGCGTCTGGCAGCTACCGGCCACGGTACTGCCGGAGAACTACTCGCAGCAGGTCACGGCGGCCGGCGGGGCGCCGGTCGTATTGCCGCCGCTGCCCGGCATCGAGCGCGCCGTGGCCGGCCTCGACGCGCTGATCATCTCGGGCGGCCCGGACATCGAGCCTGGCCAGTACGGCGCGCAGGCCGGGCCGAGCACGACGATCGTGCGGCCCGAGCGGGACGCGGCCGAGATCGCACTGCTGCGGGCGGCCCTGGCCGCGGGGACCCCCGTGCTCGGCGTCTGCCGGGGCATGCAGCTGATGAACGTTGCCCTCGGGGGCACCCTGATCCAGCACCTGCCCGACGTGGTCGGCCACGACGGTCACTCCCCGACGCCGGGCGCGATGGGCACGCACGAGGTGCGGGTCGGGCCGTCTGGCCGGCTGTCGGAGATACTCGGCCCAGGGCCTGTGTCGGTGCCGACCCACCACCACCAGGGCGTGGACGTGCTCGGCTCCGGCCTCACCGCGACCGCCTGGGCGGCCGACGGCCTGGTCGAGGCGATCGAGCTGGACCGCCCGTTCGCGCTCGGCGTGCAGTGGCATCCGGAGGCCGGGTCTGACCTGCGGCTGTTCCAGGCCCTGGTCACGGCCGCGGCCGGCCGCCTCGTCGCGTCCGTGGGCGGGGGGCTAGCCTGAGGCCCTCCCCCACGGAAAGGAGCCCGGCCATGCCCGCCGAGCCCGAGGAGCAGGACACCGGCAAGCCAGCAGGCGAACCGGCCGCGACCTCCGTCGCCGAGCCCGCGGACGACCTGGTCACGACGTCGCATTCGATCACCATCGAAGGTCAGGAACTCCAGTACACGGCCACTGCCGGCCGCATCGTGCTGCGGGCCGAGGGGCACACCGAGGACACCTTCGACGGACCGCAGGCCAAGGCCGAGATCTTCGTGGTCGCCTACACCGCCGACGTCAGCGACGAGGAGGCGGCCAGGCGGCCGGTCACGTTCGCGTTCAACGGCGGGCCCGGGTCGTCGAGCGTCTGGCTGCACCTGGGAGTGCTCGGCCCTCGCCGGGTGCTGATGGGCGATGCCGGTGACCTGGCCCCGCCGCCGTACGGGCTGGGCGACAACGAGCAGACCCTGCTGCGGCACAGCGACCTGGTGTTCATCGACCCGGTGTCGACCGGCTACTCGCGCGCGATCAAGGGCGGGAAGTCCAGGGAGTTCCACGGCTTCGGCGGCGACATCGAGTCGGTCGGCGAGGTGATCAGGCTCTGGACCACCCGCAATGGCCGCTGGATGTCGCCGAAGTACCTGTGCGGGGAGTCCTACGGCACGACCAGGGCGGCCGCCCTGGCCCGGCACCTGCAGGAACGCTACGGCATGTACCTCAACGGGCTCATGCTGATCTCGTGCTTCCTCAACGCGGGCTCGGTGGTGTTCACGCCCGGCAACGACGACCCGTACGTGAACTACCTGCCGACCTACACGGCGATCGCCAACTATCACGGCAAGCACGGCGACCGGCCGCTGCGCGAGGTGCTGGACGAGGCACACGAGTACGCGGCCGGCGAGTACCCGCGGGTGCTCGCGCTCGGTTCGCGGCTGACCGAGGAGGAGCGTTCCGAGGCGGTCGGCCGGATCGCCGCGCTGACCGGGTTGTCGCAGGACTACGTGGACCGGGTCGACCTGCGGCCCGAGCACGTCAGGTTCCTGACCGAGCTGCTGCGCGACCAGCGCCGCACGGTCGGCCGGATCGACGGCCGGTTCACCGGCTGGGACACCGACTACGGCCGGGAGACCTGGTCGACCGACCCGTCGATCGACGCGATCACCGGTCCTTACGCGGCCGCGCTGAACCACTACGTGCGGGCCGAGCTGGAGTACTCCAGCGACCTGCCGTACGAGGTGCTGACCGACCGGGTGCATCCGTGGTCGTACAAGGAATTCGAGGGCCAGCACCTGTACGTGCTGGACAAGCTGGCCGCGGCGATGCGGGTCAACCCGCATCTGCGGGTGCACGTCGCCTGCGGTTACTACGACGCGGCGACGCCGCACTTCGCGGCCGAGACCGACATCGCCCACCTGGGCATCCCAGCCGAGCTGCGGGCCAACATCGACTTCGCGTACTACGAGTCCGGCCACATGATGTACATGCACGAGCCGAGCAGGCTGGACCAGTCGGCCCGGCTGGCCGAGTTCGTCACCCGGAGCTAGTGACCGCCAGGCTGTGCTAGCCGGCCTGGGCGGTCACCGCCAGGCTGTGCCCGTAGCCGGCCGCGATCGCGATGACCAGGGCCAGTCCTGGGGGAACGTCGGTCTCGCCGCAGTCGTTGCTGCCCCACGCCGCGACCGTCCCGGCCGCGGTCAGAGCCAGGCAGTGGGTGCCGATCCCGGCGATCGCGG
>DASWAH010000191.1:0-6625 GCA_036391235.1 Streptosporangiaceae bacterium
AGGCCGCGATTCCCAGCCGGCCGGCGTCCAGAGCCGCCAGCGCGATCGAGAACCCGCGGTCTTCCTCTCCGACCAGGTTCGCGGCCGGCACCTCGGCCTCGGTGAACTGCACCTGAGCGGTTGCCGACCCGCGCATGCCCATCTTGTGCTCGGGCGGGGCCGCGCGGACTCCGCCGGTCGCGGCCGGGACGTGGAAGCAGCTGATCCCCCTGGACCGCTCCCGGCCGTCGGGCTGACCCGAGGTCCTGGCGAATACCGTGTAGTAGTCGGCTTGCCCGCCGTGCGTGATCCACGCCTTGGTGCCGTCGATGCGGTAGACATCGCCGTCCCGCTTCGCGGTCGTGCGCATCGCCCCGGCGTCCGAGCCGCTGCTCGGCTCGGACAGGCAGTAGGCGCCGAGCAGGTCGCCGCCGAGCAGGCCAGGCAGCCATCGCTGCTGTTGCTCGGCCGTCCCCGCGGTGACCAGCGGGAAGCAGCTCAGCACGTGCACGGACAGCCCGAGCCCGATGGTCAGCCAGGCGCCGGCCAGTTCCTCCACCACTTGCAGGTAGGTCTGATAGGGCTGCCCCGCGCCGCCCAGGTCTTCCGGATACGGCAGGCCGAGCAAACCGGAACGGCCAAGGAGCCGGAACTCCCCGCGCGGGAACCGCCCGTCCCTTTCTGCCGCGGCGGCCGCGGGCCGGAGCTCGGCGTCGGCGATCTCGGCGGTCAGCTCGAGCAGGGCCCTGGCCGCCTCGTCGTGGTATTCGCGTTCGACCGTGCTCATCAGGCCGGTACGCAGACCAGCTCGCGGGTCACCGTGTTGAGCCGTTCGCAGCCGGTGTCGGTGCAGACGACGATGTCTTCGATCCTGGCACCATGCTGCCCAGGATAGATCCCTGGCTCGACCGAGAAGGCGTTCCCCGGCCGCAGCGGCTCGGCGTTGCCCGCGACGATGTACGGGTCTTCATGGGTTTCCAGCCCGATGCCGTGTCCGGTCCTGTGCACGAAGTACGGGCCGTATCCGGCCGCCGTGATCGGTTCCCTGGCCGCGGCATCGACCGACTCGGCGGTCACGCCGGGCCTGACCGCCGCGCAGGCGGCGTCCTGGGCGTCCTTGAGCACCTGGTAGTAGGCCGTGAACTCGTCAGGCGGGGTGCCGATCGCGTACATCCTGGTGCAGTCGGAGCAGTATCCGCTGGGCATCGTGCCGCCGATGTCGACCACGACGGCGTCGCCCGCCCGCAGCACCCGGTCGCTCGCGGTGTGATGCGGGCTGGCCCCGTTCGGCCCCGACGCGACGATCGTGAAGTCGGCGGTCGCGTGCCCCTGCGCCAGGATCGCGTCCGCGATGTCCGCCGCGACCTGGGCCTCGGTCCGGCCCGGCCGCAGCCAGTCCGGCACCTGCGCGTGCACCCGGTCGATAGCCTGGCCGGCTTCGCGCAGGGCGGCGATCTCGGCCGCTGACTTGCTGGCCCGCAGCGGGCCGAGCGCCCGGCTGGCCAGATCCTGGCGGGCGCCGGGCAGGGCGGCCGCGAACCGCAGCACCATCAGCGCCCACATCCGGTCGGCCAGCCCGACCGCGGCCGGCTGACCGAGCCGCCGGGCGACCAGAGCGTACGGGTCGTCGGTCTCGTCCCACGGAACCAGGTCGAGCCCGATCCGGCCGGCTGGCGAGGCCTGGGCCGCGGGCAGCTCCAGCCGCGGCACGACCAGGAACGGATCGCCCGCTGCGGGCACGGCCAGGCAGGTCAGGCGTTCCAGCGCATGAGCGTCGTAACCGGCCACGTAGCGCAGGTCCGGTCCCGGGGTCAGCAGAAGCGCGTCCAGCCCGGCCCGGCCGGCCGCGGCGGCCGCATCCGCCACTCGCGCGGCCGGGTAGAGCTCGTTTAGCATGGTCATCGTGATAGCTCCCTGGGACGGTGCCTGGCTGACGGCCGGTGCCTGGCCCGGCGGTGGCGCGGGCGGATTAGGGCCTGACTCTGCGGCCCCCGGCCGGCCTTTCTACCGGGAATCATCTCACCACGCCTTCTCCTGCCCGCATCTAGACAGCCATACCCGCAATGCCTCACGATGGGTGAACGTCGTCTCACGAAATGTGAGCAGTGATGATGCCTGAGGCAGCGGCGGTACCTCCCTCGCCCCCGGGGCCGGAGCCAGCTGGCGTTTCCGGCGTTCGCTTTCTGGCCTCCCGCGCGGTCGAGGCGAGCCTGGCCGCCGAATTGGCGCAGGAACGGCATATCGTGCTCGAACTGCAGCGCGCGATCCTGCCGCTGCACACCGAGCCGTTCGACCTGCCTGGCCTGCGCGCCGTGGTCAGGTACCTGCCGGCCTCCCGGGCGGGCCGGGTCGGCGGCGACTGGTACATCACCGCCGAGATGCCGGACGGCCAGGTACTGCTGGCCATCGGCGACGTCGGCGGTCACGGGCTGACCGCGGCGGCCGGGATGGCCAGGCTGCGCGGCGCCCTGGCCGGCCTGGCCATCACCGGAGCCCCGCCCGACCGGCTGGTCGGCTGGCTGAACGACCTGGTCTGGCACGTCGACATCGAGCACACCGCGTCGGTCATCGCCGGGTACTTCGACCCGGCGACCAAGGTGCTGACCTGGGCTCAGGCCGGGCACCCGCCGCCGGTCCTGGTCAGGGGGGCGTGGGCCCGCCCGCTGGACGCTCCGGCGGGCATCCTGCTCGGGGCCGGGCGCGGCCAGTACGCCATGAGCAGCTTGCAGCTCAGGCCGGGTGACCTGCTCCTGCTGTACAGCGACGGGCTGGTGGAGCGCCGTCACCAGGGCATCGAGGAGGGCGTCGAGCGCCTGGTCGGCGCGGTCCGCGGCGTTTCCGACCCCGAGCGCCTGGTGGCGGTGGCTCTGGACGCGCTCAGGCCGGCCCACACCGACGACGACACCTGCCTGGTCGCGCTGGCGGTGCAATGAACGGTGGGCGGCGCTAGCTGCCGTCGCGCAGATCGGACGGCGCGCCCGGGCGGAACGTGATCGCCGCGAAGGTCGCGGTGCAGCCGGGGCCGCCCGGCGACTGAGCCAGGAAACCGACCCTGACCGGGTCTGGCCCGTCCAGGCCGAAGTAACGCAGCAGCCGCCACCAGCTGCCGTCGGTGCTGGCGTGGAACGCCCAGGCCTGGCCGGACCGGCAGATCCGCAGCCAGAGCGTGTCCCCGGTCACCTCGAACGAGTTGCAGTCGTCGGAGGTGTCCCTGGTCACGACCGTGACCGCGGTCGGCCGGAGCTGGGGTGACAGCTCGAAGCAGAGCTTGGCCCACCGCCGCTCCCCCGCGTGCACGAGCAGCACCCCGGCGTCGAAGGTGCTGCCGAAGCCGACGCTGACCCGGGCCGACAGCGTGAAGTCCCCGGGCGGCGGCGGCCCGAGCAGGCGCCCGGCATCCGGCGGCTGGCCCGCCCCGGCCGGATCGATGAACAGGTCGGTCCCGGCCGCGCTGGTCAGCTCGAGCGCCCCAGCCAGGATCCGGTACTCGCAGGCCGGGTGACCCTCGGCGGCCAGCGGGAACGGCAGCCAGGGCAGCGTCAGGCCGGCGCTGCTCGCGGCGGGGGCGGCCCCGGCCCAGGCGCCGGTCCCCCCGGCCGGGACGACGGCCGCGGCGAACGCGGCGGCATCGGCGAACCTGGCCGCGCTGGCCGCCGGGTCCTGGCCGGCCCTGACCCGCCGCAGCACCTCGGCTGCCACCTCGGCCGCCTGCCGCCACTCGTAGCGCAGCGCGTCGTCGCCGTGCACGACCGAGATGAGCAGGGCCGTGCCGGCCGGCTCGACCGCGAAGATCAGGCTGACGTCGTTGCCGGGCTCGCCCGGCCGGCCGGGGCGCAACTCCAGCAAGCGCGCCGGCCCGGCCTCGCCCGACAGCAGCTCGCTCATCTGCGACTCGGTCTCGGCCATCCGGGCGGCCGCTTCGGCGGCGGTCAGCTCGTCGGGCTGGCCGTCACCGGTCTCACGGAGCAGCCCGGCGATCTCGCGTTCCGCCTCGGCCGCCGTATAAGCCGCCTTCAGCGTCTCCTTCCTGACCCTGAACCACTCGGTGTCGGCCTGCATGCGCCGGCTGGCCTCGGTCAGCCGCTGCTCCGCCCGGTTCAGCCCGGGCACCAGCGCCTTCAGCTCGGCCGACTCGCGCACGGTCGCACCGGCCGCCTCGGGGTCCGAGCCCTCGGCGCAGGTCGCCAGCTCGGCGATCCTCGCCTGCACCGCGGTGCGGACGTCGGCCGCCTCGGCGACCCCGCGGCGCAGGACCTGCGTCCGCTCCAGGCGCTCGGAGTAGGCGTCATCGAGGGCCTCGCGCGGATCGGTGCCGGGCGACCAGGCGGCCGGAAGCGGCCGTACCAGCGGCGGCCCGAGCGCAGGACCGAGCTCGGCCAGCGCGATCAGCGCCTGCCCGACCGCGCCCGCCGTGGCCGGATCGCCGGCCTGCAGCTCGTCGAGCCAGGCCCGGATCTCTGCGGACATCGCGAGCGCGTACCCCACGCTTTTCCTCCCGGTCCGGTCTCTCGGTCCTAGCTCCAGCGTGCCGTCTTGTTAAGTAATATCTCGCCTGGCCGGGCCGCAGGCAAGCGGATGCGCGTGCGGGCGTTCCCTTCCGCCCACGGCGTCGCAGTCACTAGGGTCTTCTGTTCATGAAGGCTCCCGCTCTATGACCATTACCGCGGTTTCCCCGCACCTGGACGATGCTGCGCTGTCGGCCTGCGCGGCCCTGGCCGGCCAGGATGCGACGGTCGCGACGGTGTTCACCGCGGTGCCCGGCCCTGACCGGCCGGTGAGCTGGTGGGACCGGCTGACCGGGGCCGTCAGCTCACGGGACCGGCAACGGGAGCGGCTCGGTGAGGACGCGGCCGCGATGGCCCTGCTCGGCGCCCGGGGCGTGCACCTGGACGAGCTGGAGGCGCTGTACCGGGACGGCGACCCCGTGCTGGACCGGGCCGCGACCCGGCTAGCCGAAATGTTCTCCGGCGGCGGCGAAGTCTGGCTGCCGTCGGCCATCGGGGGTCACCGCGACCACCTGTTCGCCAGGGACGCGGGCCTGCGGGCGGCCGCCGCCGCGGGCCGGGACGCGGTCGTGCTGTACGCCGACTTCCCCTACGTGATCGCCTACGGCTGGCCCGCCTGGGTGACCGGCCGGCCGGACGGCGGGTACGTGGACGCCGGGTTCTGGCTCACCGACCAGCTCGCCTCGGCCGGGCTCAGCGAGGCGATCCTGACCCCGGTGGTGACCAGGCTGAGCGCGGGCCAGCAGGCACTCAAGGCCCGCGTCATCGCGGCCTACGAGAGCCAGGCACCGGCCCTGCGGCTCGCCCCGGCCGATCTCGCGGCGGATCCGGGGAAACTGGAGTTCGAGCTGGCCTGGCAGGTCCGGCTGGAATCCCTGGGTGAGCTGATCGCGGACGCGCGCTGACCGCTGACCGCTGGCCGCTGACCTATCCGGGCCTGGACGCTAGCGCCGACAGCATCCGGCCGAGCGAGCTGCCCAGGTCCCAGCGCTCATCGAGCGCGGCCAGCGCGGCCGGGTCGCGCGGCCGGACCGGCAGCGTGCCGTCCACCTCGGGCACCGGGGCGTCGGCCGCCACCGCCACGACCGGGCCGGCCGTCTCGAGATACTCGCGCGCCGCGACCAGCTTGGCCCGGCTCCCGGCCGGCCAGCCGCCGTGCCCGGCGTCGATCGCGGCCAGCATGCCCTCGACCGACCCGAACACCCTGACCAGCGCGGCCGCCGTCTTCTCGCCGACGCCCGGAACGCCGGGCAGCCCGTCGCTCGGATCGCCGCGCAGGGTCGCGAACGCCGCATAGGCGCGGCCCGGGATCTGGTACCGGGCGGTGACCGCGGCCTCGTCGATGACCTCGGCCCGGCCCACCCCCTTGGCGGTGTACAGGACCGTGATGCCGCGGGCGTCGTCGACCAGCTGGAACAGGTCGCGGTCCCCGGTCACCACCTCCACCGGCCGGTCCGCCCGGGCGGCCAGCGTGCCGATCACGTCGTCGGCCTCGTAACCGGCCGCCTCGGCCGTGGCCACCCCGGCCGCCGCCAGCACCTGCAGGATCACCGGGATCTGGACGGTCAGCGGGTCAGGGACCTGTTCGGAACCGTCCGGGTTGGCCCGGTGCTCCTTGTACGAGCTGATCGCCTTGACCCGGAAGGCCGGCCGCCAGTCGGCGTCCAGGCAGGCGACCAGCTGACCAGGACGGCGGGCCCTGATCAGCCGGGCGATCATGTCGAGCAGCCCGCGGACGGCGTTCACCGGCGTGCCGTCGGGCGCGGTCATGCTCTCGGGCGGCACCCCGTAGTAGGCGCGGAAGTACAGCGAGGCCGAGTCGAGCAGCAGCAGCGGAGGCACCTGACGATCCTGCCAGACCGGGGCCGTCGCTACCGCAGCAGCCGGATCATCTGCAGTTCGATGAGGTCAGGTTCGTCCGGCCGGACCGGCTGGCGGGCCCCGGTCGGGGCGAACCCGAGCCGCCGGTAGAACGCCTGAGCCCGGTGGTTGACCTCGGTAACCCAGAGCACGAGGGTGTCCGCGCCCTCGGCCGCGGCGTGGCCGGCCACGGTCTCGACCAGCGGGCCGGCCACCCCGCGGCCGCGGACCGCGGGGTCTACCCACATGCCGACCAGCTGCCAGGCCCCGGGCACGGCGAA
>DASWAH010000192.1:0-2899 GCA_036391235.1 Streptosporangiaceae bacterium
AGTCGATCAAGCGGGCCCTCGGCGGCACCGTCAACGACGTTGTGCTCGCCGCGATCAGCAGCGGCTACCGTGACCTGCTGCTCGCGCGGGGCGAGGAACCTGAGCCGCACATGGTCCCCTCGCTAGTGCCGGTCTCGCTGCGCGCTCCCGGTGAGGAGAACATTTACGAGAACCGGGTGTCGGTGCTGATGGCCGACCTTCCGGTGCACGTCGCCGACCCGGCCGGCCGGCTGACCGCGATCCGGACCGAGCTGGCCGACCTGAAGTCGAGCCACGAGGCGCTGGCCGGAGAGGCCCTGGTCACGCTGGGCAAGTTCACGCCCTACCCGATGTCCTCGCTCAGCGTCCGGATGGCCTACCGGCTGCCGCAGCGCGAGATCGTCACCGTCACGACCAACGTGCCGGGTCCTGACCAGCCGCTGTACGCGCTCGGCCGCAAGCTGATCGAGCTGATTCCTTACGTGCCGATCGCGACCACGTTGCGCACCGGGGTGTCGATCTTCTCCTACGACGGCCATGTGACCTTCGGGATCACGGCCGATTACGCCAGTACGCCGGACATCGCCGTGCTGGCGGCCGGCATCGAGAACGGCATCGACGAACTACTCGCGGTGGCCGCCGGAGCCACCGGGGCCACGACCGGCCGGGCCAGGAAGAAGTGAGCGCGCGGTCCGGGTGGACCGATATCGACGGGCCGCTGCACTACCTGGACTGGGCCGGCCCGGCCGGGGCTCCCGTCCTGGTCTGCGTGCACGGGCTAGGCGGTTCGGCCCAGAACTGGGCCGCGATCGCCCCCCTGCTGACCGACCGGTTCCGGCTGCTCGCCCCCGACCTGGCCGGGCACGGTCTCACCCGCTCGCAGGGCCGCCCGGTGACCGTCCAGGCCAACCAGGCGCTGCTGCACCGGTTCCTGGCCGGCGTGGCCGGCGGCCCGGTGCTGCTGATGGGGAACTCGATGGGCGGGATGATCTCTTTGCTGGAAGCAGGCGAGCACCCGGACTGGATCCGCGGCCTGATCCTGGTTAACCCGGCCCTGCCATTCGTACCCTCGCGGCCCGACCCGCGGATTGTCGCGCTGTTCGCGCTGTACGCGACGCCGGGCATCGGGCAGGTCCTGGCAGCCGGCCGGCGGCGGATGTCCCCCGAGGCGGCCGTGGCCGGCGTGCTGTCACTGTGCTGCGCCGACCCGTCCAGGGTGCCTGCCGACGTGGTCGGGCGGCACGTCGAGCTGGCCAGGCAGCGGGCCGGCTTTACCGAGGCTGGCCGCGACTTCGCCGTAGCGATGCGCTCGGTCCTGGCGATGGCCGGATACCTGCGCGGCCAGGCCTATCAGCGCCGTATCGCGGCCGTGCACGACCCGGTGCTGCTCCTGCACGGGGCGGCCGACCGGCTGGTCCCGGTCACGGTGGCCGCGGGCGCGGCCCGCGCGCACCCGTCCTGGACGGTCGAGATCCTGTCCGGCGTCGGCCATGTGCCGCAGCTGGAAGCACCGGCCCCATGCGCGGCCGCGATCAGCCGCTGGGTAAGCGCGGCCGGCCTGGAGGGATCCGGCGGCCGGGCCGCCGCGGGCCGCCGGATCGAGTGAAGGGTTCAGCACAATGAAGTTCAATCTCGCGGTCATCCTGAGCGAGACCGCAGCGGCCACGCCCGGCAAGCCGGCCATCCTGTACGGCGGCGGGCGGCTCACCTACGGCGAACTGGACGCCCTGTCCGGGCGCCTCGCGGCCGGCCTGGAGCTGGCCGGGATGCGGCCAGGCGACCGGGTCGCCATCCAGCTCCCGAACATCCCGCAGTTCGTCATCGCCTACTTCGGCGTCCTGCGGGCCGGCGGCGTCGTGGTCCCGCTGAACGTCCTGTACAAGCCGCCCGAGGTGGCGTTCCACCTCGAGCACAGCGCGGCCAGGGTGTTCATTACCTGGGCCGGCATCTTGCCCGACGCGTCGGCCGGGGCCGCCGCCGCGGGGGTGAGCCAGGTCTACGCCGTCGGCCTGCCCGAGGCCACGCCGGCCGCGCTGCCGTTCGAGCAGCTCCTGGCCGCGCCGCCCAGCGGCACCGGCCTGGCCGACACCGCGATGTCCGACACCGCGGTGATCATGTACACCTCGGGTACTACCGGCCGCCCGAAAGGCGCCGAGCTGACCCACATGCAGCTGTACATGAACGCCGACATCCCGGGCCGCCTGTTCGGGGTGCGAACCGACGACGTGGTGATCACGGTGCTGCCGCTATTCCACATCTTCGGCCTGTCCAGCATCCTCAACGTATGCGTCCGGTTCGGCTGCACGATGTCGCTCATCCCGCGGTTCGACCCCGTGGCCGTGCTCACCGCGGTGCAGCGGGACCGGGCGACGATCTTCGAGGGCGTGCCGGCCATGTTCATCGGCCTGCTCAGCCACCCAGACCTAGACGAGTTCGACCTGTCCTCGCTGCGGATCGCCATCTCCGGCGGCGCGTCTATCCCGGGCCCGGTGCTCGACGCCTTCGAGGGCCGGTTCGGCGTGCTGATCCTGGAGGGCTACGGGCTGACCGAGACCGCCGCGACCACGACCTTCAATCGCAGCGAGTCCGATCGCCGCGTCTACAGCGTGGGCAAGCCGATCTGGGGCACCCAGACCCAGGTCTGGGACGCGGAAGGGAAGTCGCTGCCGCCTGGACAGGAGAACGTCGGCGAGGTGGTCACCAGGGGCCTGCACGTGATGAAGGGGTACCTGGACAACCCGGAGGCGACCGCCGAGGCTTTCGACGGCGGCTGGTTCCACACCGGAGATCTCGGCTATTTCGACGAGGACGGCTTCCTGTTCATCGTCGGCCGCAGCAAGGAGCTGATCATCCGCGGCGGCTATAACGTCTACCCGCTGGAGATCGAGGACGTGCTGCACGCCCACCCGGCGGTCGCCGA
>DASWAH010000193.1:0-4403 GCA_036391235.1 Streptosporangiaceae bacterium
GGTGCAGGTCGAGGAACCGCGGCCAGACCGTCGTGCTCTCCGCGTCCGGGCCGTGCAGGAGCCCGCGCATGGCGGCGATCAGCGTCATGACGTCGCCCAGCCCGGCCCCGGGGCCGATCGTCCCGGCCGCCGCGGCCCGCGCGGTCAGCTCCTCGATCGCGGCCCGGAGGCGGCGCGCGTCGGCCGGGTCGTGCTTGCGGTCCAGCAGCAGGTGCGCGTACCCGGCGTGGTCGGCGAACGACTGGCCGAACGCCCGGAGCAGGTCTTCCAGGCCGTGCCCGTCCGGCCTGGCCAGCGCCAGCTCGGCGGCCGCGCTGAGGTCCTCGATCGCGACCCTGAGCAGCTCGTCCATCAGCGCGTCCTTGCTCGCGAACCGCCGGTAGACGGTCCCGACGCCGACGCCGGCCCTAGCCGCGATCTCCTCGATGCACGCCTCGGCACCCGATTCTCCGAAGACCTCGCGCGCGCTGTCCAGGATCCGCTCGGCGTTGCGCACCGCGTCGCGGCGCAATGCCCTGGCCTGGGGTGTCTGAGCGGGCACGCCCTGGCCGACGCGGCCGGCTTGATTACTCGCTCTCGTCACCCACGACCGTCCCGCCCGCGACCATCGCCAGCTCGGCGTGCTCGGGCTGGTCGCCGGCCTGGGCCAGCCGCCGGACCGAGGGGATCAGCAGGGCCGCCAGCGCGGCCAGGATCAGGCCGCCGGTCATCACCGCGAACCCGGTCGTGTAACCGGACTCCTTCGGCAGTCCGGTCGGCATGAGCTGGGAGGTCACGATGCTGGCCATCACGGCCGAGCCGATGCTGCCGCCGATCGTGCGGATGTTGGCGTTCATGCCGCTCGCGACCCCGGTCTGCGACCGCGGCACGGCCGCGACGATCAGCGCGGACATGGCCGAGAACACCAGGCCGAAGCCAACGCCCATCAGGGCGTTGGACAGGTAGATCTCCCACCGGAAGTGGTGCGCGAAGGCCAGGATCGCCATCGCGCCCGCCCCGATCAGGCAGCCGGCGATGACCAGCACCTTGCCGCCGACCCTGGCCGCCAGCCGGCCGGCGAAGATGCCCACCACGAACATTGTGATCGCCGAGGGCAGCAACATCAGGCCGGACTGGGTGATGCTCGCCCCGAATCCGTAGCCGGCCACGGCCGGTGTCTGCACGAACTCGGGCAGGAACGCGAACGTGGCGTACATCCCGATGCCGATCAGCAGCGCGACCAGGTTGTTGGTCCAGACCGCGGTCCTGCGCATCATCTTCATGTCGATCAGCGGGGTGGCCGCCCGCAATTCGGCGAACAGCCAGCCGGCCAGCAGCACGATCGCGGCCGCGATCAGCCCGAGCGTCTTGGCCGAGTGCCAGCCCCAGGACGGGGCCTGGCTCAGCGCGACCAGCAGCGCGACCAGCCAGGCCGACAGCAGCACGGCGGGTAGCAGGCTGATGCGGCCCGGCGTCCTGACCGGAGACTCGGGCACAAAGAAGATGGCCGTAATCGCGGCCACGACGGTCAGGATTAGCGGCAGCCAGAACAGCCAGTGGTAATCCAGGGCCGAGACGATCGGGCCGGCCAGCACGATGCCGAGGCCCGCGCCGACCGCCGTCAGCGCGGCTATCGTGCCGACCGCCCCCGCGACCCGGTGGGGCGGGAACTCGTCGCGGATGATGCCGAACGCGACCGGGAGCATGCCGCCGGCGAAGCCCTGGATGACCCGGGCGACGATCATGACGCCGATCGACGGAGCGAGGGCCGCGAGCAGCGAGCCGACCGCGAGCGCGATCAGGGTCCCGACGAACACGCGCTTCTTGCCGGTCATGTCCCCGACCCGGCCCAGGATCGGGGTCATCACCGACGCCGACAGCAGGTAGGCGGTCAGCACCCACGTGACCGTGCTCTGCGTCGTGTGCAGATCGTGCTGCACGGTGGTGAGCACCGGGATCACCAGCGACTGCAGCAGTGCGAACGCGCCGACCCCCAGCGCCAGCACGGCGAAGGTCACCGGGGGATGCCCGCGCACGCCTTGGTCCGCCACGTCCTGCCTCCTCGAACTAACCGGAACCCGTATTCCGTTAAGACCGGCGAGGTTAGCACAACCGGAATGACCGCTCCGTTTGCGGGCCCGGAGAGCCGCTGAAGCGCTGCGGCCCGCCCCGGCGCCCCCGGAATCCATGATCAGGTGGACAAACCCTGCTATGGCCGGGGTAACTCCACTTGATCATGAGCTGCGCGGACGGGCGAGAGGCCGCTCGCGGCGGGCGGCGGCGCGGGAGGCGCGGGAGGCGGCGCGGGGACGCAGCGAGGGAGGCGGCGCGGCGGGGAGGCGGCGGGGTTCAGTGAGCGGGGAGGGTCTCCTGCAGGAAGCGCACGAGCGGGGAGATGGTGACGAGCTGGCCGGGGTCGTGCGGGCCGCCCAGGCAGTACGAGAGCCCGCGCGGGCCGGTCACGGACAGACGCAGATGGCGACTGGCTGCGCCGCCGCCGATCAGGGGCAGGCTCAGCGTGACCGAGGCGGCGTCGGACGTGATGCCCCGATCGCAGCGGTACTTGGCGATCACGACGTAACCGGCGGTGTCCGGCCGCAGCGACACGGTCTTGGGCTTCTTCTTGGTGATGTACGGGCCGCCGCCGTGGGCGTACCGGAACGGCAGCTTCCGCCCGGCCGCGTCGTACAGCTCGACCGTCGGGTAGCCGCGCACCGAGCAGGCCGACGTCCCCTGGTTGACCAGGTAGTACACCTCGGAGTGCTCGCCGGTCATCCCGACCAGCGGGCCGTCGGGCCGCCAGACGAGGTCGGCCGGGCGGCACGGCGCCGCGTCGGCCTGGCGTACCCGCGACGGGGCTGCCGACCGGGGTGGGTTGGCACCGCCGCCGCAGCCGGCCACCGCCGTCAGCCCGAGAACACCTGCTCCGATGATCGCCATAGCCCGCATGACGAACCCTCCGCCCGCCGCACTGTCCTTACTGCATAGGACGTGGAACATCCCGCCGCGGTTGGACCGGCCTGGTCAGGCCGCCTGCCCGCCAGGGCTGGCGCGGTTAAGGCAGCATGTGGCCGGAGAAGGTCAGCGCGCTGGTGCAGATCAGCAGGACGGCTTCGGCGGCGGTGAAGACGGCGAACGACCGGCCGCGGAAGCGGCGGCCCCAGATCATCACGGCCGGGAACGCGATCAGCAGCATGCGGGCGTTCGGCGGGGTCAGGATCGACCAGACCGTGATCGCGGCGATGCCGACCGGCAGCAGCAGCGCGCCGGCGGTCAGCTCGTGCCGGTACCTGACGAGGTACCTGATCGAGAACGCCAGGAAGATGGCACCGACCACGCCGTCGAGGATGTTCCAGGTCAGGAAGTGGGTCAGCAGGTGGGCGTGGTCGCTGAGAATGCGGCGGGCAACCGGCAGGCCGGCCAGGGCGAGCGGCTGGTTCTGCTGGTGCCAGCCGTAGTGCTGGGCCAGGTAGACTGCGAACGGAGTACCGGTCCAGGCCCACAGGAAGACCGCCAGCGCGGCGATCCCGAATGGGGACAGCAGCGGCGCGGCCAGGCTGCGCAACGCGGCACGGTCGCGCCAGCCGGCCGCCCTGAGCTCGCGGAGCGCCGCGACCAGGCAGATGACGACCAGCACGACAGCGACCGGCTCGACCGCGGTGGCCAGCCCGGCAGTCAGGCCGGCGATCACCCAGCGGCGGTTCCTGAGCGCCAGCAGGCAGCCGACGGCGAGCGGGATCGTCAGGCACTCGGAGTAGGCCATCGAGAATACGATCGCCCCAGGAAACAGGCAGAAGGCCACGGTGACCCGGCGCGCGGTCTGCTCGCCCCACCATCCGGCCGCGAGCCGCTGCACGAGGACAGCGGCGATCAGCCCGCCGAGCAGCGAGGTGGCCAGCGCGGCGACGGGCACGGGCAGCATGAAGATCCAGCCGAAGCCGCGCAGCACCAGCGGATACAGCGGGAAGAAGCCGAGCGTCGACTTGGCGTGCAGCGGGACGGTCGGATAGCCGTGCTCGGCGAGCAGCAGGTACCAGCGGGCGTCGAACCGGAACGGCTCTTTCGTGAACGGCTGGCCCGCGATCGCTTGCACGGCCGTGACCAGCAGCAAGAGCATCCTCGAGGCCGCGTAGACGGCAACCGGCCAGGCGACGGGACCGCTTAGTTCGGCCTGCCAGCGCCGCCAGCGGCCGGTCTCGGCCGGAGCGGGCTGGCTGGCGAGCGGCGGCTCGGCCAGGCCGACGGCGAACTCTGCGGCCGTCTCGCCTGCGTTCACGGGGCTGATCTGCACAGTTCTCCGTTCTTGTTCATCGCCCGCAGGCCGGCGAGCAGCCGCTGACCTGCGCTCACGCTACCGTGACGGCCCTGGGCTCCGGCGGGAGACTCGCCAATACGCGCAGATCGTTAGATGACCCTGCGGATGG
>DASWAH010000194.1:0-3956 GCA_036391235.1 Streptosporangiaceae bacterium
GCGCACCCCGACGTGCAGTCACTGGGCGGCCCGGTGCTCCCTCCGGGCCGGCCGGCGGGTGCCGCCACGTCCAGGAATGCCGATCCAGCCGCGGGCCGGAGGTGAGCTGGTGAGCGGGGACTGGCGAACGAACCGAGGCGCCGGAGCGGCGCCTGACCCGGCCCGGGCCGGCTTGGACCGCCTTGACCTGGATCGTGCTGGCCTGGACAAGGTCTTCGGGGCGCTCACCGCACCGGGGTCGGCCGACGAGCTGGCCGGTGAGCCGCAGGCGCTGGCCGCCTTCCGCGTGGCCACCGCGGCCGGCCACCGGAGCCGCCAGGCCCGGCCGGCTGCCAGGCCCCCGTCCTGGCGGCCGCTCACCGCTCTGGCCTCGGCGGCCGCGGTCGTCATCGTGGCGATGATCGGCGCCGCCTACGCCGAGGTACTGCCCGCGCCGGTCCAGCGGGCCGCGTATCACCTACTCGGGTTCGCAGGGGTGCCCAGCCCTGGTCAGTCAGGACCGTCGGCCTCGGGCCACCGGCCGCACGGGCACGTCACCGCTTCGGCCGGACCAGGCCGATCCTCGTCCCCGGGCCAGCCAGCCCCCTCCCGCAGCGGGTCCGGCCGCGGCCGGTCCGGCTCGGCTAAGCCGACGCCGGGCCGGCCGGCACGCAGCCGGTCGGGCTCGCCTGCGGCGATCGCGATCGCGATCACGCCCCAGGCCGCCCAGATCGCCGCGGATGCCCACGCCGTGATCTCGGCCCGCGCGAGCGCGCACGGCCAGCCTGCCCGGGCCATCCGGCTGACCCTGCAAGAGCAGCCGGCCGGGCAGACCGGCTGGACCGCGGCCGGAACCGTGACCACCCGGGCTGATGGCACCGCCGTCGTGCGTACGGCCGCGCTGACGGTCAACACCAGCTTCCGTTTCACCGACGGGTCAGGCGATGCGAGCGCGACGGCCTCGGTGACCGTCGTGCTGCCGGTGACCATCGCCGCGGCCCAGGTGAAGGGCAAGAAACACCTCGCGGTGTCGGTCAGCGTCCCGCTGGCCAGCCCGGGCGACGACGTGGTCGTGCAGGCCTGGTCGGGGAGCGGGTGGCTGGACGTCAAGACCCGCCAGCTCGGCCAGCACGGCGTGCCGGTCATCGTCACGCTGCCGCCGCAGTACGCCGGAGCCCAGGTGCGGGCGGTGCTCAAGAAGACCACCGCCCACGCGGCCTCGGTCAGCCCCCCCATCACCGCACCGGCCGCCTGACCGCGACCAGCGGCCGCTCCGTAACCTTCTGTCAACCTTCCGGACCAATTCGGCGTCTTCGTCATACGCGCGGTTAGTGGCGGTTAGTGGCTGCGGCAGCGCTCGCGGCCGATGGCGTGACCTGGCCGGCGGAATCAGATGACTGCGAGGGGGATATTCGTGCGGAAATGGCTGGCGGTCGTGACGGTAACTGGTGCTGTGCTGGCAGCGGGCATGCAAGCCGCGGTGGCCGGCACAGGCGGAGAGTCGCCGCCTTCCGGGGTGGTGTCGGCGGTACCGGCGGCTAACACCCCTCACCTGGCGGCGGTCTCGAGCTCGACCGAGCAGATCCGCCAGCTGGTCCAGTGCGGCGGCACCATGTACGCGGTCGGCTCGTTCACCCAGATCAAGCAGGGCAGCTCGACCTATGCGCGGACCGACATCTTCAGTTTCAGCGCGACCTCGCCGTTCAAGATGACGTCGTGGGCCCCGGCCGTGGTCAGCGGCAGCACGAGCGTGGACGAGGACGGCGCGGCCGCGGTCAACTCGATCGCCTTCGTCAACGGCAACTGCGCGAACGCGTACGTCGGCGGTCATTTCACCAAGATCAATGGCACTAGCGTGAGCAACATCGCCGAGATCAGCACGACGACGGGCAACGTGGTGACAAGCTTCGCGCACAGCGCCAACGCGGGCGTGGACACCCTGGCCGTCGCGGGCAATCATCTGCTGGCCGGCGGCAATTTCACCTCGATCAACGGTGCGAGCATCCCCTACATGGTGAGCCTGAGCCCGTCGACGGGCCAGAGCGACGGCTTCCTGAACCTGTCGATCAAGGGCAGCCAGGTCTACAACCAGCAGATCAGCCACGGCGGGACGCTGGACCTGGTCGAGGGCAAGTTCTCCTCGGCCGGCGGGGTGGCCAGGAAGCAGATGTTCATGATCAACATCGGCGGGACCAAGGCCGCGGTGACCGGCTGGACCTCGCCGTTGTTCTCGGTGACGTGCGTGGAGGGGTTCTGGGCCCGGGCCGCGGCCTGGTCACCCGATGACTCCACGGTCTACGTGGCGACGACCGGCTACCACGAACCCGGCATCAGCACCCACGGCCCGCGTCCGCCCGGCACTCCGTGCGACGTCGCCATGGCCCTCCCGGCCACGCAGACCTCGGTCCCGGCGACCTGGACGAACCAGACCGGGTGCGACTCGCTCTACACCGTGGCGGCCGATGCGCACGCCGTCTACTTCGGCGGCCACGAGCGGTACTCGATGAACGCGCAGGCGTGTGACACCCTCGGCCCCGGCGGTTATGACGCGCCGGGCCTGGAAGGGCTCGACCCGGCGAACGGCGCCTTGTACGTCAACTCGTCGAACTCGGCCTATTACAGCCGGGGCCGCGGGCTAGGGGCCGACGACATGCTGGTCACCAGCGCAGGCCTGTGGATCGCCAGCGACAACTACAAGGGCACCCAGAACTGCAACGGGGTCAGCAACCTGGCCGGCATCTGCTTCCTGCCGTACAACTAGCACCGGTTAACCGGTCGGGCCCGGGCCGCTGACGCGGCCCGGGCCCGATCATGTCGCCGTTTCGCGGTGCCTACGGCGTGATAGTGAGCGCCGCTGACCGCGAGGAACTGCCGTGCGAGTTAGCCGCGACCACGACGACGGTGTACTGCCCGGCCGTCACCTGGTGACCGGCCCGCCGGTAGGTCAGGTAGGCCACCGTGTTGGTGCCCGCCTTGGCCAGCGGCCTGGCCATCGTCCGCACCACGTGTCCGTGGCCGTTCAGCACGCAGATCGTGACGTCGGCCGGCTGGGAGAGGGCGAACGACAGCGTCGTCCCCTGCTCCGATCCGGCGCTCACCGACGACGCGGCCAGGGCCAGGTTCGACACGGTCGGGCCGGGGGCTGGCGGCAGCGTGGTCGAGGGCGATGGAGTGGGCTTCGGCGACGGAGAGGGCCCGGGAACCGGCACGCCAGTCCGGGACGCGGTCACGAACCCGCGCCACACCGCCTGCGAGGCGGCGTCGGTCAGCCGCAGCGTCGGGTACTGCGCGTTGCCGTCGAAGTAGCTGGCGAACAGGGCGCCGCTGTGCATGATGTACTTCCCGACGCCCTTGAGCCAGCCGGGCCGTCCGTTCGCGGTCGACAGGCCGAACTCGGGGAAGCCGTACGGCAGGCCGACGCTCTTGGATGCGGCGATGGCTGGCCCCATGAAGCCGGAGGCCGACTGCAGGACCGGGTGGTTGTTGGTCGCGCTGCCGGTCGGGTACGCGTCCCAGCCGAGGGTGCTGATGATCCCGCCGCCCGGCAGGTAGTCCTTCCAGTGCCGGTGCGACGCCGCGACCAGGTCCCAGGACATCAGGATCAGCGTGGAGTGCAGGGCCGGGTTATGCGCCTCGTCGGCCAGCTTGACCACACGGGCCCAGGCCGCCTTGTACCCGCTCAGCGTGAACTGCCCGGCCGCGATGTTGTCCTCAGGCTCGTGGTAGTAGGTGTAGTAGATGGGGTGGCCGCTGGGTGCGGTGTCGAAGAAGTGCTTGAGCGCGGCATCGTCGGCCCCGGACAGGATGTCCTTCGGCAGGGCCTTAAAGCTCACGATGACGGCCGAGTGATTGGCCGAGGCCAGGCCGCCCGACCAGGCATTGCTGGCCGGCAGACCCGGGTAGTAGACCCGCACGATCGGCATCTTGCCGAAGGTCGCCGTGTCCGCGGCCAGGTCGGAGGCGTCCTGCACGGACGA
>DASWAH010000195.1:0-14913 GCA_036391235.1 Streptosporangiaceae bacterium
GGTCGAAGACCTCGGCCAGCGCGTGGTCGTCGCCGGCCGCCAGCCGCTCGGCCAGCAGCGCATCGGTCGGCTCCACGCTGGCAAGTTAGCGCGGCCCGGGCCGCCCGGCAACGCGTCCCGGCCGGCTGGTCTGCGCGAGCAAGGCGGGAATGTCGGCAAGCGGTCCGAGATGACGTAGTTTCTCCCGGCTCAGCACGCTGTGCACGGCGGTTATCTGGTCGCCGTCCTGATCGAGGGCCATCACGCTGATCAGGGCGCCCGACGCGTCCAGGAAGAGTGCCCCGGGCTGGCCGTTGACCTCGGTAACCCGGACCGAGCCGCCCACCTCGGCCAGCTCCCGGCCCAGGGCGGCCAGCACCCGCCCGGCCCGGTCCGCGCCGGCGATGGGGCGTGGCCAGGACGGACGCGCACCGCCGCTGTCACCGGTCAGCACGGCATCGGTAGCCAGCATCGCGACTAGGCCGTCGACGTCGCCCGCGGCCATCGCGGCGAAGAACTGGCTGGCCAGCTCGGCTCCGTGCGCGGCCGGTGCCTCGAAACGGCGCTGGCCCTCGGCGACGTGCTGGCGGGCCCGGTAGGCCAGCTGGCGGCAGGCATCGCTGCCGCGGCCGACGATGGGCGCGATCTCGTCGTAGCCGTAGCCGAACACGTCGTGCAGCAGGAACACAGCCCGCTCGACCGGGGACAGCCGCTCCAGCAGCAGCAGGAAGGCCATCGACAGCGTGTCGGAGCGCTCGGCCAGCTCGGCCGGGTCGCCCGCGGTCAGGCTGGTGCCGGCCGCCACCGCCGTACCGGGCCCGCCCCCGGCGGTGAGCAGCGGCTCCGGCAGCCATTCGCCGACGTAGGTCTCCCGCCTGACCCGGGCCGAGCGGGCATGGTCGATGCACAGCCGGGTGGTCACCGCGGACAGGTAGGCCTTCGGTGACTCCGGCGGCCGTTCGCCGCCGGCCTGCCCGGTGACCACCCGGTGGTAACGCAGGAACGCCTCCTGGACGATGTCCTCCGCCTCACTGACACTGCCCAGCATCCGGTAGGCGATCGCGAACAGCAGCGGCCGCAGGTCGCCGAAGGCCTCGGCGGTCATCGCGCGGTGCCAGCCCGGGGGGACGACCCTCCTGAGCCCTCCGACGTCTTTCCAGACGCTATCGAGTACAGGCCGCGGGCGAAGCCGTCCCGCCACGTCGGCCAGGCCAGCATCCAGCCAAGCTCCCGCTTGGCCTTGGCGTTCGATGACCCGCGAAGCTGCGTCATCATCACGACCGCGGTCTCGCCCGCGGCGAGCCGCCCGATCCAGGCCGGCAGCCGCAGCGGCGGCTTGGCCCCGACCGCGGCGGTGAGCACCGGCAGCCATTGCGCGACCGGGGCGGGTTCGTCGTCGGTCACGTTGTAGACACCGGCCGGCGCATCGCCGAGCGCGGCGACCACGGCGCTGGCGGCGTCCTGCACGTGCAGGAACGACCAGACTCCGGCGCCGCTGCCGATGATCGGCACCTGCCGCTTCCTGATCATGTCCACCATCACGTCGGTCGCGCCCGGGCCGTACAGGCTGCCGTACCGCAGCGCGACCCCCTCCAGGGGCGACGCGAGCACAGCTCGCTCGAGGTGCCTGATCGCGGCCAGCGTCGGCCGCACGCTTGCGGGCGGGTCGGGATCGTAGGGATCGTCCTCGGTCTTGACCGGTCCGCCGGTCCTGGGATTGACCCAGCCCGCATAGCTCTGCGCGATGATCCGGCGTGCCCCCGCGGCCTGAGCCGCGGCCAGCAGGTTGTCCAGACCGGTCGTGCGCAGCGCGTTGGTAGCGGCGAAGGTCCGATCGAAGTGCCGCAGGTCGAAGTCCCCGGCCAGCGCGGTCATCTGGTGCACCACGACCTCGGGCTCGGCCCTGGCCACGGCTTCGCCGACGGCGACCGCGTCCAGTCCGTCGACTACGGCGGGCTCGGCTCCCAGCCGGGCCAGCTCCGCGGTCTTGGCGGGGTTCCTGGTCGTGGCCGTGACCTGGTGGCCGGCCGCGATGAGCTGGGGCACAAGCTGCCGTCCGACCACACCGGTCGCTCCGGCGACGAACACTCGCATGACACTTCCTCCTTCGTCTGCTGACTTCCTCCTCATGCAGCAGACGAAACGGGCTGCGTCCGCGTAACACGCTCGTGGTCAGGACGGCTCGCCGAGCACCCGCAACCGCAGCAGCTGGGGCATCCGCTCCAGTTCGGCGACGACGGCAGCGGGCAGCTCAGGCGCCTCGAGCTCCATGATCGAGTAGGCGAACTCGCCCCGGCAGTCGTTGATCAGCTCGACCACGTTGATGCCGGCCCCGCTGATGACCCGGGAGAAGTCCGCGATCACGCCGGGCGCATTGCGGTGGGCGAGGGTAAGCCTGGTGAAGCCGCGCCGGGGCAGCGACACCGCGGGGAAGTTCACCGAATGACGGATGTTGCCGTTTTCCAGGAAGTCCTGGATCTCGTCGGCCACCATGATCGCGCAGTTGTCCTCCGCGCTGCTGGTGCTCGCGCCGAGGTGGGGGAGCATGATCACCTTGTCGTGACCGCGCACGACCGGGTTGGGGAAGTCGGTCACGTAGCAGCCGACCCGGCCGGAGTCCAGGGCGGCGAGCAGCGCACGCTCATCCACCAGCTCGTCCCTGGCGAAGTTCAGCAGCACCGCGCCTTCTGGCAGCAGCCCGATCCTCGGCTCGTCGAGCAGCTGAGCGGTGCCGTCGGTCAGCGGGACGTGCAGGGTGACGAAGTCGCTCTCGGCGAGCAGGCGTTCCAGGTTGTTGACCCTGTGCACCTGCGGCGACAGTTCCGCGGCATGGTGTTCCTTAACTCCTGGGTCATAACCGAGCACGCGCATCCCGAGGCTGACCGCCGTATTGGCGACCCGGTACCCGATCGCGCCGAGCCCGATCACGCCGAGCGTTCCGCCGGCGATCTCGCGGCCGGCGAACTGCTTCTTCCCCCGCTCGACCGCCTTCTTCATGTCCTGCTCGGGCAGGCCGGCCGCGTAACCGAGGGCGGCCGGCAGGTTCCTGGCCGCCAGCAGCATGCCCGCGACGACCAGTTCCTTGACCGAGTTGGCGTTCGCGCCCGGCGCGTTGAACACCACGACGCCCCTGGCCGTCATGTCCTCGACCGGGATGTTGTTCACGCCCGCGCCGGCCCGGCCGATGGCCAGCACGCTGCTGTCGACCGGCACGCTGTGCAGGCTGAACGAGCGCAGCATGATGGCATCCGGCTGGTCGGCGTCCGGCTCGACGGTGTAGTCGCCGCTGAACCGGCGCAGTCCGGCCGGCGAGATCGCGTCGTAGGTCCGTACCTGGAACTTAGCCATGAGCGGCCTCGAACTCCTTCATGAACTCGATGAGCGCGTCGACGCCCGCTTCCGGCATGGCGTTGTAGATACTGGCCCGCATGCCGCCGACGCTGCGGTGACCCTCCAGGTTGACCAGCCCGGCGGCCCGGGCTCCGGCCAGGAAGTCCGGCTCGAGTTCGGGCCTGGCCAGCGTGAACGGCACGTTCATGAGCGACCGGTTAGCCAGGGCGACCGGGTTCGCGTAGAACGGCGAGCCGTCGATGGCCGCGTACAGCTTGCTCGCCTTGCGCCGGTTGACCTCGGCCACGGCGCGCAGACCGCCCTGCCCGGCGAGCCAGTCGAAGACCAGCCCGGCGATGTACCAGGCGTAGGTCGGCGGAGTGTTGATCATGGAATCGGATTTGGCGTTCTCGGTCCAGTTCCAGACCTGCGGCGTCAGCGCGCGGGCCCGGCCGAGCAGGTCTTCCCGCACGATGACGACGACCAGGCCGGACGGGCCGATGTTCTTCTGGGCGCCTGCGTACAGCACGCCGAACTTGCTGACGTCGATCGGCTCACTCAAGATCATTGAGCTGACGTCGGCGACCAGGGGGACCGAACCGGTGTCTGGCACCTCGGCGAAGCGGACGCCCTGGATGGTCTCGTTGAGCGTGACGTGCACATAGTCCGCGCCGTCGGTAAGCCGCCAGCTGGCGGCCGGCGGCACGTACGTGCTCGGGCTAGCCGCCGCGGCCACGTTGACCTGGTCTAGGTACCTGGCCCCCTCGGCGTGCGCGCGCTTGCCCCAGTTTCCGGTGATCACGTAGTCGGCCGCGGCTGGCTGCTCAGACAGGTTCATCGGGATCGCCGCGAACTGCCCGGTTGCGCCGCCCTGCAGGAACAGCACGCGGTAGTCGTCGCCGATGGCCATGAGCTCGCGGAGGCGGGACTCGGCGGCCTCCGCGATCGCGCGGAAATCGCGGCCGCGGTGGCTCATCTCCATCACGCTCATGCCGGTGCCGTGCCAGTCGGGCAGTTCGGCCTGGGCCTGGCGGAGCACTGCCTGCGGCAGGACGGCCGGGCCGGCGCTGAAGTTATAGACCGTGGGCATGGTCTCAGTCGCCCTATCTGTTGCGGTGAGGTCAGGATGCGGGGCAGGCCGGAAGTCGTGCTGGCCCGGGTGCCGCCCGCGGCGCCGTTGCCGGGTCGGGAACTGCGGCGTTCTCCTCGGGAACCAGGATACCGGGGTGATCATGGTGATCACGCACGGTCACCGGGCGGACCGGAATCGCCGGCCGGTCCGGGCTCCCGGGCGCCGGTGCTTCCCGGCGGCGGCCTGCGGGCCGCTTGCGCCTTTAGACTCCTCGGGTGAGCGATACCCCGCCCGGCCTGGTGCCGGGCGGTGGTGTGCGCGGGCACGCCACGCTGGCCAGGCCCCGGGTGACCGCGCTGCTGGCCGGCGCCCGCGAGCGCCGGGCCACCCTGGTGGTCGCGGGGGCCGGGTACGGCAAGACCACGGCCCTGGTCGGCGTCGCAGCGGACGGTCCGGCCGCCTGGGTCCGGCTGCGGCCCGCGGACTCCCAGGCCGAGTCGCTAGCTGCCAGGATCGCAGCCGCGCTCGGGGAGGCGCCGGCCCCGCGGGATTCCGCGATCGCCGCCGCGACCGGTTCCGACGACCGGCACGTGCTGGCCGAGCGGCGGGCCGCGCTGATCTGCGATCTCGCGGACCGGCTGGCCGGTGACCTGCTGCTGATCGTCGACGGCCTGGAGTGCGTGGGGCCCGACGAGGCGGCGAGCCACCTGCTGCGGGTGCTGGCGCTGGAGGCGCCCCCGCGACTGCACCTGGTGCTGTCCGGCCGGAACCTGCCCGCCCTCGGCCTCGGCGGCGCGCAAGGGCGCGGCGAGCTGCTGGAGGTGACGGCCAGGGACCTGAGCTTCACAGCGGGGGAGACGGCCGAGCTGGTCGGCTTGCGGCTGCCCGGCGCCGGACCGGCCATGGCCGGCGAATGCTGGTCGCTGACCGAAGGCTGGCCGGCCGCGCTGCAATTGCTGCTAGACCGGCTCGACCGGCTTGATCAGGCGGGCCGGGCCAGCGAACTCGGGCGGCTGCGGCACAGCCGCGGCCAGGTATGGAGGGACTTCGCCAGGGAGCTGGTGGCGGCCGAGGACGACGCGGCCAGGCGCGTGCTGACGGTGGCGGCACTGGTGCCGGCGGTCGACGTCGGGCTGCTCGGCGGCGTCGCAGCCGGGGCGCCGGCCGATGCCCTGGAGAGCCTGCGGGAACGCGGGCTGCTGGTCGAGGCGGGAGCGCCCGGTTTCTACAGGCTGTCACCGGTCCTGGCCGGCGCGGTGGCCGAGCCGCCCGGTGCGCTCAGGGCCGCGGTCGCGGCCTGGCTGGAGGAGCACGGGAGGCTTGGCGACGCCCTGGAGTGCCACGCCGCGTCGGCGTCGGGCACCGCCCGCGACTTCCTCGCCCGGTGCGGAGCTGACCTGGTCAGGCAGGGCGCGGCGGCCCGCCTGATCGAGGTGCTGCGGGCCGCGGGTACCGGCGGCGATCCCGTCCTCGATGCCATCCTGGCCGAGGCCCTGCAGTCGGTCGGCGACTGGGACGCGGCGATCGACCTGTTCGCGCGGGTCGAGCGGGCGGCCGGAACCGCCGGGCTGCCCGCCGGCGTCGCCTGGCGGTACGGGTGGCTGCTGTACCTGCGCGGTCAGTCGGCGTCCTCGGCCGCGATGCTCACCGCCGCCCACCGTCCGCAGGCGGCGGGGGCTGACGATGCCATGGTCTCGGCCGCGCTGAGCACGACGCTGTGGAGCCAGGGCCTGGCCGACCCGGCCGCGCAGATGGCCGGCACGGCACTGCGGCAGGCCGGCGCGAGCGGTGACGCGTGCGCGCTGGCCGCCGCGCACGTGTCGCTGGCCCTGGCCGCGGCCAGCCAGGGCGAGCGGGAGCGCAACGAGCAGGAGTACCGCCTGGCCCTGGTCGCGGCGCGGGACGGCGGCGACCGGGTCCAGCTGGCCAGGATTCACGCGAACCTGAGCTCGCGGGCCCTGGAGAACGGCCTCTACCCGCAGGCGATCGCGGAGGCCGAGCGGGCCCTGGAGACCGGGGCGGGCCACCGGTTCTTCACCGCGCTCGCGCTCACCAACAAGGCCGAGGCGCACCTGCGGGCCGGCCAGCTCGATGATGCCCGCCGGGCCGCGGC
Source organism: Streptosporangiaceae bacterium (assembly GCA_036391235.1). Taxonomy (GTDB): domain Bacteria; phylum Actinomycetota; class Actinomycetes; order Streptosporangiales; family Streptosporangiaceae; genus Chersky-822. The sequence goes on from DASWAH010000195.1 coordinate 6,495, forward strand.
CGACGCCGCCGCGATCTACGAGGGCCTTGGATCCCTGCACGCCTCGGTTCCGCACCTCATCTATGGCGAGCTGCACCGTCAGCGCGGCGACCTGGTCAGGGCACGCACTTCGTTCGAGCGGTCCAGGGCGCTGGCCGAGGAATCCGACGACGCCCATACCCTCGTCGTCGTACTGGCCGGGCTGGCCAGGGTGCTGGCCGAGGACGACATCGCAGCCGCCCGCACGACGGCGGCAGAAGGAGTCACCAGGTCCAGCGGCCTGGAGCGGGCGGCCGCGCTCTGCGCGGCGGCCGAGGTCGAACTGCGGGCGGGCGACCGCGCGGCCGCGGCCCGGCTCGCCCAGCAGGCCGAGGCCCAGGCCAGGGCGACCGACGACCGGGCCGCGCTGGCCGAGTCGCTCGAGCTGCAAGGCGCGGCCCAGGTCCCCGGCTATCCGACCCGGCTGCGGTCGGCGATCGATCTGTGGACCGACGTCGGCAACCCGGTCGGAGCGGCGCGGGCGCGGCTGGCCCTAGCCCTCCTCGACGGCGACGAGGCAGCCGCCGACGCGGCGGCCAGGGAGCTCGAAGCGCTCGGGGTCGCGCCGGGGGCGGGAGCGCCAGGGCTGCTGGCCGGGCACCGCGGCCGTGCGGGCGAGGTCGCGATCGTCGCCCTCGGCCGGTTCGCCGTATTGCGGTCAGGCGAGCCGGTCCCGATGACCGCCTGGCAGTCGCGCAAGGCCCGTGACCTGCTGAAGGTGCTGGTCGCCCGGCGCGGGCACCCGGTCACCCGCGATGCCGCGGCACAGGCCCTGTGGCCTGATGAGGACCCGGGGCCGCTGGGTAACCGGCTGTCGGTTGCGCTCAGCACGATCCGCAAAGTGCTGGACCCTGACCGCCGTCACCCGCCGGACTACTTCCTGGTCGCCGACGCCAGGACGATCGCCCTGCGGCCCGACCGGGTCGGGGTGGACCTGACCGAGTTCCTCGCGGCCGCCGACGAGGGGATCGACCTGATGGCCAAGGGCGAGGGCGCCGCCGCGGCCGCGCCGTTGCGCCGGGCCTGGCAGCTCTATGCCGGCGACTTCCTCGAAGAAGACCTGTACGAGGACTGGGCCGTGGAGGCCCGGGAGGAAGCCCGCTCGCGAGTCGTGATGGTGCTGCGCCTGCTCGCCCGGCTGGCCGCCGGGCACGGCGACGACGAGTCGGCGGGCCAGTATCTCGGACAGCTGCTGGAACGTGAGCCCTACGACGAGGACGCCTGGCTGGCGCTGATCGCCGGGCAGCAGCGGCTGCGGCGGCACGGGGAAGCCAGGCGGCGTTACGCCGCCTACGCCCGGCGTATGGGCGAGCTCGATGTCGTACCTGTCGCCTATTCCGACGCGGCGGCCTGGCGGCCTTAAGACGACCTTCAGGCCGGCCAAAGGGCGGCCGCCGATAGTCGGCTGCGTGAGGACATTCATCGTCCGCCTCGCCGAAGACGCGAGCGAGTGCCGCCCTGGCGGCGGCACCGGCCGCCCGCGGCTCCGCGGCGTCGTGGACGAGGTAGCCACCGGGCAGCGGACGACGTTCCGTGACGACCAGGAACTGGTGACGGCGCTGGCCGCCGCCCTGGCCGCCGGCCCGGCCCAGCGATCTATCGTCGGAGAGGATCAGCATGTCGCAGAGTAGGTTCGCGCTTGCCGCGGCCTCGGCCGCCGCCGCGGCCGCACTGGCCGTGGCCGGGTGCAGCTCCCATCACAACGCGGGGCACGCGACCACCACCGGTAACACAGCACCCGCGACGTCGTCGAGCGCGCCGGCGTCGCACACCGCGACGGCCCAGGCCGGCGCCCTGACCGGGAAGTGGTCAGGCAAGTACAGCGGCAGCTTCCAGGGCACGTTCGTGCTGCACTGGCGGCAGAACGGCACGAAGCTGAAGGGCCGGATCAGGATCTCGTCGCCGCCGAGCACGCTGGCGATCAACGGAATCGTCAGGAACGGGTCGATCCGTTTCGGCACGGTCGGCTCGACTGCCATTACCTACTCGGGCACCGTCTCCGGCAATTCCATGTCTGGTCACTGGTCCTACAACGGCGGGGCCGGCGGCGGACCCTGGAGCGCCTCCAAGAGTTCCTGACCCGCCCGCCCCGCCCGCTCACCCTGAAAGAGGGGGGTAGATCTCCCTGCCATACCCGTGGCAAATTACCCCGATCATTCAGGATTCGGTTCGGCGCTTCGGCGGCCGACGGCCCGGCGCTATCGGCGGCCGGATCCGGTGAGTTCGCCTGGCCTGCCCGCATCGTCGCCGGCCGGTACCGGCACCGGCACCGCGGCCGGTTCCAGCGGCTGGTGCCGCAGGGCCAGGTAGCTGATCACCGCGCCCGCACCCAGCAGGGCCACTGTCACGACCAGGCCAGCGTGGTAGCCGTCGAGGAACGCGGCCGGCGGGGCGACCCCGTGCCGGAGCGCGCCGCCCTGGCGGGACCGCAGGATGGCGCCGATCACGGTGATCCCGAACAGTCCGGCCACCTCGCGGGATGCGTTCAGCAAGGCCGAGGCGACTCCCGCGCGCTCGGACGGCTGGCCGTGCAGCACCGAGTTGGTCAGCGGCACCTGCATCAGCCCCGCGCCCAGGCCGAACAGCACGAAGCCCGGCATCAGGCTGGCGTAAGTGGCGCCTGCCCCGAGCACCGAGAACAGGTAGAGGCCGACCGCCATTAGCACCATCCCGGCCGCGACCGTCCGGTGTGCGCCGAGTCGCTGGTAGACCGGGCCCGCCACGCCGGCCGCGGCGGCCAGGCAGAGCGCCATCGGCACGAACGCCAGGCCGGCCTTGGTCGGCGAGAAGCCGAGGATCTCCTGCAGGTAGATCGAGGTGAAGAAGTAGATGCCGAAGATGCCGAACGCCCACAGCATCATCGTGACCGTCCCCCCGCTGAACAGCCGGGAGCGGAACAGGGCCAGTTCGACCATCGGGTGAGCGGCCCTCGCCTCGATCGCGACGAACACCGCGCCGGCCACGGCCGCCAGCGCGAACGCGCCCAGGATGGAGGCCGACGTCCAGCCCTTGTCGTGGCCTTCGATCAGCGCGTAGGTCAGTGCGAACAGCGCCGCCGAGGAGGCGGCCATGCCCGGCAGGTCCAGGCGCCGGACCGCGCTGGTGTCTCGCGACACGTCCATGGTCAGCGCGGCGATCGCCAGGGCGGCGGCGCCGACCGGCACGTTGATGAAGAAGATCCAGCCCCAGTGCAGGTGCTGGCTGATGAAACCGCCGATCAGCGGGCCGAACGCCAGCGCCATCGCGCCGATCGCGGTCCAGATCCCGATCGCCGCGGTCCGTTCCCGTGGCTCGCGGAAGGTAGCGATGATGATCGCCAGCGTGGTCGGCACCAGCAGGGCCGCCCCGAGTCCCTGCACGACCCGGGCGATGATGAGCGCCGCCCCGCTGCCGGCCAGGCCGGCGCCGAGCGAGGCGAGCGTGAAGATCACGGTCCCGGCGAAGAACAGCCGCCGCCGCCCGAACACGTCCGCGGTCCGGCCGCCGGCCAGCAGCAGTCCGGCGAACACCAGCACGTAGCTGCTGACCACCCACTCAAGCCCCGCGATGGACAGGTGCAAGTCGCGCTGGATCGTCGGGATGGCCACATTGATCACGTTGTTGTCGAGATAGGTCATAAAGGTGGCGAGGGCTACCGCCACCAGGGTCCACCAGCGTCTGGCCATCGGGCCGATTCCTCTCGCTTAGCTTGTACGCCGTACCTGTACGTCACTCCTATACGGCGATCCTGTACGACTCTCCTATACATTGTACGTGTACAGCTTCGACTGTACGGCGTATAGTTGTCAAGCGATGGCCACGAAATCGGTTTCCGAGGCGGGCGAGACAGAGCGGACCAGGCTCAGCCGGGCCGCGGTGGTCGACCGCGCGCTTGCGCTGGCCGACGCCGACGGCCTCGACGCGCTCACCATCCGGCGGCTCGCGACCGCTCTCGGCGTGACCCCGATGGCCTTGTACTGGCACTTCCGCAGCAAGGAAGAGCTGATCGAGGGGTTGTCTGACCGGATCTGGGGCGAGATCAAGACCGACGTCGATCCCGCATCACCGTGGTCCGGGCAGTTGCGGAGCATGCTGGAGTCGCTGATCGAGGTGTTGCGTGCCCATCCCTGCGCGTCAACCTTGCTGATGGAGAAACCAAGCCTCAGCCCCTCGCACTGGGCGGCGACCGAGACGACGCTCGCGATCCTGCGTGGTGCCGGATTCGACGCCCAGCACGCAGCCGAGATCGCCCGCTCGGCCCTGTGGACCGGGATCATCCTGGTGACGAGCGAGCCCGGTTTCGATCCCGGCCTGCCGGCCGACGAGCGCGCCGAGATTCAGCGTCGCAAGCAGATCGAGCTGGCCTCGCTGCCGCCCGGCCGGTACCCGCACCTGGTCGAGGCGGCTGTGCCGCTGACCGCATGCGACGACCCGGAGTTCCATTACCGGTTTGGTGTCGACCTGTTCGTGGCCGGCGTCCAGGCCCTGGCCCCGTCCGGTCCTTCAGGACCTGGCTGAGCCGTCCTGCCTCAGGGCGCGCCAGGGAAATGGAGCCAGGTCCGGCTCGGTCCAGTTCGTCCTGGCCGCGGGGCTGGCCAGCAGGCCGGACGAATAATGCCGGGTCAGCAGCCGCTTGCTGAGAAGGCCGGGATTCCGGTCAGCGAACGCCGCGAAGTCGGCGGTCCGGTACTCGCCCGCGTGATGCCCGACTATCTCGACCCAGGCCCGGCTCACGGTCGCGTGATATTTCTGCGGCGCTCCGGCATACCGGGCGGTGCGCTGGATTCCATCGCTGACCAGGCGTATTGCCTCCGGTACCCCGAACCTGCATACGGCCAGCCAGGTCAGGTGGACGTGCTCCCGGTGGCCGAAGCGCTCGGCGCTCGCCATCACCTGTGCCATCAGGCCATCGAAGGCCTGCTCGCCGCCCGGTTCGCTGTCGTTGACCGGCCTCATGGGGACACTTCCGAGAACGCGCTCAGGCCTGACCGCAGTCCGGCAACATCATCGGCCGGCAGCCGGGCCAGCGCCTGGCGCTCCAGGCCCGCGACGGCTGACATGACCGTCTCCGCGACAGGCCGACCCTGGCTCGTCAGATTGATGAGCACCGCCCGGCGGTCGGACGGCGCTGGGCCGCGGCGGATCAGGCCGCGCTGTTCCAGGCGGTCCAGGACGCTCGTCATCGTGGTGCCCCGGATGCCGGCCGCCGCTGCGAGGTCGGACACGGCGCGTGCACGGCCGTCGGCCAGGTTAGCCATCGCGTTGATTTCCGAACCGGTCAGGCCGAGCGCGGCGAGATGAGCCGACAGGACGCGCACGGAGACATGCGCGGCTCGCTGCAGGGCGAGCAGGGCGGAAGAGTCAGGATCCAGGATCTCAGTTAGCACGATATTGGATTATACATTATCGCGGTACTGAGTTTGGCGGTGGAGGCGTCAACGTGCATACATGGCCGTGGCGCGGGAAGATCTTTGTTACTAGCCAGTACGCATCGTGCTTGAGGTGGCGTATAAAGCGTTATGGGCAGTTATCGGGGCACAGCGTTCGCCTCACCGCCGATGGCGGACGCACCCAACGTGCGCGCCGGGCGCGGCGGTGACGGACGCTAGCCGGTCCCGCTCAGGCGGGCAACGGCGGACCGCCCTAGTCCTAGGGGCCGGCGGCGTGCTGGGCGCGGCCTGGATGACCGGGGCGCTCCCGGCCGTGCAAGAGCGTCTCAGCCGGTCGGTCGGCGACGTCGACCTGGTCGTGGGCACCAGCGCGGGCAGCGTCCTGGCGGCCGCGCTCCGCTGCGGAATCAGCATCGAGGAGATGATCGCTCACCAGCGCGGCGAGCCGATTGGCGCACTGGCCGAACTCGACGACGTGGCCGGCGGCCCGTGGCCGCGCCCGCCGCGGCTGAAGTTCGGCTCACCCCGGCTGATGGCCTCCGCGATCAAGGCGCCGCACCGGGTGCATCCCACCGTGCACGCCAGCGCTTGGCTGCCGGTCGGGCGGGAGAGCCACGCCCCGCTGCACGCCATGGTCCATCTGCTGCACTCGCGGGTACCGTGCCTGCTCGCACCGCACTGGGTTGACCAGCAGACCTGGGTGATCGCGGTGGACTACGACACCGGGCAACGTGTGGTGTTCGGCCGGCCCGGCGCCCCGAAGGTCCGGCTGGCCGACGCCGTCGTCGCCTCGTGCTCGGTGCCCGGCTGGTTCGAGCCGGTCGAGATCGACGGCCGCCGGTACGTCGACGGGGGAGTCCGCTCGGCCACCTCGCTGGGCCTGGTGGCCAAGGAGGGCGTCGACGAGGTCTGGGTACTCGCTCCGATGGCCAGCCTGACCGCCGACCTGCCGTGGGTGCCGCACCGCCGGCTGGAGCGCCGGGTCAGGTCCTTGTTCACCTACGCGCTCATGCGCGAAGTCAAGGCTCTGCGGGCCGGCGGGATCAAGGTCACCGTGGTGACGCCGGGACCTGAGGACCTCGCGGTGATGGGCGTGAACCTGATGGACCCCCGCCGCCGCCAGACCGTGCTCGAGACTTCGCTGCGAACCTCCACCTCGGTCCTGCTGGCCAAGGCGGCCTGAGAGTCCGCAACGCTCAACCCCTTGCTTGACTATTTGCCTGGCCGCACAGATACTAAACCGTATGCTTGACCAATCGGCCGACCTCGACCGGGTGTTCCAGGCGCTGGCCGATCCGGCCCGCCGCCTCATGCTCGAGCAGCTGAGCGCGGGCCCCGCCTCGGTCACCGAGCTCGGCAGGCCGCTGTCCATGACACTCGCCGCGGTTCTGCAGCATGTCCAGATCCTGGAGCGGTGTGACCTGGTCAGGTCGCAGAAGACCGGGCGGACGCGGACCTGCAGGATCAACCCGGCCGGGCTCGGCTCGGCCGAATCCTGGATCGCGCAGCGCCGTGCGCAGGTTGAACGCCGGCTCGACCGCCTCGGCGACTACCTGGAAAGCACGGCAGCCGAGACTAACCGCACAGAAGAGGGGTCCTGAAGGCCATGAGTTCCGTCATTCATGACACGTTCGCGATCGAGCGGACTTATCCGGCGGCGCCACCGAGAGTGTTCGCCGCGTTCGCGTCAGCCGAGGCCAAGAGCGCCTGGGGCGACACCGGCAACCTGGAGCCAGCGGCAGGCGACGCCGGCGTCACCGAATTCGACTTCCGCGTGGGCGGGCGGGAACGCTTCGGCATCACGATGGAGGGCGTCACCTACCGGTACGACGCCCGCTACTACGACATCGTGCCGGACCAGCGCATCGTGTACAGCTACGAGATGTACGCCGACGACGCCAGGATCTCGGTGTCGCTCGCCACCATCGAGTTCGTGAAGCACGGCGACGGAACCGCGCTGACCTGGACCGAGCAGGGCGCCTACCTGGACGGCATCGACGGGCCGCAGGCCCCGGCACTTCGCCAGGAGGGCACGGCCGAAATGCTCGGCAATCTGACCGGATACGTCACCGGGCAGGACGGCCGGTGACGGCACCGGAGCCGCCGGCGCGGCTGGCAGAATGACCGGATGCCTGTGGCTGCCGGTCCGCCCACTCTGACCGACGGCCTGATCGTGCTCAACGGGCACACCGATGCCGACGCCAGGGCGGGCCGACCAGGCCCTTCGCGGTCAGAGACGCGGTTAGCGGCCTGCTGGTCGGCGGATGCGAGCTGCGCATCAAGCCGGACGGATCGGCCGAGGTCTCGTACTGGACCCATGCGGCCGACCGCCGCCGGGGCTATGCGGTGCGGGCTTTGCGGCTGCTGTGCGAGTACGCCGCCTCGGTCGGTGTTACGAGGCTGGAATCCCACGTGGCGCCGGACAACCTGGCCTCCCGGCGGGTGTCGGAGTCGGCCGGGTTCGCGGCGGGCGAGGTTGTCGCCGCCGAGGACGGGGAGGTGTTCGTGCGTTACGTCCGTGAGCAGCACCCGGCTAGCAAGGAGGAAGACCGATGAGCGCGGGCCAGACAGTCGTGGTCAGCGGGGCGGGCACGGGCATCGGCCGGGCCGTCACGAGCAGGCTGATCGCCGACGGGTTCCATGTCACCGCGGTCGGCCGCCGCAAGGAACCGCTCGACGAGCTGACCGCGGCCCTGGGCAGCGGCGTGGACGTGGTCGCCGCCGACGTGGCGACCGAGCTGGGCGCGCTGAGCGTGGCGTCGAAGGTCGAGGCGGCCGGGGTGGCCTGCGCCGGCGTCGTGACCGCGGCGGGCGGGCTCGTCCCCGACGTCCAGGACCCCGACCGGCTGACCGCGATCCGGCAGGACTGGCAGAACTCGTTCGAGTCGAACGTGCTCACCGCGGTGCTGCTGACCGAGGCGCTCCGGCCGGTTCTCGAGCGGGACGGCGGCCGGGTCGTGCTGATCTCGTCGGTCGCCGCGCTGCGCGGCAGCGGCGGCGGACCCAACGGCGCGATGAAGGCCGCGCGGCCC
>DASWAH010000196.1:0-9501 GCA_036391235.1 Streptosporangiaceae bacterium
GAACCCCTCGATTACCAGGGACGTCTCCGGCGAGGGCGTGCAGCAGGCGCTGCTGAAGATCCTCGAGGGAACGACCGCCTCGGTGCCGCCGCAAGGCGGACGCAAGCACCCGCACCAGGAGTTCATCCAGATCGATACGACGAACGTGCTGTTCATCTGCGGCGGCGCGTTCGCGGGGCTCGAGAAGATCATCGAGCAGCGGGTGGGCCGTAGCGGGATGGGCTTCGGCGCGGTGCTGCGAGTCAAGACCGATCGCACCTCGGCCGACGAGTTCGGCGACGTCATGCCCGAGGACCTGCTGAAGTTCGGGATGATTCCCGAGTTCGTCGGGCGGCTGCCGGTCATCACCAGCGTGCACAACCTGGACCGGGAGGCGCTGATCAGGATCCTGACCGAGCCGCGCAACGCGCTGGTGCGGCAGTATCGCCGGCTGTTCGAGCTGGACGGCGTCGACCTGGAGTTCACCGACGACGCGCTCGAGGCCGTGGCCGACCAGGCGATCCTGCGCGGTACCGGCGCTCGCGGGCTGCGCGCGATCCTGGAAGAAGTCCTGTTGTCGGTGATGTACGAGGTGCCGAGCCGCAAGGACGTCGAACGGGTAGTGATTACCGCCGAGGCGGTTCTGGAGAACGTGAACCCGACGCTAGTGCCACGCGACGTCGCCCGCCGCACCCCGCGGGAGAAGTCAGCCTGAGCTGGCCCTCGACTCTTAGCTGGCTGCTTTAGCTGGCACTGTTCTTAGCTAGCACTGCGCTGCAGGTCCCAGCGCATCTGGATGAGCAGCATGGCCAGTTCGCCCACGCTCGTCTCGCGGGTGGGCGAGGCCACTACCCCGATCGTGTTCCCGGTCGCCCATCCGCAGACCGAGGTTTCCGTGCCTCCGAGCCAGGCCACGGTGCAGTTGGCCTGGCCGCCCCGGTGCCCGGCCGCGACCGGCCACGGGCCGATCTTGCTGTACTTGCCCAGGATGCCCATCATGAGCGAGCTGATCGTGTCGGCCGGCGAGCCGAACCTGGCCGAGGACTGCAGCCCGAGGTACATCACCCAGGAGGGGCGGCTGGTCAGCGGGTCGAGGTGACCGGGCTCGCCATACAGGCCGGCCGGCCGGATCGCGGTCACCCGGGCCCCGGTGGCCGCGCCGCGCGCGGCACCGGCCAGGAGCTGAGCGGTGACCGCGGCGAACTTCTGCTCGAGCTGGGTCACGATCTGCTGGTCGGCCGGGTCGATGGTGACGTCGAACCGCCGCGGCAGGTTCCCGGCGGACCGCGGCGCAGGCGATACCAGCGGGCCGCCGCTGATGCTGGCCGCGGCCTGCGCCGCGGAGACCCCGTACTGCCCCAGGCTGATCGTGGCCCAGGCCAGCACGACGGCCGCTACCGCCAGCAGCGTGAGAACAGGGACCGCCCACCAGGGCAGCGCCCGGCCGCCAGTGTTGCGGGCACCGGTGCTGGGTGAGCCGGGCGTGGCCGAGCCGGCCTCGGGCTTCCTGGCGGCCGGCCCGACCAGCGGGACAGCGGGGGCTCGGACCCGGCCGAGCCAGGCCCGCACGTCCTGGCCGGCCTTACCCTCAGCCCGGTCGCGGCTGATGGTCCATGGCCCGGCCACCGGATCATCTCCTCACGTTCGCGACATAGCCAGCGAGCTGCGCCGAGCATACGAGATCAGTTACATGGCGGGAAGTAAGCATATGTAACGACTGCATCGTAGCGGGGGAGGCGTCCTGGCCAAGGCGTTGCCGCGCACGGCGGTGTCCGCGCGGGCCTAGACTCTGCTGACGTGACGACCGCTGACCATGCCGCGCCCGGCCGCCCGCCGCGGGCCGAGCTGCCGCCCGCCTATCTGCCCGGTGACGTCGAATCGCGCCGGTACGCCGAATGGGTAAAGGCCGGTTACTTCACGGCCGAGGCCGGCCGCGACGCGCCCGCGTTCACCATCATGATCCCGCCGCCGAATGTCACCGGCTCGCTGCACATCGGGCACGCCCTCGATCACACGCTGATCGACGCGCTAGTCCGCCGGCGCCGGATGCAGGGCTACAACGCGCTCTGGCTGCCCGGTACCGATCACGCCGGCATCGCCACCCAGAACGTGGTCGAGCGAGAGCTGGCCAGGGAGGGCCTGTCCCGGCACGACCTGGGACGCGAGGCGTTCGTCGACCGCGTCTGGCAGTGGAAGGCCGAGTACGGGGGCAAGATCCTCGGCCAGATGCGCAGGCTCGGCGACAGCGTCGACTGGACCCGCGAGCGGTTCACGATGGACGAGGGGCTGTCCAGGGCGGTCCAGACGATCTTCAAGCGGCTGTTCGACGACGGCCTGATCTACCGGGCCGACCGCATCATCAACTGGTGCCCGCGCTGTATGACCGCCCTGTCCGACATCGAGGTCGATCATTCCGATGACGAGGGCGAGCTGGTCAGCATCAGGTACGGGGACGGAGACGCCTCCGTCGTGGTCGCGACGACCAGGGTCGAGACCATGCTTGGCGACACCGCGGTGGCCGTGCACCCGGACGACCCGCGCTACACCCGCCTGGCCGGGACCACGGTGGAGCTGCCGCTAACCGGGCGGCGCATCCCGGTCGTGGCCGACCCGCACGTCGACCCGGAGTTCGGCACCGGGGCGGTGAAAGTGACCCCGGCGCATGATCCCGACGACTTCGAGATCGGCCGGCGGCACGACCTGCCCAGCCTCACCGTGATGGACGAGCGCGGCGTGGTGACGGCGCCGGGGCCGTTCCAGGGCCTTGACCGCTTCGAGGCCCGGCCGGCCGTGCTGGCCGCGCTGCGCGAGGAGGGGCGCGTGGTCGCCGAGATCCGGCCCTACGTGCATGCCGTCGGGCACTGCGACCGCTGCGGCACCACGGTCGAGCCGCGCCTCTCGCTGCAGTGGTTCGTCAAGGTCGAGCCGCTGGCCAAGGCGGCCGGCGACGCGGTGCGGGACGGCCGGGTGCGTATCTACCCGGCCCAGCTCGCGGCGCGCTACTTCGACTGGGTCGATGACATGCACGACTGGTGCATCAGCCGCCAGCTGTGGTGGGGGCACCGGATCCCGGTCTGGTACGGCCCCGGCGGCCAGGTGCGCTGCACCGGGCCCGACGAGGATCCGCCGGGTGAGGGCTGGACCCAGGACCCCGACGTGCTCGACACCTGGTTCTCCTCCGCCCTGTGGCCGTTCTCCACCCTGGGCTGGCCGGACGATACGCCTGACCTGCGAACCTTCTATCCGACCAGCGTGCTGGTGACGGGCTACGACATCTTGTTCTTCTGGGTCGCCAGGATGATGCTGTTCGGGCTGTACGCGATGAGCGCGGCCGGGCCCGAGGAGTCGGTGCCGTTCCGCCAGGTCGCGCTGCACGGCCTGGTGCGGGACGCGTTCGGCAAGAAGATGTCCAAGTCGCGCGGGAACACCGTGGATCCGCTGGACTGGATCGACCGGTTCGGAGCCGACGCGACCAGGTTCACCCTGGCCCGGGGAGCGAGCCCGGGCGGCGACGTGGCGCTGTCCGAGGAATGGGTGGCCGGGGCCAGGAACTTCTGCAACAAGCTATGGAACGCCACGCGGTTCGCACTGCTGAACGAGGCGGACAGCGCCGCCGGGCTGGATGCGGATGACCGCGCCGCGCTGTCGGTGCCCGACCGGTGGATCCTGTCCCGGCTGGCCGCGGTGACCGCCGAGGCGGACGCGCTGTTCGAGGAATTCGAGTTCGCCAAGCTCAGCGACGCGCTCTACCACTTTGCCTGGGACGAGTTCTGCGACTGGTACCTGGAGCTGGCCAAGGCCACCCTCAACGGCCAGGACGCGGCTGCGGCCCGCCGGACCAGGCGGGTGCTCGGGCATGTGCTCGACGAGTTGCTGCGGCTGATCCACCCGGTGATGCCGTTCGTCACCGAGGAACTGTGGACCGCCCTGACCGGCGGCGAGTCGGTGATGGTGGCGCCGTGGCCGCAGGTCAGGCCGCAGGACGCCGACCCGGCCGCCGAGGCGGAGGTGGAGTCGTTGATGCGGCTGGTCACCGGGGTCCGGCGGTTCCGCGCGGACCAGGGCCTGCGGCCTTCCCAGCGCGTCCCGGCCGTCTTCGACGGGCTGGCCGGCTCCCCGCTGGCGACCCACGAGCCGTCGATCAGGGCGCTGCTCCGGCTGACCGAGCCGGCCGGGGAGTTCGCGCCGAACGCCTCGGTGCAGGCCGAAGGCATCACCGTCCGCCTTGATACCTCTAGCGGCATCGACGTGGCCGCTGAGCGGCGCCGGCTGACCAAGGAGCTGGCCACCGCCAGGGCCGACGCCGATACCTCGGCCCGCAAGCTGGCCAGCCCGTCCTTCGTGGCGAAGGCGCCAGCGGCGGTGGTGGCCAAGAGCCGGGACCGGCTGGCGGCCGCCGAGGCCGAGATCGCCAGGCTGGAAGAGCGTCTCGCAGCCCTGGCCGGGTCGTGACCGCGGACACCCCGGGGCGGCTGCGGGAGGTCGAGCAGCAGATCTTCGCGCGCCGGCCCGAGCACGCGATCGACCCGTCGCTCGACCGGATCGCCGAGCTGACGGCGCTGCTCGGTGATCCGCAGCGGTCCTATCCGGTCGTGCATGTCACCGGGACGAACGGCAAGACCTCAACCGCCAGGATGATCCAGGCCCTGCTGCGCGCCCGCGGCCTGCGGACCGGGTTGTTCACCAGCCCGCACCTGGTGTCGGTCAGGGAGCGGATCTGCGTGGACGGCGAGCCGCTGCCGGCCGAGCGGTTCGTGGAGGTCTACGACGAGATCGAGCCCTACCTGAAGCTAGTCGATGACAACCAGCCCGCCCGGCTGTCCTTCTTCGAGGTGCTGGTGGCGATGGCGTTCGCCGCATTCGCCGACGCGCCGGTCGACGTGGCCGTGGTCGAGGTGGGCATGGGCGGCACCTGGGATGCCACGAACGTCGCGGACGGCTCGGTTGCCGTGATCACGCCGGTGGCGATGGATCACGCCGAATACCTCGGTGACACCGTGGCCGCGATCGCGGCGGATAAGGCCGGCATTATCAAGCCGGCCGCCGTCGCCGTGGTCGGCCAGCAGACGGTAGAGGCGGCGGCCGAGCTGATGCGCCGGGCCGCCGAGGTCGGCGCGACCGTGGCCAGGGAGGGCATCGAGTTCGGGGTGCTGAGCCGGGAGCTGGCGGTTGGCGGGCAGCGGATATCTGTCCGCGGTCTGCTCGGCGAGTACGACGATCTGTTCTTGCCGTTGTTCGGCGCCCATCAAGCCGCGAACGCGGCCTGCGCGCTGGCCGCGGCCGAGGCGTTCTCCAGCGGCGCCGGGTCACCGGCGAACCCGGGACCGGACACGCCGAACGGCGACAGTTCCGGCTCGGCCCGCGGCTCGGGCAGTTCCGGCTTGCCTGGCAGCATCGCACTGGATGCGGCGCTGGTCGCCGAGGGCTTCGCCACGATGGCCTCGCCTGGCCGGATGGAGATCGTCAGACGCAGCCCGCTGATCGTGCTCGACGCCGCCCACAACCCGGCGGGCATGGCCGCCACGGCGGCGGCTGTCTCCGAGGCGTTCGGTGCGGCCGAGGTCATCGCCGTCCTCGCGGTCAGCGCGGACAAGGACGTGGCCGGAATCCTGGACGAGCTGGAGCCGGTGGCGGCGGCGGTCGTCGCGACCAGGAACTCATCCGAACGCTCGATGGAGCCGGCCGCGCTGGCCGAGCTGGCGGCCGCCGTCTTCGGCCCCGACCGGGTGCACCAGGCCGAGCGGCTGGACGACGCGATCGAGCGGGCGGTAAGCCTGGCCGACGATGCCGCCGCGGTCATCGGCGGCCCGATGGCCGGCCTGATGACCGGCGACACCGACCTCGGCTCGGCCGCGGCGGGCTCCCTGGTGCTGGTGACCGGCTCGGTGATCACGGCGGGCGATGCCCGGCTGCTGCTGACCGGATCCGGCCAGTGAGGCTCGCATGGCCAGGCTGACTGCGACCGTGCTGATCCTGGAGGCGGTCGTGATCGCGCTGACGATCGTACCCGCGGTCAAGCTGGAGCACGTCGCGCCGGGCGCGGCCGGCCTGACCGCCGGGCTCGCGGTGCTGCTAGCGGTGCTGCTGGCCGCGGTGGCCAGGCGCTGGCTGGCGGTGACGCTGGTCGGCGGCAGCCTGCTCCAGGCGCTCGTCATCGCCTCGGGAACGGTGCTGACGGCGATGTACGTACTGGGCGGCATTTTCGCCCTGCTCTGGGTGACCGGGATCTGGCTTGGTCATCGGGTGGAAAGCTCGTCGTAACGTAATTACAAGTTCTGGCAACTAGTTCGGTTTATTTACCCGAGCCAGAGAAGATCGTGGCCCGGTTGCCGGGTAGTCTCATTTCCTGCGGATCGCGGATGCCTGCGCTAACCCTGTTGCTGGCATTTCGGTATTTCGCAAATAACCAGAGCAGCAGAACGCAAAACCCGATCATGCGGTGCATAAGCACGCGCAGTCGCAGGACCGTAGGGAAGCAGATGAGCAACGCGCTGGCCTTTCTAGGCCGTGACATGGCCGTCGACCTGGGTACCGCCAACACCCTGGTGTATGTCAGGGGGCGCGGGATCGTTCTGAATGAACCGTCAGTAGTCGCCCTCAATACCAATACCGGGCAGATAGTCGCAGTAGGCCTCGAAGCGAAGCGAATGATCGGGCGCACACCCGGAAATATCATCGCGGTCCGGCCGCTGAAAGACGGCGTCATCGCCGACTTCGACGTCACAGAGCGCATGCTCCGGTATTTCATCCAGAAGGTGCACCGGCGCGGGGGGCTGGCCAAGCCCCGCATCGTGATCGCGGTGCCGAGCGGTATCACCGGCGTGGAGCAGAGCGCGGTGAAGGAAGCCGGGCACCAGGCGGGGGCGCGCCGGGTGTACATCATCGAGGAGCCCATGGCGGCCGCGATCGGCGCGGGCCTGCCGGTGAACGAGCCGACCGGAAACATGGTGGTCGACATCGGCGGCGGCACCACCGAGGTCGCGGTGATCTCGCTCGGCGGCATCGTGACCGCCCAGTCGATCAGGGTCGGCGGCGACGAGCTTGACCAGGCGATCATCAACTTCGGCAAGAAGGAGTACTCGCTGACCCTCGGCGAGCGCACGGCCGAGGAGATCAAGATGGCCCTTGGCTCGGCCTACCCGTCCCAGGACGAGCCCAGCGCCGAGATCCGCGGCCGTGACCTGGTCAGCGGCCTGCCCAAGACGGTGGTCATCTCGGCCGCCGAGGTGCGCAACGCCATCGCCGAGCCGCTCGCGGTGATCGTGGACGCGGTCAGGACCACGCTCGACAAGTGCCCGCCCGAGCTGGCCGGCGACGTGATGGACCGCGGCATCGCCCTGACCGGCGGCGGTGCCCTGCTGCGCGGGCTCGACCAGCGGCTGCGCGAGGACACCGGGATGCCGATCCACGTCGCCGACAACCCGCTCGACTCGGTCGCGCTGGGGACCGGGAAGTGCGTCGAGGACTTCGAGACGCTGCGCCAGGTGCTCGTGCCCGAGTCCCGCCGCTAACCGGGATCATCCGACGTGCGTGATACCCGCCGAACCAGGTTGTTCCTGGCCGTCGCGCTCGTAGCCGCGCTGATCCTGATCGCGGTCGATTACTCCGACCGGTCGTCGTCGGTGATCACGGCGGCCCGGAGCGTGGCCGGGTCCGTACTTGGCGGCGCCGAGCGGGCCGTCGCCGCGGTGACCAGGCCGGTCGGCCGGTTCTTCGGCGCCGGGATGGCGGGCACCGGCAGCTCGGGGCGGCCGGCGGCCCTGCAGCGCGAGCTGATCAGGATGCGGGCCGAGCTCAGTGCGGCCCGGCTCAGCCAGGCTCAGTACCGCCAGCTCCGGCGCCTGCTGCAGTTGTCCGGACGAGGCGGCTACCGGGTGCTGGCGGCGTCGGTGGTCGCGTTCGGCCAGGGCTACCAGCAGACTGTGACGCTGGACGCGGGCAGCTCGAGCGGCATCAAGCCGCAGCAGACCGTCATCGATGGCGACGGCCTGGTCGGCCAGGTGGTGTCGGTGACCGTGAACACCAGCACGGTCCTGCTGGCCAGCGACGCCAGCTCGGTCACCGGCGTCCGGGTCGCCCCGGGCGATCAGGCCGGCTGGGTTACCGGCCAGGGTGGTCGCGCCGCCGGCGGATTGCTGAAGCTGCAGGTGCTCGACGCGTCGGCGCTCAAGCCGGGCGCCCAGCTGGTCACCGCCGCGTCGGTGCGGGACAAGCCGTTCGTGCCTGGCGTCCCGGTCGGCACGATCGTCTCGATCCGCGGCAAGGCCGGTGCGCTGACCGGGCAAGCGCTGGTCAGGCCCTTCGCCAACCTGGCGGCGCTGGACGTGGTGGGCGTCGTCGTCGCCCCGCCGCGGCACGATCCGCGGTTCGCCGTCCTGCCGCCCAGGCCGCGGCCAGCTACTTCGTCGGCACCGGCCAGGCCGTCACGAGGCCGGGCCGGGCCGCCGGGGGCCAGCCCTTCGGCCGCGCCGAGCGCGTCCGGGCAGACCGCGGCGGGCCGGCCCAGGCGGGCCCACCGGTAGGCGGGCGATGAGGAGATGAAACGGGTCGCCGCCGGAGTTGCCGCCCTCGCCGCCGCGCTGCTGGTCCAGCTCACGATCGTGAACGGCCTGCAGCTGCCCGGCGGGGGACTGCCCGACCTGGTGCTGCTGTGCGTGGTGGCGCTCGGCATGACCGGCGGACCGGCCTGGGGGGTGGTGGCCGGGTTCTGCGCCGGGCTATCCCTGGACCTGGCGCCCCCGGCCCACCAGCTGGCCGGGCAGTACGCGCTGGTGTTCTGCGTGGCTGGTTACGCGGCAGGCCGGCTCAGGGGGACGCTCAGGCACACGGCGCTGGCCGCGCTAGCCGCGGCCGGCGCGGTCGCGGTCGCGGCCGAGTTGCTGGGCGCCGCGCTGACCCTCGCCCTCGACACGCCGGAGGTGACCGCGTCGGCCGTGGCCGGCCTGCTGCCATCGGCGGTGCTGTACGACCTCGCGCTGACGCCGGTGGTGCTGCTGGTGACGGTGCGGGCGGCGGTCGCGCTCGGCGTGAGCCTGGACCCCGCTGACGATTCCCCGGCCCTGGAGAGCGGCGGCTCGGCGGCGCCGGCGACCGTGGCGGGAGTGAGCGGATCCGGTATCAGGGTGCGCCCGCGGCAGGCAGGCCAGCGGCTCGCGGTCGGCGGTGAGCACCGGGCCGCGGCCAGCGGGCGCTGGCTGGTCGGTGACGTGGCCGAGGCGGCACCGGCCGTCGGCGCGATCGGATGGCTGGCCGGGCCGGTGCGGACCAGGCGGGCCCGCCGCGACCAGGCCAGGCTGACCGCAATGCTGACCGGCGCGAGCCCGCGCAAGGGCGCGTTCTGGGTGGGGGCCAGGCCACCCGGCCTAGTCTCGGTGACGCCACCGCCGGCCGCGCCGGGCGGCCGGGCCCGGCTGCGGCCAGGTGCCGGGGTGGCCGGCTCTGCGGTAACCGGCGGCCGGCCGGGCCCGACCGCGCCGGCCCGCCCGGTGCACCTGGGCCTGGCCGGGGAGCAGCGCCGGCGTT
>DASWAH010000197.1:0-3096 GCA_036391235.1 Streptosporangiaceae bacterium
AGGACGTTGTCCGGGCCCGTCATCTTCGCGGCGACCGTGCCGATCGCGTTGATCTCGCCCTACGCCGCCGAGGTCCTGTGGTTCTGCACGTTCCCGGTCGCCCGGATGGCCTACGCCTGGTTCTCGGCCGACCAGTGGATCTCGGCCGACCATGGCCCGGTCCCGCCGGACGCCCCTTAGGGCCCGCCGAGCCTGGCCGACTCAGAGCTTGCTGCGGACCGCCACCTGGAACAGCTCGGGCAGCCTCGGCTCGGCCGCGCTGGCCGCGATCCGCTGGCCGCCCCAGGTGAGTGCCAGGCCGTAGACGAGCGCGGCAGCGACCAGCGCGGGCAGCCGTATCGCCGTCGCCGCCGAACCGGTCAGCTCGACCGCCACCACGGCCGGAGCGGCGCAGATACCCACGCCGATCAGGCTGCCGAACGAGCCCGCGAGCGACTGCGCGACGTACCCCTCAGCCGCCCGCCGGACGGGACTGCCGGCCCGGCGTTCCATCGGGTACGGCGCGAGCACGCTGAACACGTTGCTCAGTCCCAGGGCGCCGCCGAGCGCGGCCAGCCCGACAGCCAGGGCGAGGAAACCAGCCCCCGGATGTCCGGCCACGGCCATCAGGCCGAAGGAGAACAGGGTGAGCAGCGGTACCGCGACGACGGCGAGCGCGATGTTCTGCCCGCAGAAATAGGACCGGAGGTCACGGCTGGTGGTCAGGGCGGCCGCCTCGAAGCCGAAGCCGGGACCGGTCAGGCCGACCGAGTTCGCGTGGTACACCCCGGTCATGGCGGCCCCGAGGCCGATGGCGAACATGACGCCGCCGAGGTAAGCCGGCGTGGTGACCACGCGGAACGAGGCCACGACCATGACGACGGCGGTGATCCCCCAGTAGATCAGCGACGTCGGCTCGCGGCGCTGGTAGAGCAGGAACCTGGCCGTCACGGCCCCGGTCAGGCCGTACCGGCCGAACGGCAGCCCGGTCCGCCTGACCAGCGATCCCTGGCTGGAGGTGTCGGCGGTCACCAGGGCCCGGCTGAGCGACCTGACCCACAGCCAGCCGAGCGCACCGATGACCGCGGCCAGTACGACCAGCCGCAGCAGGGCCGGGCCCAGGCGCCCGGCCGACGCGTCCTGGATGGCGTGCGCGGCCAGGCCGGGCGGGAACCACCGGATCCAGCGGTCGATCCCGGCGAAGCTGGCGGCCGACAGCTGATGCTGAGCGGCGGCGTGCGGCACCACCTGGATGAAGAATTCATAGAGCGCGAAGATCGGCAGGACCAGGAATGCCGCGAGATCACGGCCGCGCCGGGACCTGAGCACCCGGGCCAGCGCCGTGATGACGAACCGGGCCAGCGTGATGCAGAACAGCACCTGCAGCAGCACTGCCAGCACGGCGACGATCACCCCAGCCGGGCCGCGGGCCAGCCCGACCGTGACCCCCATCAGGCCGATCACGTTCGCTAGCGGCCACGCCCCGGTCGCCGAGGCGGCTAGCAGCCCGATCGCCAGCGGTCGGGTCCGCAGCGGGAACAGCGCGAGCGCGGCCGGGTCGAGCGTGCCGTCCAGGCCGAACACGAGAATCGGCAGGATCAGCCAGCCGAAGGCGAACGCGGTGAACACCACGGTGGCCTCGTCGACCCCGCCGGCCTGACCGCGCAGCGCGGCCAGCAGCAGGAAGGTGCCGGCCGCGAGCAGGCAGGCGAAGACCGTGCTCATGATGAACGACACCCGGGCCCTGACCGACCCGCGCAGCGCGTTCAGCAGTATCCGGAGTTTCAGCTGGACGAGGAGCCGAGCCACGACAGGCCCTCCTCCCGGCCGCCGCGCCGGCCGACCAGGTCGACGAATGCCTGCTGCAGCGTCTTGCCGCCGCGGATCTGCTCGGTTGTGCCAGCGGCTACGATCCGGCCCTGGTCGATGATGCAGACGTGGTCGCAGACCTGCTCGACGAGTTCCATCACGTGGCTGGAGAACAGGACGGTCGAGCCGGACTGCACGTACCTGGTGAGCAGGCGGCGGATCACGTCGGCCGAGATGGGGTCCACCCCTTCGAGTGGTTCGTCGAGGAACAGCACCGACGGGTTGTGGATCAGCGCGCAGCCCAGCGTCGCCTTCTTGCGCATGCCGGTCGAGTAGTCCGCGACCAGCCGCTTCGCGTCGCCGGTGAGATCGAGCACGGAGAGCAGCTGGGCCGCCCGGGAGCGGGCCTCGGCGGCCGGCAGCCCGTGCAGCCGCCCGGCGTACTCCAGCAGTTCCTCGCCGCTGAGCCGGTCGAACAGCTGCGACTCGGCCGGCACCACGCCGATGATCGCCTTGGCCGCCCGCAGGTCGCCCCACACGTCGATGCCGTTGATCCCGACGTATCCGCCGTCCGGCCGCAGCAGCCCCGTCATCATCGACAGCGACGTGGTCTTACCCGCTCCGTTCGGGCCGACCAATCCGGTGAGCGAGCCGGCCTCGACCGCCAGGTCGATGCCGTCGACGGCCACCTTCGGCCCGAAGCTCTTGCGCAGTCCGCGGACCACGATGGCTGACTTGGTCATGTCACCCACCTTGGCCCTCAGGAGAGCAGCCAGTAAACCTCGACCCATTGTTCGTCGGGGTTGTCGCTGTGCGGTCCATAGACCTCCCACCGGGTACGTGACGGCCGGTGCCCGTGGTCGGCACACCAGGCCAGAGCGGCGTCATGAGCCGTGCCGACTTCGGAAAATGGACCGCGATGGGTCGTCGTGGCCGCGGTTCCCGCGGGCAGGGCGGATGCCACCACCCGGCCGGTGAGCGGGCACGGCTGGTCGAGCAGCACGCCGACCTCGACGTTCGGCACGTCATCGCGGTACAGCATGATGTTGCGGCAGCCCCGGTTGACCCCGGCCGCCCGCAGGCAGGCCCACACCTCGCCCAGCAGTTGGCCCCACAGGGCCGGGAACTCCGGCCAGCTCGTCGTGGCCGCGACGACCGCGGTCTTCGCAGGCTCCACGACCGCGAGCCGCACGTCATCGATCACCCAGCCACCCTTTCGAATCCGGCTCCCGGCGGCAATGACTGCCAGGCAACAATTCGCCATAGTTGAGGGGTGAAACTCCCCCGGGTCGTACTGTGCGCGGTACT
>DASWAH010000198.1:0-5836 GCA_036391235.1 Streptosporangiaceae bacterium
ACCGCGGCGGCGGTGTGCTTGCGCACGCCCCTGATCGCGATCCGCTCCTCGCGTGGCAGCGAAGCCAGCCGGCCGACCGCGGGGGACGGCAGCCCGGCGGGGGCAGCAGTCGCCGCGGCCTGGGTCGTGGCGGCCGGCTCGGCACCGGCGCCGCTCGCCGCGGCCTGGACGTCGTCCCTGGTGATCGAGCCGGCCGGGCCGCTGCCGGTCAGGCCGGTCAGGCTCACGCCCAGGTCCTTGGCCAGTTTGCGTACCGGTGGCTTGGCCAGGACGGCCAAGGTTGCGGCATCGGCCGGCGCTCCGTCAGGACGAGACGGAACTCCAGGTTCGCGGGCTGCCCTAACACGTGCGGCGGCGGCCGAGGCGACTCCGGCCGACAGCCCCATGCCCAGTCCGGCCGCGGTACCGCTACCGGCGGCGGCCGCGCCCGGCGAGGCGGCCGGCTCGGGTGCGGAGCCAGGCGATGCGGCCGCCGGGGACACTGCACCCGCTGCGGCGGGCTTGCGGGTCCGGCGCTTGGTCGCGCCCAGCTTCACGCCGTAGCCGACCAGGACGGCCTGGCGTTCTTCCTTCTCCTTCGGGGCCGGACTCCCGTGCAGGCCGGGCTCGACCGCGCCCTCGGCCGGCGGGGCCGAGATCTCGGCCGAAGGGGCGGGGGCCCCGGTCGCGATGCCGGCGTCCGCGCCGCCGGCATCGGCCCCGACCGAGACGGACAGGATGGGCGTGCCGACATCGGCGGTGGTGCCCTCGGGCACCAGCAGGTCCTTGACCACGCCCTCGAACGGGCTCGGCAGCTCCACGAGCGACTTGGCCGTCTCGATCTCGACGACGATCTGGTTGATGGCGACCTGATCGCCGGGCTGGACGAGCCAGCGGACGATGTCCGCCTCGGTCAGGCCCTCCCCGACGTCGGGCAGCTTGAACTGCTTCAGCTCAGACATGGAACGGCCTCTCAGTACGTGAACGCGCGGTCGACGGCATCGAGCACCCGGTCCAGGTCGGGCAGGTAGTGCTCTTCGATCCGCGACGGCGGGTACGGGGTCGAGTAGCCGCCCACCCGAAGTACCGGGGCCTCGAGCGAGTAGAAGCACTCCTGGGTGACCCGGGCCGCGATCTCGGCGCCGAGGCCGGCCGTCACCGGGGCCTCGTGCACGACCACGCAGCGGCCGGTCTTGCGCACCGACGCGTAGATCGTCTCGGTGTCCAGCGGGGACAGTGACCGCAGGTCGATGACCTCGAGCGACCGGCCTTCCTCGGCCGCCGCTGCGGCCGCCTCGACCCCGGTGCGGACCATCGGGCCGTAGCACAGCAGCGTCGCGTCGGTGCCCTCGACCAGCGTGCGGGCCTGGTTGATCGGCAGGGCCGCGGCAACGCCGCGGGCCAGGTCGACCTCGGTCTTGTCCCAGTACCGGCGCTTGGGCTCGAAGAAGATCACCGGATCGTCGCAGCTGATCGACTGCTGGATCATCGCGAAAGCATCGGCCGGGTCGCCGCAGGCGACCACCCGCAGCCCGGACGCGTGCACGAACAGCACTTCGGGGGACTCGCTGTGGTGCTCGACCGCGCCGATGCCGCCACCGCACGGAATCCGGACCACGACCGGCAGCTTGACGTGGCCGGCCGACCGGAACGCCATCTTGGCGAGCTGGGAGACGATCTGGTCGAAGGCCGGGAACACGAACCCGTCGAACTGGATCTCGCACACCGGCCGGTAACCGCGCAGGGCCAGGCCGATCGCGGTGCCGATGATGCCGGACTCGGCCAGCGGCGTGTCGATCACGCGGTCCTCGCCGAAGTCCTTCTGCAGCCCGTCGGTGACCCGGAACACGCCGCCGAGCTTGCCGACGTCCTCGCCCATGATGAGGACCTTCGGGTCGTTCTCCATGGCCTTGCGCAGGCCCTCGTTGATCGCCCTGGACAGGGTGAGCTTGGCCGGTCCCTGGGTCGTCATCGCGCAACCTCCTCGCCGGCGAAGGAGCTGAGATACTCGGTGAGCTGTGCCCGCTCGGCGTCGAGCAGGGCGTTCGGCTCGGCGTAGACGTGGTCGAACATCGACAGCGGATCCGGATCCGACATCTCCAGGCAGGCCTTCCTGACCTTCGCGCCGACCTGGTCGGCCTCGGCCGCGATGCTGGCGAAGAAGTCCTCATGGGCCAGGCCCGACCTGATCAGGTACTGCTTGACCCGCTCGATCGGGTCCTTGAGCTTCCACGACTCCAGCTCGGCCGAGAGCCGGTACCTGGTCGGGTCGTCGGTCGTGGTGTGCGCGCCCATCCGGTAGGTGAACGCCTCGATCAGCGTGGGGCCCTGGCCCTCCCTGGCGGCCTGCATGGCCTGCCTGGTCACGGCCAGGCAGGCGAACACGTCGTTGCCGTCGACCCGCACGCCGGGGAAGCCGAACCCGCGGGCTCGCTGGTATAGCGGGATCCTGGTCTGCCGGTCCAGCGGCTCGGAGATGGCCCACTGGTTGTTCTGGCAGAAGAACACGACCGGCGCGTTGGTGACCGACGCCCAGATGAACGCCTCGTTCACGTCGCCCTGGCTGGTGGCGCCGTCGCCGAAGTAGACGATCGCCGCCTCGCCGTCCTCGCCGACCGCGCCGTCGCGCTGGATCCCCATCGCGTACCCGGTCGCGTGCAGCGTCTGGGCGCCGATCACGATCGTGTACAGGTGGAAGTTGTGCTCTTTCGGGTCCCAGCCGCCGTGGCTGACCCCGCGGAACAGTTCGAGCAGCTTGGCCGGGTCGAGACCGCGGCACCAGGCGACGCCGTGCTCGCGGTAGGTCGGGAAGGCCATGTCCCGTGGCCCGAGCGCGCGGCCTGAGCCGACCTGGGCCGCCTCCTGGCCGAGCAGCGACGCCCAGATGCCTAGCTCGCCCTGGCGCTGCAGGGCGATCGCCTCGAAGTCGATCCGGCGCACCAGGACCAGGTCCCGGTACAGCGACTTGATTTCGTCGGTAGTCAGCTCGAGCGGGTAGTCCGGG
The DNA here is from genome assembly GCA_036391235.1 of Streptosporangiaceae bacterium. Classification (GTDB taxonomy): domain Bacteria; phylum Actinomycetota; class Actinomycetes; order Streptosporangiales; family Streptosporangiaceae; genus Chersky-822. The sequence continues at coordinate 2,984 of DASWAH010000198.1, forward strand.
TGCTCGGCTCGCTCCCCCTCCGGGGTCAGGAGCTGGATCAGCTCGGGAACCCTGGGCGGCGTCTCATCGTCGCCTGGTCGGGAACGGGAGGCAGCTTGCCCGGCAGCTTTGACGGCCACGTGCCACTCCTTGCATGCTCAGGCCGCCCGCCGGCTCGCCGGCGGGCGGTCGTCGGTCGTTCTGTTCCGCTGTGACAGTACTCGGCGCTCCTGCGCACCGGTCAAGTGCGCCTCTGCCGTACGCTGCGTGCTGTGGCCAAGATAGTTGTCGACGTCATGCTCAAGCCCGAGATCCATGATCCGCAGGGCGAGGCCATCGCCGGAGCCTGTCACCGGCTCGGCTTTACGGACGTGATCTCGGTCAGGCAGGGCAAGCGCTTCGAGGTCGAGATCTCCGCTGACACGCCCGCCCAAGGCGAGGCCAGCGTGGCGAATCGGGTCGCCGAACTGGCCGCCGAATTGCTGGCAAATCCGATCATTGAGGAATTCGCAATCCACGGTACCTGACCGGTCGGGCGATCGCCCGCCGCGGGTGTGCTCACCGCCTCTGCCGTGCTCAAACATGGGTCTCCCGCTCACGTCCGGTACCTGCTTCGTTCCCGCCCGCGGGTACTCCGATAGCGGTCCGGCCGCGGGCCGGGTCCCCGGCATCGGCATCGCTACCGTAAATTCTCTGTTGACCTGGCAGAACGCCACTGTTCGTCCGAAGATCGCCCGAGTTTATGATTACCGGCCCCCGGCTGTGGAAACTCTCACAATGTGATGAGAGCGCAGGGGTGAGCGAACAAGTCGAGGAACTGAGGGAGCGAATGCGATCTCGGATGCTGCACTCGCGGGAACCGGCCAGGGACGTCCGGTTCTGTCTCGTGTTTCCCCGTGAATCATTGAGCATCCCGGTCATGCGCCGAGTGCTCGGAGACACCCTCGCCCGGCTCGGCCTGGACGAGGAATGCATCTCCGATCTGCTCCTCGCGGTGACCGAGGCGTGCACGAACGTGCTGCGCCACGCGGGGCCAGGGCACCGTTACGACGTGGTCGCCCAGGTGGGACGGAACCGGGTCGTGCTCGAGGTCGTGGATAACGGCCGCGGCTTCGACCCGGCCAGGATCAGGGTGCCTAGGCGGCGCCAGTTCCGCCAGCTCAGACGGCCGCCGCGGCGCCCGGCCGCGCTGCTCGGACGGCGCAACCGCGGTCCCGACACCACCCAGCTAGCCGAATCGGGCCGGGGGATGGCGATCATGCGGGCCTGCGTCGACGACGTAAGCCTGCGCACCGGTCCCGGTCACGGCACCGTGGTCCAGCTGCGCAAGCGCTGCGAATGGCGGGCCGACGCACCGATGGCCGACATCGGCGGCTGGGCCCTCAGGGACGCCGGCTAGCCGGCCTGCCGGGGAACCGGCTAGCCAGCATCGCGGGACGCCGGCCTGGGACGGTGTCCGGCCGGCCGGGGCCGACCCGGTAACCTGCCTGCATGCTCGGGCGCATCCAGGAGATCCGGTCGTGACGGTCCGGGTGGGAGTCGTCACGTTCCCAGGCTCGCTGGACGACGCCGACGCCGCCCGCGCGGTCGCGCGAGCCGGCGGTACCCCCGTGCCGCTGTGGCACGGCGACCGCGACCTGCGCGGGGTCGACGCGGTGATCCTGCCCGGCGGCTTCTCCTACGGTGACTACCTGCGGTGCGGCGCGATCGCGCGGTTCGCGCCGGTCATGGACGAACTCGTGCCCGCGGCCCAGGCCGGCCTGCCGGTGCTGGGCATCTGCAACGGATTCCAGATCCTGTGCGAAGCGCACCTGCTGCCCGGCGCGCTGACCCGCAACACGGGGCTGCATTTCGTGAACCGGGACGTGCGGCTGACCATGCTGACCGACCGGACCGCCTGGACCAGCGGCTACGCGCCTGGCCAGGTCATCACCGTGGTGCTGAAGAGCGGCGTCGGCGCCTACGCGGCCGACCAGGCGACGCTGGCCGGCCTGCGGGCCGGCGGCCTGATCGTCGCCCGCTACGCCGATGGCAGCCCCAACGGCGCTGCGCAGGACATCGCCGGCATCGCCAGCCCGGAGGGCAACGTGGTCGGCCTGATGCCGCACCCGGAGCACGCGATCGACGCCCTGACCGGGCCGGGCACGGACGGCCTCGGCTTCTTCACCTCGATCCTGGCCCTGGCGCCGGCCCGATGACCGCCGACACGGTCGCCGCCGCCGCGGCGACGCCCGGCCAGCCGCAGCCCTACGCGGCCCTCGGGCTGACCGACGAGGAGTACGCGAGCATCGCCGCCCAGCTCGGCCGGCGGCCCACCGACGCCGAGCTGGCGATCTACTCGGTGATGTGGAGCGAGCATTGCTCCTACAAGTCGTCGCGGGTGCACCTGCGCCAGTTCGGCGAGAAGGCGCCGCCGAGCGCCGCCCTGCTGGCTGGGATCGGCGACAACGCGGGGGTGGTCGATGTTGGCCAGGGCTACGCGGTCACGTTCAAGATCGAGTCGCACAACCACCCCTCGTATGTCGAGCCCTTCCAGGGCGCCGCGACCGGGGTCGGCGGGATCGTCCGGGACATCCTGGCCATGGGGGCCAGGCCGGTCGCGGTGTTGGACGCGCTGCGGTTCGGCCCGGCCGACGCCGGCGACACCCGGCGGGTGCTTCCCGGGGTGGTCGGCGGGATCTCGTTTTACGGCAACTGCCTCGGCCTGCCCAACATCGGCGGCGAGCTGGCGTTCGACCCCTGCTACGCGGGCAACCCGCTGGTCAACGCGCTGTGCGTCGGCGTGATGCGGCATGCCGACCTGAAGGCGGCGGTCGCCAGCGGGCCGGGGAACAAGGTGGTGCTGTTCGGCTCGCGGACCGGGCCGGACGGGGT
>DASWAH010000199.1:0-19498 GCA_036391235.1 Streptosporangiaceae bacterium
CGCGAGCGCACCACCGTGCCCCGCGAGACGATGATGTTCTTCGCGCTCAACGGCGTGGGACTGCTGATCCAGTGGGCCGTGGTCGGGTTCACCTCCTACGGCCTCGGCGAGACCGGCAAGGTCGCGAACCTGATCGCCAACAACGTCGGCATCCTGCTCGGAACTTTGTTCCGGTTCTGGTCGTACCGTAAGTGGGTCTGGACGGCGCCACGCCCGGCACCGGACGGTCATGAGGCGATTGAGCCCGCTCTGGCCGGGGCATCAGGGCAGGTAGACCAGGCTCCGTCGACTTCGACCGCAGATGAGGCCGGAACGCCGCATTGAGCAGTACTAGCAGCCAGGGTTCGCTCGTCCAGCGGGCTGCTGGGCTGTACCAGCAATTCAGGCACACGATTCACGAGGGCGCGAAGTTCCTGATCGTGGGCCTGACCGGCATCGGCGTGACCAACCTGGTCTTCATCCCGCTGCACGGCCCGCTCGGCCTCGGCCCGCTGACGTCGGTCACGATCGCCACCGTCGTGGCCACCATCGTCACCTTCCTCGGCAACCGGTACTGGAGCTTCCGGCACCGGCAGGGCGAGGGCGCGGCCAGGGAAGGCGTCACCTTCTTCGTGCTGAACGGCATCGGCCTGCTGATCCAGTACGCCGTGCTGGGGTTCAGCAACTACGTGCTGGGGCTCGACACGAAGGTCGAGAACGTGATCGCGGTCAATATCGGGATCGGGCTCGGCACCCTGTTCAGGTTCTGGTCCTACCGCAGGTTCGTCTGGGTGCCCGAGCACGTGCAGCTCGCCCGGCTGCAGCGCGGCCGGCACCGTAAGGGCCGGGAAGCCATCGCCACGGTTACGGCCCAGGCCACCGCGCCCGCGACCCGGAACGGCGTGCCCCAGAACGGCGCTGCCCAGGCCGCCGGAGTTCAGGCCGCCGGAGTTCAGGCCGCCGGGGTTCAGAACGGCGCATCCCAGGTGCCCGCAGCCACGATCGGCGCGGGAGCGGCCTGGCCGCCGCCTGGCGACCTCGGCCGCCGCCGCTAGCAGCCGCGGGTCGCGGACAGCAGGCGGCGCATCGGCACCGCGAACGCCGTGCGGGCCTGACTCTGGGTCAGCACGCCGGTCGCGACCAGGCGGCCGAGCACGTGTCCCTCGCGCGACCTGGCGAAGCCAGGATGCCGGAGCGGGTCATAGGCCGACGGCGCCTGCACCAGCCCGGCCAGCACGGCCGACTGCGGCCAGGACAGCCGGGACGCCGGGCGGCCGAAATAACCGCAGCTCGCAGCGGCGATCCCGTAGTAACCGTTGCCGAAGTAGGCCACGTCGGCGTACATCTGCAGGATCTGTTCCCTGCTGTAGCTGAACTTCAGCTTGATCCCCAGCGCGACCTCGTCGATCTCGGTCTTCAGGCGGACCTGGCGGGCACCGTAGAGCAGCTTGGCGAGCTGCTGGTACAAGGTCGCGCCGCCCTGGTCCTTGCCGGTCAGCACCGACGCCACGATCCTGGGCAGGGCGAAGGGGTCGAATCCGGGTTCGGAGGCGAACCGGTGGTCCTCGGTCGCGATCAGGGCCGCCGAGAACTTCCTGGCCACCGGCGGCCCGGGGAAACGCTCATGGTGGGCGGCGGCCTGCGCTCTAGCCAGCGACCAGGCATTGCCGACCGACGGCGTTACCAGCATCAGCGCGGCGAAACCGATAGCGAAGGCGGTGACCAGCGCGACCGCCGTGAGGAGCAGGCGGCGCGGCCAGCGCCGGCGCCGGTACGGGCGGACGACTGGAGGCGGGCCGCTGACCGGGGGATCGCCGGGACCGTGATCGGGCCGCGGCAGCGGCACCGTCCACCCGGCGTCGGGTGCGTTCATCGCCTAGCCAAACGACCAGAGCGGGCACAAGGTGCCAATGCCTGCGAATGAGTCGGGACGCCGGGATTTGAACCCGGGCTCTCTGGTCCCCCAGACCAGCGCCTTAACCAAGCTGGGCCACGTCCCGCTGCCTACCGGACCTGTGCATCCGATCGGACGCACAGATCATAGCGCAGAAAGGACAGCGGACCCGACCGGTACACTGGCCAGAACGCGCTGACGGAGACGAGTAGCGCCGGGAACCGCGAGCACGAGAGAGCCGCCGGAAGCTGGGAAGGCGGCCTCGCGCCCCGGCCGCGAAGACCCTCCCGAGTGCGGGGAGGAACGGCGGCCGTCATCCAGCGGCCGGCCCGATGCCCCGCCGGCTAGCCCCCGTGACCGGGCCGACGAGGCCGTGGCCCGACGGGCCAGGCGAAGGTGTGGTGGCACCGCGAGTTCCCTTCTCGCCCGCACTCCCAAGGGGCACAACGACACCAGGGAGTGCCTCATGACATCTGCCCATGCGACGTCCGCTCGCACGACGTCCGCCCGCGGCACCGCTGACCGGATCCTCGCCGCCGAACTGAGCCAGCACGTCGGGCAGCCGGTACGCCTGTCCGGGTGGCTGCACCGCAAGCGCGAGCTCAAGTCGGTCACGTTCCTGATCCTGCGCGACCGTTCCGGCCTGGCCCAGGCCGTCCTGCCGGCCGGGACCGACCTCGGCGGCCTGCCCGAGGAGACCGTGCTGTCGGTCTGCGGCGACGTGAAAGCGAGCGACCAGGCGCCGGGCGGGGCCGAGATCGTCGCGCCGGAGGTGACCGTGCTCAGCGAGCCGGCCGCACCGCCGCCGTTCGACCTGTACCGGCCGGTCGTCGGCGCGACGCTGCCCACGGTCCTGGACCATGCCCCGACCACGCTGCGGCATCCGGCCCTGCGGGCCGGGTTCGAGATCGCCGCGGCCAGCGTGGCCGGGTTCCGGGCCACGCTGGCCGCGGCCGGCTTCACCGAGATCCAGACGCCCAAGATCGTCCGGTCGGCCACCGAGTCAGGCGCCAGCGTGTTCGCGATCGACTACTTCGGCCAGCCTGCTTACCTGGCCCAGTCGCCTCAGTTCTACAAGCAGGCCATGGTCGGCGTGTTCGAGCGGGTCTACGAGACCGGCCCGGTGTTCAGGGCAGAACCGCACGACACGGCCAGGCACCTGGCTCAGTACGTCAGCATGGACGCCGAGTTTGGCTTCATCGCCGACCACTACGACGTGATGGCCGTGCTGCGGGACGTCGTCGCGGGCATGGCCGCGGCTGTGCGCCGCAACGCCGGGCCTGCCCTCGGGGTTCTCGGTGTGCAGCCGCCCGAAGTGCCCGCGCGGATCCCGGACATCCACTTCGCCGACGCCCAGGAGATGATCGCGGCCAAGGCCGGCTGGGACCCGCGCGGCGAGCCCGACCTCTCCCCGGCCGACGAGCGCTGGCTGGGCGAGTGGGCGGCCCGCGAGCACGGCAGCGACCTGCTCTTCGTGACCGGCTACCCGATGGTCAAGCGGCCGTTCTACACCCACCCCGACCCGGACCGGCCCGCGTACTCGCGCAGCTTCGACCTGATCTTCCGCGGCCTGGAGCTGGTGACCGGCGGCCAGCGGCTGCACAACTACGGCGACTACCTGGCCGCGCTGGCGGCCAGGGGCGAAGACCCGGCACCCTACGCCGGGTACCTGGAGACGTTCCGGCACGGGATGCCACCGCACGGCGGCTTCGCGATCGGCCTGGAACGCTGGACGGCCAGGCTGACCGGAGCGGCCAACATCCGCGAGGTCACGCTGTTCCCGCGCGACCTGCACCGGCTCACCCCGTGACCGGCTGCCGCCGCGGCCGGCCGCTCACCGGTTCACTCAGCCATCGATTCCGAGCGTGATCGCGTCTACCTCGGCCAGCTCGTCGGCGGACGGGATCCAGTCGGCCGCGGCGGCGTTGCCCTTCACCTGCTCGGCTGACATCGCCCCGGCGATCACGCTGGCGCAGCCTGGCTGCTCGGCCAGGCAGGCGATCGCCGTGGTCAGCAGCGACACGCCGTGCGCCTCGCTCCAGGCCGCCAGCGTCTCCACGATGTCCAGCTTCGGCTCGGTCACGTAGCTGTCCCGGCCGGCCAGCCTCGTCCCTTCCCTGGCCGGCTGGCCGCGCCTGATCTTGCCGGTGAGCAGGCCGTTGGCGAGCGGGAAGTAAGGCAGCACGCCCACCCCGAAGTGCCGGGCGGCCGGGACGACCTCGGCCTCGACGTCCCGTTCCAGCAGCGACCAGTGATTCTGGGCGGACACGAACGGCACCAGCCCGTACCGGTCGGCCAGGCAGGCCGCCTCGGCGATCTGCCAGCCGGCGAAGTTGGAGTGGCCGAGGTACCTGACCTTCCCCTCGGCGACCAGCTCGTTCAGCGCGGACAGGGTCTCGGCGACCGGCGTCACCGGGTCGGGCGTGTGGATCTGGTACAGGTCGATGTAGTCGGTACGCAACCGCCGCAGCGACTGCTCCACCGCCCGCCTGATGTAAGCCCGGCCGCCCTTGGCCCCGGCGGCGTGGCCGTACCCCATGTCCGCGTTCTGGTGGCCGAACTTGGTCGCCAGCACCACCTGATCGCGCCTGCCGCCCAGTGCTTCGCCGATCAGTTCTTCAGAACGCCCGCCGCCGCCGTAGGTGTCGGAGGTGTCGAACAGGGTGATCCCGCAGTCGATGGCCGCGTCCACGACCTCCTGGGTGCCGGCCAGGTCGAGCCGGCCACCGAAGTTGTTACAGCCAAGCCCTACAACCGAGGCGACGAGACCCGAGTTGCCGATTGCCCGATATCGCATGAGGCCGCCTTCGCTGTCAGCTCTTCTGTTGCCGTTCAGATGCTACCGATGGCCGTGAATCGGGCCGAGCGGCCCGGTGGCGCGATAGTGTGCCGCACCATGGCAACGTCCTCTCCCCCGGGCTCGGCCGTGATCAGGATCAGGCTCGGGGCCAGGCTGCGCCGCCTGCGGGAGGCCCGCGGTATCACCGCCCAGCAGGCTGCCAGCGCGATCAGGGCGAGCGACTCCAAGATCAGCCGGATTGAGCTGGGCCGGCATGCGGCCCGCGAAATCGACGTCTCTGACCTGCTCACGCTGTACGGCGTGACCGATCCCGACGAGCGCGACGAGCTGCTCGGCCTGGCCAGCGACGCCCTGGCCCCGCCGTGGTGGCACCGCTACGCCGACGTGCTGCCGCCGTGGTTCCAGACCTACCTCGGGGTCGAGGAGGCGGCCATCTCGGTGCAGAGCTACGACTCGCACTTCGTGCCCGGCCTGCTGCAGACCGCAGCTTACTCATCCGCCCTGATCGCCAGGTCCGACTTCGACGCCGCCGAGGCGAGCGCGCTGCTGGCGATCAGGGCCGAGCGGATCAGCCGGTTCGCGGCGGGCGGCTGGCGGCTGACGGCCATCATCGACGAGGCGGTGCTACGCCGTCCGGTCGGCCGCCCCAGCGAATTCGCGGCCCAGCTCGAACACCTGCGCGACGCGGCCGGATGGCCCGGCGTCTCAATCAGGATCAGGCCGCTGTCGGCCGGCGCTCCCCCGGTCCCGGCCGGCTTCACGGTTCTGCGGTTCTCCGGCGACGACCTGTCTGACGTGGTCTTTTCCGAGCAGCTCACCACGGCCAGTTACCTGGACCGCCCGGCCGACGTGGCCAGGTACACAGCCGCGATGTCCGCCCTGGCCGACACCAGCGCGCCGCCCGGCGACACCGCCGGGATCCTCGCTAGCCTGCTCTGACCCCGTCCCCGGCTAGCTCGCGGATCAGGTTCAGTGACTCGGTCACCGGCAGCGCCGCCTGCTCCAGCGACGCGAACAGCCGGCCAAGCGCTCCGACCTCGGCAGGCCGCTGCTCGAGCAGCACCTGCGCCCTGACTCCTTCCACGCCGGCCACGTCCGGGCCGCCGCCGGCCGGGAAGCTGAGGATGCCGAATGAGCCGACCGGGGCGCGCGCACCGCCCGTGGCCAGACTGAGCACCCGGATCGTCACGCCTGGCCTGGACGCGGTCTGAGCAAGACGCTCGAGCTGGTCCCGCATCAGCCAGGGGTCGCCCATCGCCCGCAGCAGCACCGCCTCGTCAAGTACAACATCGAGCCGGAACTGCTCCCCGCACTGACTGTCCAGCCGGTCGAGAACGTGCTGCCGGCGCAACTGCACGGCGACCAGCCTCGCTTGCTGCTCGGCCGACAGCTCGGGCCTGGCCGCGGCGACGACCGCGGCCGCGTACGGCTCGGTCTGCAGCAGCACGGGTACGGCCTGGGCGACGAAGATCCGGTGCCGGACGGCGTCGGCTTCCAGGCCGAGGAAGGCGCCGTAGCCGTCCCGCAGGACGTCCTCGTCGGGGGCCCACCAGCCCTTGCGCTGTCCCTCCCTGGCCAGGTTGGCGAGCTCCCGCCGCCTGGCCTGGTCGTCGACGCCGTACAGGTCGAGCAGCAGCTTGAGGTAACTCGTCTTGGTCGGCGCCTTGCCCGTCTCGATCCTGGACAGCGTCGAGGCCACCACGCCGAGATGGTCGGCGACCTCCTCGATCCGCAGGCCGCGCCGCTCGCGGAGGTCCCTGAGGTCGGCACCGAGGCGCCGACGGTGGTTTGTCGGACCTGTCAGCATGGGCCGTCTCCAGCTTGTCCGGTGGTACAGGGAACCTTGGTCACGATACTCGCGCACGGCGCGAATCGACATCGCATGTGCAATCTCGAACTGGTCACCTGTGACACGCAATTGCAAAAGTTGCACTCCCATTTCTCTTCGGCCATGATGCTATCCGAGCCCGACCGAAGGAGTGCCGATGCCTGCCAAGCTCACCTACCTCAGCGACCGGGCTGCCGACCCTGCATTACTGCCGCACTGGCTGACCCTGGGCCGGCTGACGCTGCCCGGTCACCCCCGCCTTGTGCGCGAGGCCAGGCGTTTCGTCGCCGGCACGATCGGTACTGAACACCGCCAGTACGACACAGCCGTGCTGCTGACCTCGGAACTGGTCACCAACGCGATCACGCACAGCCGGTCGGGCTGGCCGGGCGGCACTCTCGACCTCGCCATCGCCGTGAGCTGCTCGGCCTTGCTGTTCTCGGTGACCGATCAGGGCAGCACGGCCGGCGAGCCGGCTGCGCTGCCGGCCATGGCCGCGGCGCCGGGCGGCACCCACGGCAACGGCCTCGTGCTGGTGGACAGCCTGTCCGATGGCTGGGGTTACCGTCACGACGGCGGCCGTACCTCGGTCTGGTTCAGGCTGCGGGCCCTCGGCGGCGGCTTAGCCGGCGACGGCTTAGCGACCCGTGGTTCAGTGACCCGTGGTTCAGCGACCCGTGCCGCGCTGGCCCCGGCTGGCGTGGGACCGCTTGTCCCGCAGCCGCATCGACAGGTGCACCGGGGTGCCCTGGAATCCGAACTCCTCACGCAGCCGGCGCTCGATGAACCGGCGATAGCCGGCCTGCAGGAAACCCGACGTGAACAGCACGATGTGCGGCGGCCGCACTCCGGCCTGAGTGGCGAACATGATCTTAGGCTGCTTGCCGCCGCGGACCGGCGGCGGGGTCGCGGCGATCAGCGCGGATAGCCAGGCGTTCAGCCGGCCCGTCGGGATCCTGGTATCCCAGCCCGCCAGGGCCGCCTCCAGCGCGGGCACCAGGCGGTCGACGTGCCACCCGGTCGAGGCCGAGATGTTCACGCGGGGAGCCCAGCGGGCGGTGTACAGCTGCCGGTCGATCTCGCGGTCCAGGTGGTTCCGGCGATCCTCGTCGACCAGGTCCCACTTGTTGTAGGCGATCACCAGCGCCCGGCCCGCCTCGATCACCATCGAGATGATCCGCAGGTCCTGCTCGGCTAGCGGCTCGCTCGCGTCGACCAGGACCACCGCCACCTCGGCCCGTTCCAGGGCCCGCTCGGTCCGCAGCGCGGCGAAGTAGTCGGCCCCCTGGACGTGGCTGGCCCGCCGCCGGATGCCCGCGGTGTCGACGAACCGCCAGGTGGCGCCGCCCAGCTCGATCAGCTCGTCGACCGGGTCCCTGGTCGTGCCGGCCATCGGGTCGACCACCACCCGGTCCTCCCCGGCCAGCTTGTTCAGCAGGCTTGACTTACCTACGTTCGGCCGGCCGATCAGGGCCACCCGGCGCGGACCCTCCTCGGCCGCGTCGCGGTCGGGCGGCGCCTCGGGCAGCGCGCCCAGGATGACGTCGAGCAGGTCGCCGCTGCCGCGGCCGTGCAATGCGCTGACCGGGTACGGCTCCCCCAGGCCGAGCGACCACAGCGAGTGGGCCCCGAGCTCGGCCGGAGCGTCGTCGACCTTGTTGGCCGCCAGGACGACCGGCTTGCGGGCCCGGCGCAGTACGGCCGCCACCGCGGCGTCGGCATCGGTCACGCCGACGACCGCGTCGGTCACGAACAGCACCGCGTCGGCCGCGTCGACGGCCACCCTGGCCTGCGCGGCCACCCGCGCCGCCAGGACCGGCGTGCCCTCCACCGACGGCTCCCAGCCGCCCGTGTCCACCAGCGTGAACGCCCGGCCGCGCCAGGTCGCGTCGTAGGCGACCCGATCCCTGGTCACGCCCGGAGTGTCCTCGACCACTGCCTGGCGGCTGCCGAGAATCCGGTTGACCAGGGTCGACTTACCGACGTTAGGCCGGCCGACGACCGCCAGCACCGGCACCGGGCCCTCGGCGGCCTGGTCGTGCTGGCCGGCCTGTTCCGCGGACATCACGTCTCCCTCTGCGCGGCGGTGACCAGGCCGGTGATGCGCGCGATGACCTCGTCAAGGCCGAGATCGGTCGCGTCGATGACCACGGCGTCGTCCGCCATCCCGCTTTGCGGCGCATCCCTGCGGTCCCGCAGCGCCTGCTCGGACCTGGTGACGTCGGCGCTCGGCCGATCCGGCGGGCGCGGCCCTGACGTCCGCCCGGCCAGCTCGGCCGCCCGGCGTTCGGCTCGCACGGCCTCGCTCGCGGTCAGGAACACCTTCACCTCGGCCTGCGGGGCGACCACCGTGCCGATGTCACGGCCCTCGGCCACGACACCCCCGGCCGACTGCGCCGCCTCCGCCATGATCTGCTGCTGCTGCGCGATCAGCTGACGGCGCACCTGCGGAACCGCCGCGACCAAACTGACCACGTTCGTCACCCGGCGGTTCCTGATCTCGGCGGTCACGTCGATGCCCTCGACCAGCACCTGCGGCTGGCCGGGATCGGTGCTGATTTCCAGGCTGAGCCCAGCCACCCGGTCGGCCACTGCCTCGGCATCGGTCAGGTCGACGTCGTGCTCGAGCAGCCACCAGGTCACGGCCCGGTACATCGCCCCGGTATCGAGGTAGCGCAGGCCGAGCGCGGCCGCCGTGCCCCGGGCCGCACTGGACTTGCCTGACCCGGAGGGCCCGTCGACCGCGACCAGGGTCCCGCGGCCCGCACGGTCCCCGGCCGGACCGACTCGGGTCAGGCCAGCTCCGGTCACGCCAGCTCCGGGCGCGCCGGTTACCGAATGTGTCACGCAGGCGATGCTACCGGCCAGCCACCCGCGGTCAGGGCGTCCGCCAGCGGCTCGGCCGCCTCCGGCCGGACCGAGAGCTCGGCTACGCCGGCCGGCAGCCCGGGCGAGTGCTCGATCCGCACGTCCTCGATGTTCACGCCGGCTGCCCCGGCCGCGGCGAACAGGCGAGCCAGCTCACCCGGCCGGTCACCGATCACGACCTGCACCACCGCGTAGTCCGGGGCCGGGCCGCCCTGTTTGCCGGGAATGCTGGCCGCGCCCTCGCGACCCGCTTCCAGCAGCGCGGTCAGGCGCTTGACCGCATCGTCGTCGCCCGCGGCAACAGCCGCCAGCACCTCGGACCCCTCGGCGAGCTGGGCCGCCACGGCCAGCAGGATCTCGCGGACCTGGGCCGCGTTCGCGGTCAGGATCTCGGTCCACAGCCCGGCGTCGCCGGACGCGATCCGCGTCACATCACGCAATCCGGGCCCGGCCAGCGCCAGCGCATCCGACGGCGCGCTCGCGCACTGCGCCGCCATGGCCGCCGCCACCAGATGCGGAACGTGGGAAACCAGGGCCACGAACCGGTCGTGCTCGGCCGCTGGCATCAGGGCCGGCTGGGCCCCGCAGGCTCGGGCCAGGCCGGTCACCGCGGCCACGCAGTCCGGCGCGGTCTCCTCGGCCGGGCAGATCACCCAGGGCTGGCCGGTGAAGAGCTCGGCTCTGGCCGCTGCGGGCCCCGAGCGCTCCCGGCCCGACATCGGATGGCCGGGCACGAAGGTAGCAAGCTCGCAGCCAAGGCGGCGGGCGTCGGCCAGCGGCAGTTCCTTCACGCTGGCCACGTCGGTATAGCAGCGGGCCAGCCCGCCGCGCTGGGCCGCCGCCAGCACGCGCCCGACCGCGCCAGGCGGCACCGCCAGCACCGCGACGTCGGCCGGCCCGCCGGGCAAGCCAGCACCACCGGGCAAGCCAGCACCACCGGGCCGTTCGAGAACGCGGCCGGCCCCGAGCCCGGCCGCGAGCCTGGCCGACCGCTGGTCGGTATCGCTGAGCCAGACCTCGGTGCCGCCCTCGCGCAGCGCGAGCGCGATCGACGTGCCGATCAGGCCAGTCCCGATGATCACGACCGATCGCGGCGCCGCTGATTCCACCGCGCCGGCGGGCCTGGCGCCGGTCAAGCCGGTCATTGCGCGATGTCCAGCCGCAGTGCCTTAGCCCCGCGCAGGTACACATGCTGCACCTCGGCCCGGCTCCTGGGCGTCTCGACGTGCATCATCAGGCGGACGACGCGCGGCAGCGCGCCCGGCACGCCGATCTCCGCGCAGCACAGCAGCGGCACGTCCTGGAAGCCCAGCGACCGCGCGGCCAGGGCGGGGAACTCGGCCCGCAGGTCAGGCGTGGCCGTGAACAGCACGCTGATCACGTCGTCGGTGCTGAGCCCGTTCCGCTCCAGCACCTCGGTCACCAGTTCGGCGGTGCCGTCCAGGATCTCCTGGCGGTCATCCGCCCCGACCTGGATCGCGCCCCTGATGGCCCTGACCGCCACGACGCCTCCTCCCCCGGGCAGCCGGCCGGCGGGCGGCTCCCACCGGCGACCTTACCGGGCCGCCGGGATCAGGTGCGTACCGTGCTCACATGCCCACGGCGGCGTACAGATTGCCGACCTCGGCCGTGCTCAGCCGCCGCGAGGTACCCGGCCGCAGCGACCCCAGGCTGACCGGGCCGACCTGGGTGCGCACGAGCCGGAGCACCGGATGGCCGGCCGCGGCCAGCATCCGCCTGACCACGTGCTTGCGCCCCTCGTGCAGGGTGACTTCGACCAGCACCCGCTGGCCGGCCTGCTCGACGACCCGGAACCGGTCGGCCGTCACCACGCCGTCCTCCAGTTCGATGCCGGTGGTCAGCCGCCTGGCCAGGTCCCGCGGAATCGGCCCCCTGACCTCGGCCAGGTAGGTCTTCAGCACCCCGTAGCGCGGGTGGGCCAGCCGGTGCGCGAGCTCACCGTCGTTGGTCAGCAGGATCAGGCCCTCGGTCTCGTAGTCCAGCCGCCCGACGTGGAACAGCCGCTCGCTGCGGTCGGCGACCAGATCGGCGATCGTCTTCCGGCCGCGGTCGTCGGACATCGTGCTCAGCACGCCGGCGGGCTTGTTCAGGGCCAGGTAGACCAGGTCCTCCCCGGCCGGAATGCGCTTGCCGTCGACCCTGATCACCTGGGTCCGCGGGTCGACCCTGGCTCCGAACCGGCGCACGACCTCGCCGTCGACTTCGACCCGGCCCTCCCCGATCAGCTCTTCGCAGGCCCGCCTGCTGCCCACACCGGCCGCGGCCAGGACCTTCTGCAGCCGGACGCCGCCTGGCACATCGATCAGTGAGTCGCGATCACCGGGAGTTATGCCCCAGTCATCATCGTCATCGAAGTCCGCGCGCCCGCGGCCGGGGCCGCCGTCACCCCGTGCCGGCATGACCGGCCTCCTGCTCGTCGTCGACCTGGTCAGGCAGCAGCGGCGCGAGCTCGGGCAACTCGCCGAGGCTGCCGAGGCCGAGCCGCTCGAGGAAGTAGGACGACGTGCGGAACAAGATCGCGCCGGTGTCCTGGTCGGTCCCTGCCTCCTCGACCAGCCCGCGCAGCGTCAGGGTGCGGATCACGCCGTCGCAGTTCACCCCGCGCACGGCCGAGACCTGACCCCGGCCGACGGGCTGGCGGTAGGCAATGACCGCGAGCGTCTCTAGCGCGGCCTGGGTCAGCCGCACCTCCTGGCCATCCCGCACGAACTTCTCCACCTCGGGCGCGAACTCGGCCCTGGTGTAGTACCGCCAGCCGCCCGCCACCTCGCGCAGGTCGAACCCGCGGCCCTGCTCGGCGTAGGACGCGGCCAGGGAGTGCAGGGCCTGCGCGACGTCGTCCTGGGCCACCTCGAGCACCTGGGCCAGCATGTTCTCCGGCACCGGCTCGTCGGCCACCAGCAAGATGGCCTCGAGTGCGGACCACAGCCTGGGGGCGGTCGCCCCGGTACCCGGCAGCGGCTCCTCGATCATGTCTGTTCGTCATCTCCCGCCGCGGCCAGCTGAGCTGACTCGGCGCTCGCGTGCCCGTCCGCGTCGTCCGGCGGAGCGGTCCAGGTGATGTAGAGGTCGCCGAGCGGCGCTTCCTGCTCGAACGACACCTGCCGGTCCCGGTAAAGATCAAGCACGGCCAGGAAGCGGGCGACGACCTCGTAGGTATCTTCGCAGCCGGCCGACAGCTCGCCGAACGAGGCCCGGCCCGCCGCCCGTAGCAGCCGGGCCAGGATGCCGGCCTGCTCGCGCACGGTGGTCCTGGGCACATGCAGGTGGGCCGTCGAGACCACCGGCACGGCCCGCGGCGCGAGCGCCCGGGCCGCGATGGCGGCGAACTGCCCGGGCGACAGGCCGAGCAGTACCTCGGGAAGCAAGCTGGCGAACTGCGGTTCCATCGGCACCCGGCGGGCGAACCGGCGGCCCTGGTCGGCCATGGCGGCGGCCATCATCGCGGCCGCCTCCTTGTAGGCCCGGTACTGCATCAGGCGGGCGAACAGCAGGTCCCGCGCCTCGAGCAGGGCCAGGTCCTCTTCGTCGTCGACCTCGCCGGCCGGCAGCAGCCGGGCCGCCTTGAGGTCGAGCAAGGTCGCCGCGACGACCAGGAAGTAACTGGCCTGGTCCAGGTCCCAGCGGTCGGCGAGCGCGCCGATGTAGCTGATGAACTCGTCGGTCACCACGGACAAGGCGATCTCGGTGATGTCCAGCTTGTGCTTGGAGATCAGCCCGAGCAGAAGGTCGAACGGGCCCTCGAAGTTGTCCAGGTGCACCTCGAACCCGGTGCCGCCCTGCCCGGGTTCCTCGGTCATCAGCGCGGTCACTGCCCGTCCCGCAGCCGGCCCGCCAGCACGCTCTCGGCGCCTTCGGCATCGAGATCGGCGAGCAGCACGGCGAGGGCCTCCCTGACGATCCGGCCCCGGTCGGCCGGAATTCCGTACCCGCGGAGCGTGACCCTGGCCCGTTCCAGGTCCAGCAACTCGGATTCGGTGAGATACACGGTGATCTTATGGGTGTGACTTTCCCGGCCGCTGGCCAGGCGCTGATCAGCGCGTCCCGCAACCGGTACGGGAACTGCCGGACGGAGCAGCTCGGCGATGCCTGGAACTCTTACCCGGCGCTGACCCGGCCTGCGAGCTCGGCCCTGTGCCACCGGTCAAGCACCTCCCTGGCGAGCTCCCGGTAGGAAGCCGCTCCAGCCGATGAGGGGTCGAACATCGTGATCGGCTCGCCGGCGACCGAGGCGTCAGGGAACCGGACGGTCCTGTTGATCACCGTGTGGAAGACCTTGTCGCCGAACCCGGCCACGACCCCGGCCAGCACCTCACGGGTGTGCAGGGTCCGCGAGTCGTACATGGTGGCGAGCAGGCCGTCCATGGTCAGCTTGGGGCTCAGCCTCGTCGACACCTTGTCGATGGTCTCCATCAGCAAGGCGACGCCCCTCATCGCGAAGTACTCGCACTCCAGCGGCACCAGCACGCCGTCCGAGCAGGCCAGCGCGTTCACCGTGAGCAGGCCAAGCGACGGCTGGCAGTCGATCATCACGATGTCGTACTCGGGCAGCAGCGGGGCGAGCACCCGGCCGAGCACGAACTCCCGGCCCACCTCGTGCACGAGCTGAACCTCGGCCCCGGACAGGTCGATATTGCTGGGCAGCAGGTCCATGCGCTCGACCTTGGTCGGGAACAGCACGTCCCTGGCCGTGACGGCCGGTTCCATCAGCAGGTTGTAGACGGTGGCGTCGAGCTCGTGCGGCTGGAAGCCGAGCCCCACCGACAGCGCGCCCTGCGGGTCGAAGTCGACCAGGAGCACCCGGCGGCCGAGTTCGGCCAGCGCCGCGCCGAGGCTGATCGTCGTCGTCGTCTTGCCGACCCCGCCCTTCTGGTTGCAGACCGCGACAACCCGGGCCGGACCATGCTTGAGCAGCGGTTCGGGGTCGGGGAAGATGGGGAGCGGCCGGCCAGTGGGCCCGATAATGCCGGTCGTCGCTTCTGTGGTCCCAGACGCTGACACGGCTAGAGCACCTCCCGTACGGTCGCGCACGCTGCAGGCCGTTGACTTCCGGACTTTAGAGCCTGCATCGGGTCGCGGCAAGCCGACTCACCCTTTGCGGGGAAACGGGTTCGCTCATCTGCCCTGGTCTGGGCGATGGTGTCTAATCAGGACACGGACCGGCTACAGGCCGAAAGCGTTCGGCCGTCCGGCCCGTCTGCCCCGGCCGGCCACACCTCAGCGTAGTGCCCGCGGGTGCGAGGCCGCGTACACCTCCCGCAGCTTGTCCACCGTCACCAGCGTGTACACCTGCGTGGTGCTGACCGAGGCGTGGCCGAGCAGTTCCTGAACGACCCGCACATCGGCACCGCCGTCCAGCAGATGGGTGGCGAAGGAATGGCGCAGCATATGCGGCGAGATATCGGCCAGCCCGGCCCTGGCCGCGGCCACCCGGAGCGCCCCCCACGCACCCTGCCTGGTCAGCCGGCCGCCGCGGGCGTTCAGGAAGACGGCGGAGCTCGGCTGCCCGGACCGGGCGCTGGCCGCCAGCGACGGCCTGCCCTGGACCAGGTACGCCTCGAGCGCGGCGACCGCGAACCGCCCGACCGGCACGATCCGCTGCCGGCCTCCCTTGCCCGCGAGCCGGACGGTGGCCAGGCCGCCGTCGGTGCCACGCTGCCCGGCCAGGTCCAGGTCGTCGACGTCCAGCCCGACGGCCTCGGAAATGCGCGCGCCGGTCCCGTACAGCAGCTCCAGCAGGGCCCGGTCGCGCCGCTGCGCCGGGGCGTCACCCGGTACCTGCAGCAGCTTCTCGACGTCAGGGATCGGGATCGCCCGCGGCAGCCGGCGCGGAGGCGACGGCGGCCGCACCGACCTGGCCGGGTCCGAGCCGGCCAGGCCCTCGGCCACGGCGAAGGCGTGCAGGCCGCGCACGGCCACGACGGCCCGGCCGGCCGAGCTGGCGGCCAGCGGCGGATGCTGCTCGTCGCCCTCGCGCAGCAGCGCCAGGTAGTCGGCGACATCCGCCGTGGTCACGGCGCCGACCTCTGACGTGCCCCGGGCGGCCAGCGTCGAGGCGTACCGCTGCAGGTCCCGGCGGTACGCCTCGATCGTGTGGGCGGCCAGCCCGCGCTCGACGGTGAGATGGTCGAGGTACCGGCGGATCGCCCCGGCTACCGTCGTCAGCTCACCGCCCCTTGTCCCTTCGGCTCAACCAGTCTGTCCGGCGCCCGCTCAGCCGCACTCAGCCCGCGCTCAGCCCGCGCTCAGGCCAGCACCTCGTCCAGCGCGGTGTAGCTCAGCCCGTGCGCGCTCGCCACCGGCTCACAGGTCACGGCCCCATCGTGGACGTTCAGGCCGGGCGCGAACGACTTGTCGGCCCGCAGCGCGTCCCGCCAGCCCTTGTTGGCGATCTCGATCGCGTACGGCATGGTCACGTTGGTCAGCGCGTAGGTCGACGTGTGCGGGACCGCGCCCGGCATGTTGGCCACGCAGTAGAACAGCGAGTTGTGCACCGGGTAGGTCGGATTCGCGTGGGTGGTCGGCCGGGAATCCTCGAAACAGCCGCCCTGGTCGATCGAGATGTCCACAAGCACAGAACCAGGCTTCATCCGGGACACCAGTTCGTTGCTGACCAGCATGGGCGCCTTCGCCCCGGGCACCAGAACCGCACCGATGACCAGATCGGCGTCGATCACGGCCCGCTCGATCTCGTAGGCGTTCGAGGCCACGGTCTGCAGGTGCCCCTGGTAGATCGCGTCGGCCGACCGCAGCCTGCCCACGTTCTTGTCCAGCAGCAGCACCTCGGCCTGCATGCCGAGCGCAATCGCGGCGGCGTTCATGCCGGACACCCCGGCCCCGAGCACGACGACCTTCGCGGCGTACACGCCAGACACGCCGCCCATCAGCACGCCCCGGCCGCCGCCGTCCCGCTGCAGGTGGTGCGCGCCAACCTGGGGCGCCATCCGCCCGGCGACCTCCGACATCGGGGCGAGCAGCGGCAGCGACCCGTCGGGAAGCTGCACGGTCTCGTAGGCGATCGCGGTCGTCCCCGAGGTCAGCAGCGCGTCGGTGCACTCCTTCGACGCGGCCAGGTGCAGGTAGGTGAACAGGATCTGGCCTTTGCGCATCCGGTGGTACTCCTCGGCCACCGGCTCCTTGACCTTGAGGATGAGGTCACCGGTCTGCCAGACATCATCGGCGGCCGGAAGCATCTGGGCCCCAGCGGTGACGAAGTCCTCGTCCGGTATCGACGAGCCGAGCCCGGCCTTCTCCTCGACGAACACTTCGTGCCCGTTCCTGACCAGCTCGTGCACGCCGGCCGGCGTGATGGCCACCCGGTATTCGTGGTTCTTGACCTCTTTCGGGATGCCGACCTTCATGACCTCAGTCCTCCTCCTTTGTCGCGACCGGCTGGCGGCGGTGCCAGCGGCCCGGTGGCTCAGCTCTCCGGCGCTTCCGCGTCCCGCAGTCCGTCGAACCCGTCCTTCCGCGTGGCCAGCGCGGCCAGTGCGGCCAGCACGCCGACCATCATGACGCCGTTGTGCAGGTTTCCCGCGAGGATGCGGGACACCACTACATCGAGTGGTGCCCACTCGACGCTCAAATGAGCCTCCTCGTGGTCGGGCACATAGCCACGGTCGGCGTCGGGCACCCGGGTCAGGCCGCGGGCCAGGTAGACCCGCAGCCGCTCGCTGCTGATTCCAGGGGAGGTGAAGAAGTCAGCCAGCACCTGCCAGTGTGCGGCCTGATAACCAGCCTCTTCAAGCAATTCGCGGCGAGCTGTCATGATAAGCGGCTCGCCGGCCACGTCGCGTAGTCCGGCCGGAATCTCCCACAACTCGCGCCCGACCGGGTGCCGGTACTGGCGGATCAGCAGCACCCGTCCGTCTTCGTCGATCGCGACGATGCCGACCGCCCCGGGATGCTCGACGACCTCGCGGCCGACCTGCTGGCCGTCCGGCATGGTCACGGTGTCGCGCCGGACCCGCACCACCGCACCGCCGGCCAGTTCCTCGGACGCGGTGACCGGCCATCTGGCCGGCAGGTCGGTGAGCCAGCCGGTCTGGTCCGCGACGTGGCTCATGCGCTTGCGACCGAGCGGCCGCCAGCGACCACCGACTCGGTCGCCGGCTTGGCCCGCGAGCGCTCGATGGCGGCCGCGATCAGTCCGCTGAACAGCGGATGCGGCCTGGTCGGGCGGGACAGGAACTCCGGATGGGCCTGGGTGGCCACGAAGAACGGATGCACGTCCGGCGGCAGCTCGACAAATTCCACGAGACGACCGTCAGGAGACATCCCCGAACAGATCAGCCCGGCCGCCTCGAGTTGGGGGCGGTAGGAGTTATTGACCTCATAACGGTGCCGGTGCCGCTCGTGCACGATGTCGGAGCCGTACAGGTCGCGGACGATGCTGCCCTCGGCGAGCACGGCCGGGTAGAGCCCGAGGCGCATCGTGCCGCCCATGTCGCGGTCCCCCGCGACGACGTCTTCCTGGTCAGCCATGGTGGCTACGACCGGGTACGGAGTGCCCGGGTCGAACTCGGCGCTGTTCGCGTCGTCCAGGCCGGCCAGGTCGCGGCCGACCTCGATGGCCATGCACTGCAGGCCCAGGCAGAGGCCGAGGATCGGGATGTTGTGCTCGCGCGCGTGCCGCACCGCGCCGATCTTGCCCTCGATCCCGCGGACGCCGAACCCGCCGGGCACCAGGATGCCGTCGACTCCTTCCAGGTGCCGGGCCGCGCCGTCCGGGGTCTGGCAGTCGTCGCTGGGCACCCAGCGGATGTTCACCCTGGCGTCGTTGCCGAACCCGCCGGCCCGCAGTGCCTCGGCCGGGGACAGGTAGGCGTCGGGCAGGTCCACATACTTGCCGACCAGCGCGATCGTCACGCTCCTGGCGGGCCGGTGCACCCGGCCGAGCAGCTCGTTCCAGTCCGTCCAGTCGACGTCGCGGAACGGGAGGTCCAGGCGCCGTACCGCGTAGGCGTCCAGGCCCTCGGAGTGCAGCACCTTCGGTATGTCATAGATCGACGGCGCGTCGGGAGCGGACACGACGGCTTCCTCGTCCACGTCGCACATCAGGCTGATCTTGCGCTTCAGGCCGCCACTGATGGGCCGGTCGGACCGGCACACAATCGCATCGGGCTGGATGCCGATGCTGCGCAGCGCGGCCACCGAATGCTGGGTCGGCTTGGTCTTCAGCTCGCCGGAGGGCCCGATGTACGGCAGCAGCGAGACGTGCAGGAAAAAGCACCGGTCACGGCCGATCTCGTGCCTGATCTGCCGGATCGACTCCAGGAACGGCAGCGACTCGATGTCGCCGACAGTCCCGCCGACCTCGGTGATCACCACGTCGGTGTCCGGGCCGCCCATCTCCATGATGCGGCTCTTGATCTCGTTGGTGATGTGCGGGATGACCTGCACGGTGTCCCCGAGGTAGTCACCCCGGCGTTCCTTGGCGATCACGCTGGAGTAGATCTGGCCGGTGGTCACGTTGGCCGACCCGGGCAGGCGGATGTCGAGGAACCGCTCGTAGTGGCCGACGTCGAGGTCGGTTTCCGTGCCGTCGTCGGTGACGAACACCTCGCCGTGCTGGAACGGGTTCATCGTGCCGGGATCGACATTGAGATAGGGGTCGAGCTTCTGCATGCTCACCCGAAGGCCGCGCATCTTGAGCAGGCGGCCCAGACTGGACGCGGTCAGGCCCTTGCCGAGGCTGGATGCCACGCCACCGGTGACAAAGACGTGCCTGGTCAGAACAGGACGAGGGGTAAGCGCTGACGTCGCCAAGTTGGCTCCCGTGGTCAGTGCCGGCGGTCGCGGCCCGCCGGTCCACGGGGTCTCAGAATATCAGGAAGGGCCCCAACTGACCTGCACCGACACTGTGCTGGTCGCCACACCAGCGGCTGGCCAGGCGGAACTCCCCGTCCCGAGCCGTACCTGGCCCGGTCAGGCCAGGTACGGCTCGGGGGTGCTGGTGTAGGTACGGCCGTGCGGGGTCGTCCAGACGGTGACGCCGGGGCGCGGTTGTTCGACGTGCCAGCCGGGGGCTTGCTTGGCGCGGTGGTGCCGGCGGCAGAAGGCGTTCAGGTTGCATTCGCAGGTCCGGCCGCCGTCGTGCCAGGCCACG
>DASWAH010000200.1:0-17319 GCA_036391235.1 Streptosporangiaceae bacterium
CGTTCACGTTCGGGCTCGGCGCGATCCTGATCTTCCCGATCAGGGCCGGGGCGTCGACGCTGCTGATCGAGCGGGCCACGCCGGTCGAACTGGCCGGCCTCATCGCCGAGCGCGGGGTCACCGTCGTGTCGACCGCGCCGACGGCATACCGGGCCATGCTCGCGGCCGGCCAGGCGGACAGGCTGCGCGGACTGCGCCGGCCGGTGTCGGCCGGGGAGACCTTGCCGGCCTCGGTGTGGCAGGCGTTCTACGACGCGACCGGGGTCAAGATCATCGACGGCATCGGCAGCACCGAACTGCTGCATATCTTCATCTCGGCCGCCGACGACCAGATCAGGCCGGGCTCGACTGGGCTGCCGGTGCCGGGTTACCGGGCGATGGTGGCCGGTCCCGACGGGCAGCCCGTGCCCGACGGCCAGCCCGGCCGGCTAGCGGTCAAGGGCCCGACCGGCTGCCGGTACCTCAACGACGACCGGCAGCGCAACTACGTCAGCGGCGGCTGGAACTTCACCGGCGACACCTACCGGCGCGACCCCGACGGCTACTTCTGGTACCAGGCCAGGTCGGACGACATGATCGTCTCGGCCGGGTACAACATCGCCGGGCCTGAGGTCGAAGAGGTGCTGCTGTCGCACCCGCAGGTCGCCGAGTGCGGCGTGGTCGGGATGCCCGACGAGGCCAGAGGCCAGGTCGTGACGGCGTTCGTGGTGCTGACCGACGGTTCCGTGCCGGGGCCCGAACTCGTGGCCGAGTTGCAGGACCTGGTGAAAAGGACGATCGCGCCCTACAAGTACCCGCGCGTGATCGAGTTCCTGGCCGCCCTGCCCAGGACCAACACCGGCAAGCTGCAGCGCTTCAAGCTCCGCGAGCGGTCGCGGTGACAGCCGGGCCGGCGGCTAGGACGGCGACAAGAACGCGGCCAGGCAGTCCGCGATCATCTCGTGTCCGCGGTTCGACGGGTGCACCAGGTCTCCGGCCTGCCAGAACCCGTAGACGTCGGAGTCGGCCGGCGGCATGGTCGGGATCGCGGTGAAGTCCAGCACGCTCACGATGGACGTCCCGCCCGGCCCTGAGGTGTCGGCCGCTGCGACGTTGCCGGCCGCCGTCACGTACTGGCTCCACGGATAGGTGTAGCCGCTCTGCCCGACCCTGGCCGGCAGCAGGCACAGCACGAAGGCCGGGAACGGGCTGGTCAGCCGGGCCTGCAGTGACGTGATGATGGTCTGCAGGCGGGCCTGAAAGGTCGCGGGCGGCACTCCCGCGTACTGGTCGTTCGAGCCCAGGGAGATGATCACCGCGGCCGGGCCGAGCGCCGCGATCGCGGCGGCCGGCCCCGCGGCCGCGCCGCCGTTCAGCGCCGACACCCAGTTCGACGTCTGCCAGCCGTAGTGCGCCGCATCGTGCACCTGAATGCCGGAGGCGGCGTCACCGTTGTACTCGATCACGCCGTCGATGTTGGACTTGCCGGACACCCAGGACAGCAACAGCGTGTGCGGGCCGGCCGCGCCCAGGCTGATGCGCGTCAGCTTCCCGTCCACCGTGCTGCTGCCGTTCGTGGACACCTTGGTGGCCGCGCCGCCGTCGACGGCCCAGGAGAAGGCGCCGCCGAAGCTCGCCTGAGTCCACATGATGTCCGCCGCGTCGCCCGTCAGGCTGAACGCGATCGACTGCCCGGCCGCGTTGAGCTGGACGAACTTGGCCTTGGGCCCGCTGGTCGTGGCGGTCAGCGGGCTGCCCGCGATGGTCGTCGGCCAGTTGAAGGTCGTCTCGCCGGAACTCGCCGCGCCGATGAACCCGCGGCCGCCACCGGTCAGGCCCTGCGTAGGGAACCGCGCCCGCAGCACGTCGGCCAGCCTGGCCAGCCATCGATTCTGAAAGCCGGTGAACGGCGGCCCGACCGCATGCACGCCTTCGGTGATCGAGTCACCGAGGCAGACCACGTTGCAGCGCACCGACAGCCGGTTAGCCAGGCCGGCCAGCCACGGAGTGAGTGCCTGGTCCAGCTGGGCCGAGACGGCCGGCTGGGCCGCGAGCAGGGTCACCGCCTGCCGATGGGTGCCGGAGGATGCCTCGGTGCCGCGGGCCGTCCGTGCGCCGGCCAGATTAGCGGCCGGGGCGGCCAGCCCGGCACCCGCCGCCGTGACCAGAAAGCCCCGCCTGCTCGTCCCGGTCATCCGCCCTGCCTTTTCGACCAGCCACCGCTGGCGGCTTCGCCCAGCCGCCGTTGGCGGTGACAGTAGCAGCAGGCCGTGGCTATGCCGCGATGATCTGCTAAGTCGTGACCTGGCGCCTTCGCCGGTTCCGAGGGTGGGCTGGAGCGTCCCGGGCGGCCCGCCTACTTGAGCTTGACGCCCCCGGCGACCAGGTCCGTGCGGAGCTGTTCGATCTCGGCCGTCGTCGCATCGGCCAGCGGCGGCCGGACCGGGCCGCCGGGCAGGCCAAGCAGCGCCAGCGCCGCCTTCGTGGTGATGACGCCCTGGGTGCGGGTCATGCCGGTGTAAATCGGCAGCAGCTCGCGGTGATGGGCCAGGGCGGCGGCGACGTCGCCGGACAAGTACGCGTCGATCATCTCGTGCAGGCGGTCGCCGGCCACGTGGGCGTGCACGCTGACCAGCCCGGCCGCGCCGATCGCGAGCATCGGCAGGTTCAGCATGTCCTCACCGCAGTAATAGACCAGGCCGGTCGCGGCCATCACGACCGAGCTGGCGCCCAGGTCGCCCTTGGCGTCCTTGACCGCGACGATCCGCGAATGCTGGCTGAGCTGGATCAGCGACTCGGTCGTGATCGGCACCCCGGTCCGGCCGGGGATGTCGTAGAGCATCACCGGCAGCCCGATCGCGTCGGCGACCGCGGTGAAGTGCGCGACCAGCCCGTGCTGGGGCGGCTTGTTGTAGTACGGGGTGACTACCAGCACCCCGTCGGCGCCCGCCTGCTCGGCCTGCCTGGCCAGCTCACAGGTGTGCGCGGTGTCGTTGGTACCTACCCCGGCGACGACGACGGCCCGGCCGGCCACGGCCTCGATCACGGTGCGCAGCAGCCGGTCCTTCTCGGCGTCCGAGGTAGTTGGCGATTCCCCGGTGGTGCCACTGATCACCAGGCCGTCATTGCGCATCTGGGTGACCAGGTAGTCGGCGAGCTTCGCGGCCCCGTCGTAGTCGACGGCGCCATCGCTGGTCATCGGCGTGACCATCGCGGTCAGCAGCCGGCCGAACGGGGCAGCGGGCGTCGGCGCGGTCTGGCCGCTCCTCGCAGTCGCGGATTCGCTCATGACTGGAACGGTACCGGCCCGGGCCCTCATCCTGCAGCCAGGCCGGCCGGCCGCTCGATGCGAGACCGCCCGGAAAAGGACCAGGCGACGTGAGCTCGGGGGTACCCACGCCGCCTGCGCCTACTTCCTTATCGGCCGCCCATGTACTCGCCGTTACTGCACAACGGCAGTTAGTTGCGACGGGCACCGAACTAGGGCCCGTGCTAAGCCCCGCACATGGACGAGGCCCCCGCATGTATGAGATGCAGGGGCCTCGCACGGCCGATCCAGAACAACTCGCCGCTTGCCCCGGCGAGCCTGGGCCGCCGGGGCAAGCAGCGATCCATGCTCTAGTCCGTCCACCACCGGTCCAGGACCCCACCTGCGGACCCGGTTACCCGGTTCCGCGGGCTCAGCCCCGGCGCCGCCTCCCGAACTCCCCCAGGGTTTCCCCCATGGGAACGCTCAGGTCACGGCCTTCCGCAACCGCCGAGGGACTCAGCCCTGGCGCCCGCGGATTGCGTACCTTCATACCGCCGGATTTCTCCGGCCGCATTCGGGACATCCGCATATGCAGAAGGTTTCCCCACGCATTCTGCGAACCGCTTTCCGAGGCTCTCGGAGTCTTCCTCGCAGGTTCCTGGGTCTCCCCGGGATCCCGGAGGCCGCCTCCGAGTGGTACCCGTTTTCGCTGGTAGGGAAGTTCTACAGGCACCGCCGCTACCCGCACAAGAGGGTTCGGAGACTTATTTCAAGATTCTTTTGCGGTCCACATTTTGTCCACCGCAGGCCCGGCGTTGTCCACAGAATGACGACGTTTTCCCCCGCCACATCCACAGGTATTCCACCACGGCTGTGCACAGCGTCCGGCCGTCGCCGTCGGGTCCGTCGCCGGCCGGCTCAGAACACCGGGATGATGTCCTCCGCGCTGATGTCGGCCGACACGTCGACGCCCTCGATGTCCAGCTCGGGCATAGCCGGGAACTCGATCCCCCAGCGCTGCACGATCACCCGGATCTTGGCGATCGCGGCCCGCCAGTTCTCCGCCTGCTCCTCGAACGACAGCACCCCGAGCCCGGCGTCCCTGGCGTGGTCCATCAGCACCCGGTGGTTGGCCAGGAAGTACGGCGGCAGGTCCCAGAAGCCTTCCGGCGGCTCCCACAAGATCATCGACAGGAAGATGAACCCGGCCCTGAGCTGCCTGGTGATGGTGCTGCGCACCTCGTCGGTGAGGCCGGGCCACTCGTTCTCCAGAATCGTCATGCAGATCTGCAGGTGCCGGGACTCGTCCCGGCCGATCCGCTTGAACATTTCACCGAACACCGGGTGCTTGGTACCCGAGGCCATGCCGCGGAAAAGCGTCGAGGCGGCCATCTCGCCCATCATGAAGCTGGTGAACAGCACCGGCAGCGAGTACCGGCCGACAGCGGCGTTGTAGCCGTTCCAGTACCGGCCGCCGTTGTGGTACAGCCAGCCGATGTTGTTGTGCGCGGCCTTCTCCAGGTCGGTCTGCGGGGTCCAGTTCAGCGGCCCGCCCGGCCACAGCGCGGCAATCGACCGCTGGCAGCACTCCTCGTGGTTCATCTCGTCCCTGGTGATCGAGAAGAAGCACTTGCGGACCGGATCCTCCTCGTGCTGCTCGAAGGCGCGGATCGTGGCCCGGGCGAACACCGCGGGACCCGATGCGTCGAAGTTCGCCAGCACGGCGAACCAGTACATGATCCCGAGCCGTTGCGGGACGGTGAAGTCATCGGCCCGCAGGCCGTCCCATGGCAGGTCGGCCGGGTTCCAGGCCATCAGCTTGGACTTCTGGTAGATCGCGGCCAGCTTCTCGGTCTCCACCCGCCACTCCATCGGGTAGATGTTGGGCTGCGGGATCTCGGGCGCGGGCCAGAACCCGCCCTCGGGGATCACGAGCTCGCGTTCGACCTTGGCTTCCGACATCCGGCACTCCCTCGGGCCTGTGTTTATGACAGCCTAAGCCCACCCTTGCGCATCTCTGTAATAACCCGCTCCTCCGAGCCGGGCCGTGCGAGCGAAAGCGGCCCGGATCTGCGCGATCACCTCGTCTGTCCTGGCCGTGATGTCGTACCAGGAGAAGTGGATTACCTCGTACCCAGCCCGGCGCAACTCGGTGTCCCGGCGCAGTTGCTGGCGCGCCCGGTCAGGATCGGCGTATTTCATGGCGCCGTCCGCCTCGGCGATCGTCCGCTGCTGCTGCCACAGGAAATCTACCCGCCCGATGAACCCGCGGTCCCCGGCGATTCCGGCCTGCAGCACCGGCGCGGGCAGCCCGCCGTCGCGAAAGGCGACCCGCGAGATCGACTCGAGCGGCGACTCCGCCTGCGGGTGGCTGAAGTCGAGTACCCCAGCGGCGCGCCTGCTGCCCGGCCACCCGGCACAGTCGTGCAGCACCCCGTACAGGTGCGCCAGGCTCGTCCGGTGCCCGTGCAAGGCCGCGTCCGCGGTCACGACTCCCGCCGCGAACGGCAGCGACCGGCCCAGGTCCACCACCGTCCGCGCGACCGATGTCACCGGAAAGCCGTCTGCGACCACGACGTGGCGCCCTGGCAGCGCGGCCGTGTGCGAACGGACCCCGGGCCGCAGTCGCCGGCCCCGCGAGAGGCTCGGGGGCCGCGTAATCGAGACGTCCGCTGGCGGCCGGGCGAGCAGCGCGAGACCGTGCACGATCGCGGCGTCCTCGTGGCTGACGACCGCCTCGGGGCCGGCCAGCACCACGGCAGCCGTGGCCGCCAGCAGGCGGTCATGCTGCTCCGGGCGAGTCGCGCCGGCCTCGGCGGGCGCGAAGATGCCGCGGCCGATCTGCACCAGCAGCCCCCGGCGGACGAGCGCCCGGACATCCTCCCGGTCGAGGCCCGATCCACGTAACTCGCCTGCCGTCATGACGCCGCCGTACCGGAGAACCGGCATATCACCCAGCTGTCCTGCGTTCACGGGCTCAGCATCCCTCCCCGCACCGACAACGAGCCACCGCTAGCCCGCTCTGGCCGGCACCAGCACGCTCTGGATCCGTTGCGGGGAAAATGGCCGACGATATACCCGATTTGTTCCCCACTACGGATCCAGAGCACCTTCGGGCGCGGCACCGGGCGCCGGCGGTGCGACGGCACCGGCTGCGGGCCGGTCGGCCGCGGAGCGGCGGGCGGCCCTGGCGGCAGCGGGCGCGGGGGCGGTCGGCCGTGGAGGGACGGTGCCGCGGGGGCGGCGGCGTTACGCGAGGGACTTGATCATGATCAGGCAGGGGTTCTCGGGCCAGAGGCCGGTGATCTCCTCCAGCGGCTCGAACCCCAACGCCAGGTAGAACGCCCTCGTCCGCGCGTAGCCGAGATCGGGATGCGACGACCCGAGCGTCTTGACCTGCAGGAACCGTACGCCGTCGGCCGCCAGGTCACGCTCGGCCGCGGTTACCAGGGCCCGGCCAGCTCCCCGGCGGTGCGCGGCCGGGTCGACGGCCATCAGATAGATCTCGGCCGCCGCCGGGAAGTGCCGGATCGCGAGCAGCGCGCCCGCCGGGAACGACCCGCTCGCCGCGGCCGGTGTGGCGACCGCGGCCGGTGTGGCTGGCGGGCCTACCTGGCCCGGCCGCCAGGCCAGGTAGGCCGGGAGCTCGGCCGCCCGCCTGATGTACTCCGCCGTCGACGACTCGATGCCGAACCAGTCAGGCAGCGACCGCAGCAGGCGTTCGACCGCGGCCGGGTCCGGCGAGCCGGACGTCACCTGCCACCCGCCGGGTTCCGGCGGCACCGGGGAGGCGGTCACCTCCGTCCTCAGTACCGCGCCCGGCCGCCCGATTGCCAGGCGAACGCCAGCGGGGACAGCGCGGTCAGGTCGATGGCCGGCTCGACGGTCGAGTAGGACTGCACGTTGTCACGGAACACCGCCTTGTGACCACGGAACACCGAGTACGGCACGCCCCCGGGCGCATTCTGCGAGCACGGCCGCATGTTCGGCACCGAGCCGACGGCAGCGAAGCTGTTCGGCCCCTCGACGACCGCGCCCGCCAGGATCGGCGGCTGGCCGTCGTGCGAGCCAGCCAGGTTGGTGACCTGGTGCTGCATGCAGTCGGGGAACACGGTACCGTCGCCGACAATCAGCGAAACGCCCCACGCGTTGGTGCCGAGCACGTCGTCGAGCTGGCGCTGGCCCCACGCCGCGTAGGCCAGGCCCCCGGTCAGCCGGTCGTACTCGCCCGCCATCACGGCCAGGCCGAGCCCGTGCGCGGTGGTGTCCCACTGGTCCCAGGCGAAGCCGAACCCGAACGGGTCGCCGGCCGCGACCGTCGTCGCGTGGCCCAGCTGACCGCGCAGATTGGCCAGCAGCCCCGCGCGGCTCACCGCGAGCCGCGGGTGCGGAGCCGCCATCGCCCGGTACAGCTCATAGTCGCCCAGCGCGCTGACGTCGTACAGGTTCAGCGTGTCCTGACCGGACGCCGGGCTGGCCATCCACTGCTTCGCCCACCGCGCCGCGCCGGCCAGGTAGTAGCCGGCCGACCGCACCGGCAGCCCGGAAGGCAGCCCGGCCCCGGCACCGGAACCGGCCCCGGAGCGGAGCGCCAGCGCCAGCTCGGTCGCGCCGAGCACCATGTCGTCCCGCCAGCTCGTCTCCGGGTAGAAATCCCAGGGCAGCACCGTCTGCAGCTTCCCGTGCCAGTGCGTCCCGGCCAGCGCGTACACGGTCTCGGCCGACCGCAGGCAACGGGCCGCATAGGCCGGGTGCAGCGCACGGTAGACGCGGTAGCAGAGAGCGAAATCGGCCGCGAGCCGGCCGGCCAGGTTCGGGCTGATCCGGGCGCCCGGCTTCCCGGCCCTGAAGACCGGCGGGTGCCGGATGTACTGATAGCGCGGATCGGTCCCGTGGTAGTGGTCGTCGGCCTGCGGCAGCCGCCAGATGTCGTGGTCACCGAAGTATCGGCTGTTCGCCTCGCCGGTTCCGACCTGCAGGTACAGCGTCCTGGTCCGCTCGTTCCACATCCGCTGCAGGAAGTCCAGGCCGAACGCGGCCTCCCGGCCGAAGTTGCCGAGCTTGCCGGGGAAAGTCGCCATCCCCTGCAGCATCATCGCGACCGTGTAACTGGTCGTCTCGGTGAACTTCAGGTAGTCGCCGGCGTCGAACCAGCCGCCGGTCGCGTTGATCCGCAGGCCGGTCGCGTACGGCCGCAGGCTGCCCTTGAAGTTGCCGTTGCCGTTCACCCTGGGCGCCCGGTACGTCATCGCGTGCAGGTCGTTCAGGTGGCCAGGCGCGGTTCGCAATGCGCTGCGGATGAAATGGGGACCGTCCCGCTCGTTTTGATAGAACTCCAGGGAGTTGGCCAGTGCCCGGGTATACAGCGTGCTCGCCGGGCCGATGCGGAACCACGGCGACACCGCCATGAGGCGGCCGGCCAGCGCGAAGCGGTAGGTGCCGGCCAGGTGCGCCGTGCCGAACCTGATCGCCCGCACCGCCGGGTAGGCATGGCTCCACGGACCCAGGTCGCGCCCGGTCGTGCCGCGGGCCACGATCCGGCAGCCGCGCCGGCTGACCAGCACCCAGGCTGGCGCCGATCGGCTCCGGTGGATCATCACCGCGGCCCGTTCGAGACCGCGGCCGGCCGGATAACCGATCTGGTCCACCCGGATCACCGCGGCCGGCGGCGACCCGGGCGCGCCCGACGCGGGTGCGGCGGTCCCCGAGGCGGGCGCCTGGCAAGCAGCGGTCGCCGCCGCGCCGTCCGCCCGCCCGCCCGAGGTCGCGAGCGCGGCGGGCGCGGGCCCGAGCGCGGCGGCCAGGCTAGCCAGCGCTAGTACCGACGCCGCGAGAACCGATGTCACCCCGGATGGCCGCAGTTTCACCGCGCCAGGCTAGTCCCGGGATCAACCCGTACACAATGCCCGCCAGCCGGCATCAGGGACGGGTCGTGCACCGCGGTCGCGAGCCGCAGCGGCGGCCTGCCCGTCAGAGCCGGCTGGCACGATGAAGACATGGACACAGCCAGCGGATCAGCCGATGTGGTCAGGAATTTGTGGGAGCGGATGCAGGCCAGGGACTGGGCCGCCGTAGCGGACCTGGTCGATCCCGGCGTGGTCGTCGAGTGGCCGGTCAGCCGCGAGCGCATTACCGGCCGCGACAACTACGTGGCGGTCAACCGGGAGTACCCGGAGGGCTGGGAGATCCGCGTGCTCCGGGTCATCGGCGACGGCGGGCAGGCGGCCTCCGAGGTCGAGGTCGTGCACGACACGCTCGGGGTGTTCAGGGCCGCCTCGTTCTGGACGGTGTCGGATGGCCAGGTCACCAGCGGCACCGAGTACTGGACCGGACTCGGGGCCGACGAGCCGCTGGCCGGGCGGGCCCAGTACGTCGAGCACTACTGAACCGGGTCTGGTCAGACGCCCAGGCCGCGGCCGATGATCTCCTTCATAATTTCGGTCGTCCCGCCGAAGATCGTCTGCACCCGGCCGTCGGCGAACGCCCGCGCGACCTGATACTCGCGCATGTAGCCGTAGCCGCCGTGCAGCTGCACGCACCGGTCGATGACCCGGTTACAGAGTTCGGAGTCCCACCACTTCACCATCGAGGCGTCTTCGTTGGAGAGCCGGCCTTCGGTGTGCTCCATGATCGCCTTGTCGGTGAAGGCGCGGGCGACGGCCAGTTCGGTGGCCATCTCGGCCAGCACAAACCGGTTGTGCTGGAACTTGCCGATCGGGCGCCCGAAGGCCTGCCGCTGCTTGCAGTACTCCAGCGTGATCTCGAAGATTGCCTCGGCTCCGGCCAGGGCCGTCGACCCGATCGCGACCCGCTCGCGCGGCAGGTTCTGCATGAGCGCGATGAACCCGCCGCCCTCTTCGCCGAGCAGGTTCACCGCCGGAATCCGCAGGTCGGTGAAGAACAGCTCCGACGTGTCCTGGGCGTGCATCCCGACCTTGTCCAGGTTCCGGCCTCGCTCGAATCCCGCCATTCCCCGCTCGGCCACCAGCAGGCTGATCCCGCGGTACCCGGCATCGGGATCGGTTCGCGCGACCACGATGACCAGGTCGGCGAGCTGGCCGTTGGAGATGAATGTCTTCTGCCCGTTGACGACGTAGTTGTCGCCATCGCGCACCGCGGTCGTCCTGATGCCCTGCAGGTCGCTGCCCGCGCCCGGCTCGCTCATCGCGATCGCGGTGATCAGCTCGCCGCTGCAGTAGCCCGGCATCCACCGCTGGGCCTGCTCAGGCGTCATCAGCCGCTTGAAGTACTGGCCGTTGATGTCGTTGTGCACCGAGAACCCCGGGCCGTGCGCCCCCGCCCTGGTCATCTCCTCGTTCAGCACCAGGTAGTAGCGGTAGTCGTCGTTGCCGCCGCCGCCGTACTGCTCATCGACGTCGATACCGAGCAGACCGGCGCGGCCGGCCGCCAGCCACACGTCCCGCGACACGACCCCGTCGCGCTCCCACTGCTCGTGATACGGCGCGACCTCCTTCGCGATGAAGGAACGCACCAGGTCGCGGAACGCCTCGTGGTCGCTGGTGAAGATGTCCCGCTGCATGGCCCGCCCCTGCCCGTGTCCGTGCGCCCGCGCGACGGCCCGCTCGCCCCGGTCCGCCCGTGACGTGACGCTAACACCCGCCCCGTCGCCCAGGAACCCGCATGCCCGGTCGCCAGGGAGCGCACACAGCGACTTGCGAAGCAAGTCTTTCGCAACTATGCTTTCGCAGCATGTCCTTCAGACCTCCGGACGAGGCGCCGGCCGACGAGCCAGCCGAGATTTCCGATCCGCGCGCGCTCAGGGCGCTCGCCCATCCGGCCCGGCTGACCATCCTGGAGCATCTCGTCGTCGACGGTCCGGCTACGGCCACGGAATGCGCCGAGGTGGCCGGCCTCTCCCCGTCGGCCTGCAGTTATCACCTCAGGGCACTGGCCAGATACGGCTTCGTCGAGGAGGACCCCGAGGGTGGCGCGGACGGCCGGTACCGGCCCTGGCGGGCCCGGATCGTCGGGATCAAGGTCGGGCCCCAGGCTGGCCGGACGGAAGCCGTCAGGGCCGCCAGCCGCGTGCTCGTCGAGAACGTCGAGACCCTGTTCGACGAGGTCCGCGCCACCTACCGGGACCGGGAGACCGACTACCCGCAGGAGTGGCAGGTCGCGGCCGGCTCCACCCAGGACGTGCTGCACGTGACCGCGGCCGAACTGGAGCACGTCCAGGAGCAGGTCCGCGCGGTGCTGGCCAGGTACCGGCGGCTCAACCGCCAGGACCGTCCGGACGGCGCGCGCCGCGTGTACGCGATGGTCGACTTCACCCCCGGTTTCTCCCCCGACGCGCCGGCCTGACTCCCGGCAGAAACGGAGCCACCATGAGCTCAGCTCTCGCCGGGCAGCCCGGCCGGCTGGCCCGGCTGCGGTCCCTGCTGCGGACCGGCCCGCTCGCGATCCGCGACTTCCGGCTGTTCTGCATCGGGCAGCTGACCTCGACCGTCGGGGACTTCTGCTACGCCGTCGCGCTGCCCTGGCTGGTGCTCACCACCCACGGCGGGACCGTGCTGCTCGGCACCGTGCTGGCCTGCTATGGCGTGCCGCGCACGGTCCTCATCCCGATCGGCGGGGCGCTCGCGGACCGGGTCAGCCCCCGGACCGTGATGCTCGCGGCCGACGCGGTCAGGTGCGTGCTGGTGGCGGTGCTGGCCGTGCTCGCTGCCCGCGGGCTGGCCTCGATCGCCTACCTCGGCCCGGTCGCCGCGCTGATCGGCGCGGGCGAGGGCATCTTCCTGCCGGCCTCAGCCTCGATCATGCCGTCGTTGCTGCCGCCGGGCGACCTGCAGGCCGGCAACGGGCTGTCGTCGGCCGCGATTCAGGTCGGAAGCCTGGCCGGGCCGGTGCTCGGCGGCATCCTGGTCACGCTGGCGGGCGGATCGGCTACGGCCTTCGCCGTCGATGCGGCCACCTTCGCCGTGTCAGCGGGCGCACTCGCGCTCATGCGAGCCCGCCGGGATCCGAGCACGGTGGCCGCGACCGCGCCGGCCGCCGGAACCGAGGCGGCCGGGCCTGCGCGGGTCTGGCCGCTGCTCCGCCGGTCCAGGGAACTGCAGACGATCCTGCTGATCGCGGTGCTGGCCAACTTCGTCATCGCCGGCGCGTTCGAAGTGGCACTGCCATCCCTGGCCTACCACCGGTTCAGCGGCGGCGGCTACGCGTCACCCGTCGGCCAGCAAGGCGCGGGGGCCGGCGGGTACGGCGCGCTGATCGCCTGCTTCGGGATCGGCTCGCTGGCCGGGACGCTGGTCGCGGCCCGGCGCACGAACCCCCGCCGTCCCGCTATGGGCGCGTGCGCGGCGTTCGTCCTCGGCGCCGCGGCGATCGCCCTGCTTCCGTACCTGGGCGGCCTGCCCGGCGCGGGCGCCGCCGCCGCGATCTTCGGAGCGGCCGGGTACTTCGGCAACGTCGTGACCATCACCCTGCTCCAGCGGTGGGCTCCGCCTGAGCTGCTCGGCCGGGTGATGAGCCTGGTCATGCTGGCCGCCATCGGGGCCTTCCCGGCTTCGGTCGCGCTGTCCGGCGTGATCGTCAGCAAGATCGGGCCAGCGCCGTTCTTCCCGGCCGCCGGAGCCGTGCTCGCCATCGCCGTCCTGCTCGCCGCAACCCAGCGGCAGTTCCGCGACTTCGGTGCGCGCTCTAGCGACCACGGCGAGGAGGGGTCCGGTCAGGCCGCCGTGGTCGCCGGCAGGTAGGCCGCCCACTGCGGATCGCCGTCGCGGGCCGCGCCGATCAGCCGCCAGTGCATGCCCCGCGGGGCCAGCGGGTCCCAGCGCAGCTTCCAGCCCAGTTCCTCGATCAGCCGGTCCGCTTTGCGGTGATTGCACCGGGTACAGGAGGCGACGCAGTTCTCCCAGACGTGCCCGCCGCCACGACTGCGCGGCACTACATGATCGATCGTGTCGGCCGCCAGGCCGCAGTACGCGCACAGGTAGTTGTCCCGGCGCATCAGCGCCGCCCTGGTCAGCGGGACCCGGTTGCGGTGCGGCACCCGAACATACCGCCGCAGCCTGATCACCGAGGGGACGGCGAGCCGAACCGAAGCGGAGTGAAACTCCCGGCCCGACGACTCACCGTGCAGGATCTCCGCCTTCTCGGCCAGTACGAGACCCACGGCCCGGTGCTGGCCGACGGTAGTCAGGGGCTCATACGTGATGTTGAGCAGCAATACCCTGCGCAAGGCCACCTCCCAGGCTGGGCGGCCCGCTGGCTGCCGGGGCACCCGTGACCAGTGTGACCGCAGTACCGACCGTCCGCCAACACCAAATTGCCGCCAACTGGCCAAAGCGAGACCGAACGATGGCTGAATCCTGGGTATCGCCGCAGGCCGGTAGGCTGGCCGGGCGATGAATAGCACAGCATCAGAAAGCCCCGGCAGCTTCTACGAGGCCGTGGGCGGCGAAGAGACCTTCACCAAGCTGGTTGCCCGGTTCTACGCCGAGGTGGAAGCCGACCCGCTGCTGCGGCCGGTCTATCCGAGCAAGGACCTGACCGCGGCGGCCGAGCACCTCCGGTTGTTCCTGATCCAGTACTGGGGCGGCCCGGCGACCTACAACGAGCGGCGCGGGCACCCGCGGCTACGAATGCGGCACGTCAGGTTCGCGATCGGCGAGGCCGAGCGGGATGCCTGGCTGCGGCATATGCGGACGGCCATGGACGACCTGGCCCTGGACCCGCAGCACGACGCGGAACTCTGGCAGTACCTCGTGATGGCCGCGCACAGCCTGGTCAACCGGCCGCCCGAGGGCGGTCCCGATCCCGGCACCGGCCGCCAGGACCTGGGCCTGTCCCCCGCCTGACCGCGAGGGCCGGCCGGGGCAGGGTCAGCCGAAGACGCGCTCGGGGTAGACCAGCACCGCGGCCCGCCGCTCGGCCGCCATCACCCGGTCGAACTCGTCGAAGTCCTCATGAGTGCCGCCCGCGGCCCCGAAGATCTCGCGCAGCAACAGCCGCAGCCGCTCGGCCCCGATGCTCTCGGCCGGGTCGTCAGGGCCGATGATCTCGGCCGGCCCCTCCACGCCGGCCCAGCGCCAGCCGCCCCGCACCACCACCGACGCCCGCGGCACAGCCCGCAGATGACGGAGCTTGGCCGCCCGGCCGTGAATGACCGCGGCCACCACCCGGGTGCCGTTCACCGGGTGATCGATCACGCCGGCGTTGACCACGGACGGCCGCATCCGGCCGTCGGGGCCAAGAACCGTGAGCACCACGAGTCCGTGATCGGCCGGGATCAGCGCTTCGAAGTCTCCGAGCTCGGCCATGGCCGCACCCCCGTCGTCGAGTTACATCTGCACGCGCTTGCTGGCCGGATCGTACAGCGGGCGCAGCGACACTCGGGCCGGGACGATAGTGTCCCCGATCCGCACCGTCCACTCCCCGGCGTCCAGGTAGGCCTGGCTGATCGGCTCGTCCGCGTCGATCATGGCCAGGCCGACCGCGCCGCCCAGGGTGAACCCGTAGGACGCGGCTCTGATGTACCCGGCCGGCCGGCCGTCCCGGCACACCACCTCGGCGTGGTAGAGCAGCGGGTCGGGGTCGGTGAGCAGCACCTGCACCAGGCGCCGCCGCAACGGCCCGCGTTCCTTCTGGGCCAGCACCGCGTCCCGGCCGATGAACCCGCCCGGCTTGTCCAGCGCGACCGCGAACCCGAGGCCGGCTTCCAGCACCGTGTCGGTGTTGTCGATGTCGTGACCGTAGTCACGGTAGGCCTTCTCCATCCGCAGGCTGGCCAGCGACTTCAGCCCGGCGTGCCGGAGCCCGAACGCCTCCCCGGCCGCGACCAGCCGGTCGTACACGGCGGCCGCCTGCTCGGCCGGGATGTGCAGCTCGTAGCCGAGCTCACCCAGGTAGGTGATCCGGATGCAGAGCACCCGCGCGAACCCGATGTCGATGTAGCGCGCGGCCCTGAACGGGAACGCCTCATTCGACATGTCGGCGTTCGTCACCGCCGCCAGCAGATCCCGCGACAGCGGCCCCTGCACGTTCAGCTGTGCGTACCCGGAGGTCACGTCGGTGACGAAGGCGTGCGCGTCGCCGAAGTGGCGGCGCATCCAGGTTTCCGCGTGCCGGTGTGCCGTATCAGAGGCCACGACGAAGAACTCCCCGTCGTCCAGCTGCGTGACCGTGAGGTCGGCCTCGAGCGTGCCCTGGTCATTGAGCCACTGGGTGTAGGTGATCCGGCCGGGCTGGGCGGCGACCTGGTTGGCCGAGATCTGCTCGAGCTCACGGGCCGCGTCCCGGCCCTGCACCAGGAACTTGGCCATGAACGACATGTCCATTACGACCACGCCATTGCGGGTGGCATTGTGCTCGGCCTCCCAGTAGCCGAACCAGTGCGGCTGTCCCCAGGTCAGTTCGCCGACCTCGGGCTCGACCCCCTCGGGGGCGTACCAGTCGGCGCCCTCCCAGCCGCTGACGTCGCGGAAGCAGGCCCGCTGCCCGGCCAGCCGCGCGTGCACCGGGGACAGCCGGGCCCCGCGGGCGGTCGTCGTCGGCCGGTGCGGGTAGTGGGTGGCATAGACCAGGCCGAGCGACTCGACCGTCCTGGTTGCCCGGTACTCGGGGTTGGCCTGGTACGGGTGCAGCCGGTCGATGTTCATCCCGGTGACGTCGACGTCCGGGCGGCCGTCGATGATCCACTGGGCGACCGTACGGCCGATCCCGCCGCCGGTCAGGATGCCGATCGAGTTCAGGCCGGCCGCGACGAAGTAGTTCCGCAGCTCGGGGGCCTCGCCGATGATCGGCATCAGGTCGGGCGTGAAGCTTTCCGGTCCGCAGAAGAACTTGCGGATGCCGGTGTGCTCGGTGACCGGCACCCGGGCCATGGTCCGCTCCAGGTACGGTCCCATCCGGTCCCAGTCCGGCGGGAGTTCCCCGAAACTGAAGTTCTGCGGAATGCCCTCGATGTTCCACGGCGCGCAGACGGGCTCGAACAGGCCGAGCATGAGGCCGCCGCCCTCTTCGCGGTAGTACCCGTACGAGGCCGGGTCCTCGAGCACCGGCCACGAGCTGTCGACCTCGGGGATCGGCTCGGTAAGCAGGTAGTAGTGCTCGGCCGCCTGCAGCGGGATCGACACCCCGGCCAGCTCGCCGAGCTGGCGAGCCCACATGCCGGCGCAGTTCACCACGTACTCGGCCTCGACGTCACCCTGCGCCGTGCGGACGCCGGTGACCGTGCCGCGTTCACGCAGGAACCCGGTGACCGGCACCCCCTCGACGATGGTGACGCCGCGCATCCGCGCCCCCTTGGCCAGCGACATCGTGACATCAACCGGGTTCACCCGGCCATCGGCCGGGATGTAGAACCCGGCCAGCACGTCGTCGGTCCTGGCCAGCGGCCACAGGTCGGCGACCTCGCGGGGTGAGATCTCGTGCACCTCGACGCCCAGGTGCCGGTTGAATGCGGCCACCCGGCGGTACTCCTCCAGCCGGCCCGGCTCGATCGCCAGCTCGATCAGGCCGCACTGCTTGAGCCCGGTCGCCAGGCCGGTCTCGGCCTCCAGCCGCGCGTACAGGTCGCTGGTGTACTGGCGCAGCTCGGTCGAGGTCTGCGAGGTCGACCCGAACGTGGCCATCAGCCCGGCCGCGTGCCAGGTCGTGCCGGAGGTGAGCCGGTCCCGCTCGATCAGCAGCACGTCCTGCATTCCGCCCGCGGCCAGGTGGTAGGCGACCGACGTGCCGATGATGCCGCCTCCGACGACGACGGCCTGGGCGCGGTCGGGCAGTTGCCTGGTCATAGGGCGGCTACCTCGGCTTTCAACGGTGAAGGAGTCGATGGATGAGCATATGCCAGTGATCGTCCGGGCAGATCGCCGCTCCGTTTCGCGCATGCAGGCCGTCACCCCGGGTAGCCGCGGCGCGACGGCACAACCGGACGAGATCGCGGGGTAGCGCAGATGACGGAGTTCGGGTACACGGCGATGTGCGAGCAGACGCCGGTCCGGCAGCTGGTCACCGACCTGATCGGGGCCGAGGCGGCCGGATTCGACTTCTCGGTGATGTCCGACCACTACTTCCCGTGGGTGGAGGAGCAGGGACATTCGGCTTACGCCTGGTCGGTACTGGGCGCC
>DASWAH010000201.1:0-5354 GCA_036391235.1 Streptosporangiaceae bacterium
GATCGCGCCCGCCTGGACCATGGCCCTGGCGATATGGGGCCGGCCGATCACGCCGTCTCCGGCGATCGCGCGGACCGTCTCCCAGGTGACGGGAACGCCCAGCTCGTTCAGCTTGGCCACCATCGCCCTGGCCCGCTGCACCCGGCTGGTCCTGATCGCCTCGCACTCGCAGGCCAGTTCCTGGCCGGCCGGATCGAACAGGTAGGCGAGCAGGTGCACGCTGTGGCCGTCCCGCCGGCACGACAGTTCCATGCCAGGGATCAGGCTCAGCCCGGGCGGCAGGGCTGCCGTCGCGGGTTCGATGCCCGCGATCGTGTCGTGATCGGTGAGCGCGATGGCGTCGAGGCCGGCCGCCGCGGCCCGCCGCACCACCTCAGCCGGCGCCCGCGTGCTATCGGAACAGGAACTATGCGAGTGCAGGTCAGCGCGCACGGGCCGACTTTAGCCCGTCTCTGGTCAGGCCGGACCTTCGGGAGTTCCCTGAGCTGGGAGAGCTCCGGGCAGCCGGGGCGAACGGGCGCCGTAGGGCAGGTCGAGTTCCTGGCCCGGGTCGCGCAGGTCGAGCAGCCGCATCGGCTCGACCAGCAACGTGCCCGCGGTGTCGGGCCAGAGCACGATCCACAGCCACGTGCCGAGCACCTCCCCGGCGAACGCCGCCCGGCCCGGCCCGTCCAGGTGCCAGAGCGGGAACTCGTGGTGGCCCAGTTCGACCTGGGCATGCGGCGGGCCCTCCGTGAATCCGGTACCGGGATCGGAGCCTTCCAGCCCGGCGCAGCGTGCTCCGAGACCGACCCCAAGCTCCTCGCTGATCAGCAGCATCTCGCCGGGCCCGCCGACTGGATTGGGTCCGGACAGCGCGACCGCGACGCCGCGCGCGCCGGCGCGCTCGTCCCCCGCGGCCGCGAACCCGGTGACCAGCCAGCCATCCGGCAGCGGCCAGGGCAACAGCACCGGCACGACGGCATGCCGCAGCAGCCCGGACAGACCCTCAGGGGACAGGCTGCGCACCTGGCGGAGGGGAGCCACGTCACCGTGGGTGTAGCACCGCCAGCCGCTGGACCAGGCATTCGGCGGCGTGACCGGACCGCCGCACCGCGGGCAGGTCAGGTCCACGGCTATCCCTCCCTGGTCAAACCGGCGGCACGACCGCGGGCCACCGCCACCTGGGCGAGCTTACGCGAGGCCTCGTCGATCATCTCGCCGCCGTGCCGGACCGCTCCCCTGGCC
This sequence comes from Streptosporangiaceae bacterium, assembly GCA_036391235.1. Taxonomy (GTDB): domain Bacteria; phylum Actinomycetota; class Actinomycetes; order Streptosporangiales; family Streptosporangiaceae; genus Chersky-822. The sequence goes on from DASWAH010000201.1 coordinate 1,228, forward strand.
AGATCCGAGGTGGCGCGGTCGTAGGCCTCGAGCAACCGCTCGGCCCGGTCGTAGTCCTCCTGGCTCGGCGAGAAGGCCGCATTGACCGGGCCGATCTGGTCGGGATGAACCACCCATTTCCCGTCGAACCCCAGCGCCGCCGCGCTGGCCGCCGCCGCGGCCAGCCCGCGGGTGTCGCCGATCGCGGCGTACGGGCCGTCGATCGCCTGCAGGCCAGCCGACCTCGCGGCGACCAGGATTCGCATCAGCGCGTAATGAAACGCGTCGCCGGCGTATCCGGCGGGCTGGGCACCGATGCTCAGCGACCGCATGCCGACGCTGGCCATGAAGTCGGCCGGGCCGAACACGAGGGCAGCCAGCCGGGGCGAACTGGCCGCGATCTCGTCGACCGCGGCCAGGCCGGCCGCGTCCTCGATCTGTGCCTCGATGGCGATCTGCCCGGCCGGCCGGCCGGTCGCCGCCTCGATCTGGCCCAGCAGCAGGTCCAGCCAGATCACGTGCCCGGGCGCCGACACCTTAGGCAGCACGATCGCGTCCAGCCGGCCCGCGGCCCGCTCCACGACCTCGATGACGTCCCGGTAGGCCCACGGTCCTTCGACACCGTTGACACGGACCGCGAGCACCGGCCGGTCTGGCCAGTCCTGCGTGAGGGCAGCCGCGACCAGCGACCTGGCCTGGTCCTTCGCGCTGGGCGCGACCGCGTCCTCCAGATCGAAAATGACCTCGTCGGCGGCCAGGGCCGCCGCCTTGGCCAGGAATCGCTCGCTGCTGCCAGGGACGGTCAGGCAGGTACGGCGGGGCCGCTCGGCGCTGGTCATGCACCGATCATGCCCGGCCCGGCCGTTCGACGCGGTCTGCTGGTGCTTCTAGCATGAACGCATGTCCACCACTACTTCCGCAGCCCCCACCGTCGAGCAGGTCATGCAGGCGCTCGGCGGCGTGCACGACCCGGAGATCCGGCGCCCGATCACCGAGCTCGGGATGGTCAAGGACGTCCAGGTCGGGCCGGACGGGGCGGTGCGGGTCGACGTATGGCTCACCGTGTCGGGCTGCCCGCTGCGCGACACCATCACCCGCGACGTCACCGGAGCGGTCAGCGCGGTCCCGGGCGTCACCGCCGTCCGGGTCGAGCTGGACGTGATGAGCGAGGACCAGCGCCGCGAGCTGCAGAGCACGCTCAGGGGCGGCAAGCCCGAGCGCGAGATCCCGTTCGCCAGCCCGACGTCGCTGACCAAGGTCTACGCGGTTGCCAGCGGCAAGGGCGGGGTCGGCAAGTCATCGGTGACGGTGAACCTGGCCGCCGCCCTGGCCGCGTCCGGCCAGAAGGTCGGCCTGCTCGACGCCGATATCTACGGGCACTCGGTGCCGCGGATGCTTGGCGTGACGGCCCGGCCGACCCAGGTCGAGCAAATGATCATGCCGCCGGTGGCTCACGGGGTGAAAGCGATCTCGAGCGGCATGCTCAAAAAGGGCAACGAGCCGCTCCCACTCCGCGGCCCCATCTTGCACCGCCTGCTGCAGCAGTTCCTGGCCGACGTGTACTGGGGCGACCTGGACGTGCTCCTGCTCGACCTGCCGCCCGGCACCGGTGACGTGGCGATCTCGGCCGGCCACCTGATTCCCGGAGCCGAGCTGATCGTAGTCACGACTCCGCAGCTGGCGGCGGCCGAGGTCGCCGAGCGGGCCGGCTCGCTGGCGACCCAGCTGCATCAGCGCGTCGTCGGCGTGATCGAGAACATGGCCTGGCTGCCGTGCCCGCACTGCGGCGAGCAGATCGAGGTGTTCGGGGCCGGCGGCGGGAAGGCCGTCGCCCAGGCGCTCAGCAGGCTGACCGGAGCGGACGTGCCCCTGCTTGGCGAGATCCCGATCGACCTGCGACTGCGCGCGGCCGGCGACGAGGGGATGCCGCTCGTGCTATCCGATCCGCAGGCGCCCGCGGCGGCCGAGCTGACCAGGATCGCCCAGCTGATCGGCGGCCGGTCCCGGAGCCTGGTCGGGCGCCAGCTCGGGCTGAGCCCGGTATAGGTCAGGCTGGCCAGGGGGTCAGGCCGAAGCCGGCCTTGCTCAGGTCGATTCCGAGTCGTACGGCGGGATCTCGTCCGGCCGCAACGTGGTCCCGCTCAGCTCGAAATCTTGCTCGGGCAAACCACCGTAAGGCACCTCGGCCCCTGACTCGTCCCACTGGCTGTCCGGCTGCTCGTCGCCTTCGAGCAGGTGCTTGCGCACGAACGTGCGGGGGTTCAGGTCGTTGAAGTCGAAGTCACTGAACTCAGGGCCCAGGCTCTCGGACAGGTCGGCCCTGGCGTTGTCGGCCAGCCGGCGCAGGTCACGCAGGGCCCGGCCGGCCTGCGCGGCCATCTTCGGCAGCTGCTCAGGCCCGAAGACCACCAGCCCGATCAGGGCCAGCACCATGAGCTTGGTGATCGACAGGTCGAACAAGGTCCTCGCGCTTCCGGTGTGACTGCTCCACGTGACTGTGCACTTCTGCTGCCTAGAGTAACCGCCCCGGAGCGGTTGCGGTTCAGCCAAACGGGTCGAACCAGGACCCGATCCGTTTCAGCCCCCGCCCGACCCGGGGCCAGAAGCCCTCCGCCCGCTCGTGCGGCAGCTCGGCGACGACCTCGGTCACGGTATCCGGCGGCGCGTCCGCGATGACCGTGAACACGACGCCGTGGGCCGACCAGGCCAGGCCCTGCTCGTCCAGGTCACCTGAGGCGGTGGCGTAGACGGTCAGGCCGGCGATCCTGGACTTGTGCCAGCCGGGCAGCTGGCCCGACAGCGCACCACGCTGCATAAATACCGATATAACTGACAAACCATCCGAATACGAGGCATCGAGCACCATGCCTGACGAGGACGCGGTGCTGGTCACCCTGGACAGCGCCATGTTGCCCGCCAGCGTGCGGCGCACCGGCCAGCCGCTGGCGTGCAGGGCGAGCAGCCGGGCCCTGGTCGGGTGCCGGCCGGGCGTTCTGGCCGGGGGCGTGTACGGGCTCCAGGACGGGCCGAGGACGGTCGGCTCGCTGCGGACCTCGCTCTCGCCGATGGTCAGGTCGATGAACGCGCCCTCGCTGACCCGGCGGCCGTGCCGGTCATACATCTCGCGCCGCAGCGGCAGGCTGGTCGACCGGTCCAGCCAGTACCGGGCGGCCAGCGTGCCGTCGTGCCGGCGGATGGTCACGATCAGGGCGGGCCGGTCGCTGGCCGAGCCGGTGCCGGTGTACTCGAGGACGTAGTTGGCCCGCAGCAGGCCGAGCATCGCGGTGGTGAGGGTCAGTACCCCGACCGACACGGCGCCTCCGGCCCCGGGTACCTGGCCCGGCGAGCCGCCGTCGGCGTCGCCGTCATTGTCGGTCTTGGCCAGCTCGGCCTGGCCGGTGCGGTGCCACACGTCAAGCAGGTAGGAGGACGACCCCTCTGGGCTGGTCCAGGCAACGATCTGCACGCCGCGGTAGGACACCATCCGGCACGCGGTCGCGGCCGCGGTCATCAGGGCGATGCCGCGGCGCAGCCTCGGATCCTGGGGTGACGGAAGGTTGGCCCGGCTGCCATGGCCGCCCGCGGCGGCCGGCAGGGCGGGCCGCCGGTTACTCTCGGCCAGCATGTTCGCGGCGAGTATGAGCGCCGTGAGTGCGGCCAGGACGCCTGCCGCGATCCCGATGGCCAGCCGCGAGCGCCGCCAGTACAGCCACAGCATGGGTTACCCCGGGTGCTGGCTGACCATCGGCGCGGGCGAGCGGCTGGCGGCCGGTGCCGTGGACCCGGCGCCGGATCCGGTCTGGCCGCGGGCCGCGAAGGCGGCAACCGACCCGAGGCCGTACTGCTCAGGGCGGCCGAGCGCGGGACCCGCGACCTTCGCGCCGTGCTGGTAGCCGGACGACGGCGTAGCCGACGGGGCCGCACTGGCCGGGGCCTGGCCGGCGTCGTAGGCGTGCTGCAGCAGGTAGTTGTCGACCGACGGGGTGACCTTCGGCGCGGGCACGCCGCCGGTGCTGCCCAGCAGGAAGGCGATCATCCCGAGCGCGGCCAGCGCGCTGCCGGCCGAGGCGGCCAGCAGCCGCGGTCCCGGGCGGATGGCGTGACTCTGGGCCGGCGACTCGGCCGGCCCTGACGACCAGGACGCGGCG
>DASWAH010000202.1:0-4399 GCA_036391235.1 Streptosporangiaceae bacterium
CGCGTAGGTGGAGAACTTATAGCCCTTGGTGTAGTCGAACTTCTCGACCGCACGGATCAGGCCCAGGGCCTTGCCGATCTCGTCCAGCGTGTGCGGGTTGCCGTCGTACAGCCCGAACCGCATCGCCATGATCGTCGCCTCGCGCGGCGTGAGCGCGTCCAGCGCGTGCCGCAGCTGGTCGGCCATCAGCTGGCGGTCAACCAGCTCGGCCGCCTCGGGGGCGTCCACGTCCTCGATCAGGTCGCCGATCGACGTCTCGCCGTCCTCGCCGATGGTGGAGTCCAGGCTGATCGGCTGGCGGCTGGTACGCAGCAGCTCCTCGATCTGGTCGGGAGTGCGGTCCAGCTCGACGGCCAGCTCCTCGGGCGTGGGCTCGCGGCCGAGCCGCTGGTGCATGTCCCGCTCGACCCGGCTGAGCTTGCTCAGCATCTCCAGCACGTGCACCGGCAGCCGGATCGTCCTGGCCGAGTCGGCGAAACCACGCTGGATCGCCTGCCTGATCCACCACATGGCATAGGTGGAGAACTTGTAGCCCTTGGTGTAGTCGAACTTCTCGACCGCCCTGATCAGGCCCAGGTTGCCCTCCTGGACCACGTCGAGCAGGGACAGGCCGCGGTCGCTGTACTTCTTGGCCACGGACACTACGAGCCGCAGGTTGGCCTCGAGCATGTGCGCCTTGGCCCGGCGGCCGTCGGCGGCTACCGCCTCGAGGTCGGCCCGGTAGGAATCGGACAGGTCGGCCTCGGTCTCCAGCTTGTGCTCGGCGAACAGGCCGGCCTCGATCCGCTTGGCCAGGTCGACCTCCTGCTCGGCGGTGAGCAGACTGGTCCGGCCGATGGACTTCAGGTAGGTGTGGACCGAGTCGCCCATGACCGAGGTCTGGTCGTCCAGGTCGGCCTCGGGCGCGGTGTCGTCGTCGGTGGCCGGGCTCGAGACGGAGACCGCCACGGTCTTGCGCGCCCGGGCGCCACGGCGCCTGGCCGGGGTGGCCGCGGCCTTGGTGAGGTCGGCCAGCTCGGCGTCGAGCAGGTCAGGGTCGTCCAGCTCGGCGGCGGCCAGGTCCGGCTCGCTCAGTTCCATCTCGGCGATGTCCGGCTCAGCATGAATCACGTCGGCGGGCTCCACTTCAGAGGGTGCTGGGGAAGACGAGGCGGCCGGAGTAACGGCTGCGGATCCGCTCGCAACGCGGCCGAGCTGAACACCTGCATCGGACAGCTCACGCAGGATGGAGCGGGCATCTGCAGGGGTAACGTCCGCCTGCTCGAAAGCGTTCCGCAGCTCGGGCAGCAGCAGGAATCCCTGGCGGCGCCCGCGCCGTACCAGCTCGTCGACGCGAGCGGTCGCGGCCTCCTCGTCACGGCGCTCGGACACGGCGCCGGCAGTCCTCGGCATGAGACACCTCCGTTCATTGTGCGTATCGTGGGTACGGATGCGCATGGCCCGCTTCCGGCAGTACCCAAGAGCCTGAGCCCTTGGTATTGTGCAGTGCGGGCGCTACGTATAACGCGCGACGGGCCCTTTTGTTTCCCGCGCAGCGGCAGCGTGCGGGAAATCGCGCGCGGATCAGCCCGCCGCTACTCCTGTCCGGCCAGGTGCTGGACCGCGATGTCCCTGATCTGCTGCCGGTCCGGTTTGCCGGATGACAGCATCGGCAGCGCGCCCACCGTGAGCACCGCTCGCGGAGCGGCATACCTGGGCAGCCGGTCCCTGACAAAGGCCCGCACATCGTCCAGACCGGGCGGCGGGGTCCCGTTGGCGGGCACGATCAGCGCGGTCACGCACTCGCCCCAGTCCGGATCCGGGGTGCCGACCACGATCGCGTCCCTGACCCGGTCCCAGGTCCGCAGGACCTGCTCGACCTCCCCGGCGACTACCTTCTCGCCACCGGAAATGATCACGTCGTCGGCCCGGCCCCTGACCACCACGCTGCCGTCGGCCCCGACTTCGCCGAGGTCCGAGGTCACGAACCAGCCGTCCCGCAGCGCCGCCTCGGTCAGCTCGGGAGCCAGGCGGTACCGGGCGAACAGCACGTCGCCGGCGATCCGCAGGCGGCCGTCCGGCCCGGCCATGACCTGCACGCCGTCCAGCGGACGGGCGTCGTAGACGCAGCCGCCGCAGGTCTCGGTCATCCCGTAGGTCGTGACGATGGTGGCGCCGGCCGCGGCCGCCTCGGCCAGCATGCCCGGCGGGATCGCCGCGCCGCCCAGCAGGATCGCCCGGAACCGGCCGACCGGCGCTCCGGCGTCCAGCAGCCTGCGCAGCTGAGTCGGCACCAGCGAGACGTAGCTGCACCGCCCGGCATCATCAGCGCCGTCAGGTACGGCTCCGGCTACCGCCCCGGCGTCGATCCGGTCCCTGAGCACCGGCTCGGTACCGGCGAGCAGGGAGCGCACCAGGATGCCGAGCCCGGAGATGTGGTGCAAGGGGAGGCCGCACAGCCAGCGCTCACCGGGGCTGGCCCCGAGCCTGGTCAGCGCTGCCCGGGCCGACGCGACCAGCGCGGCCGCGGTCAGCTCGGCCCCCTTCGGCAGGCCGGTCGAGCCCGAGGTGGCCAGTACCACGGCCACGTCCTCGCCGACGCCGACGTCAGGCCGGCCGCCGGCACCGGCTGCGGCGGGGAGTTCTGTCCCGTCTTTCTTGATGATCGCGGACGGGGCAAACGCGGCGATGATCTCGTCGAGCCTGGCCCTGGGCAGGGCCGGATCGAGCGGGAGAATGGCAGGCCCGGTGCCGTCGAGCGCGGCGGCCAGCATGTCCAGCACCCGCCCGGCGCCCGCCCGCGGCGGGAGCAGGACCGCGTGCAACGGCCGGGTATTCACGGTCGTAAGGTTAATCGGCGGAAGCTGGAAGCTCGCGCAAGGGGGAGATGTGACCGAGCGGTTCGCGCGGCGGCCGTGACCGAGGTCGGTGATCAGCAGCGAGAACTCCTGGCCGGGCTGCTGCCGTCCTTGCGGGCCTTCGCGATTCCGATGCGACAGCGGTTCCGCGGCATCACGGTGCGCGAAGGCGCGCTGCTGCGCGGCCCGGCCGGCTGGGGTGAATTCGCGCCGTTTGCCGAGTACGGGCCGGCCGAGAGCTCCCGCTGGCTGGCCAGCGCGATCGAGGCGGCCGTGGTGGGCTGGCCGGCGCCAGTGCGCGGCACCGTCGGGGTGAACGTGACCGTGCCCGCCGTCGGCCCGCAAGTCGCGGCTGGACTGGTTGCGTCGGCGGGCTGCCGGACGGCCAAGGTCAAGGTGGCCGAGCCCGGGCAGGGCCCGGCCGACGACCTGAACCGGGTCGCGGCCGTGCGGGACGCCCTCGGCCCCGGCGGACGGATCAGGGTGGATGCCAACGGCGGCTGGAACGTGGACCAGGCCGCCGCGATGCTCGGCCGGCTGAGCCAGTACGGGCTGGAGTACGCCGAGCAGCCGTGCGCCACCCTGGACGAACTGGCCAGGCTGCGGCGACGGACCGACGTGCCGCTGGCGGCCGACGAGTCGATTCGCAAGGCCTCGGACCCGCTCGCGGTCCGGGCGGCCGGGGCGGCCGATATCGTCGTGCTGAAGGTCGCGCCGCTGGGCGGCGTGCGGCCGGCCCTGCGGGTTGCGCAGGCCTGCGGGCTGCCGGTGGTGGTGTCGAGCGCGGTTGACTCGTCGGTCGGGCTGGCCGCCGGGGTGGCCCTCGCGGCGGCTCTGCCCGAACTGGCCTACGACTGCGGCCTGGGCACGATGCGGCTGCTCGCCGGGGACGTGACGGCCGACTCGCTGCTGCCAGAGCACGGGGCACTGCCGGTGCGGGCCGTCGAGGTAGACGACGAGCGGCTGGCCGCGTTCGAGGCCGACCCGGAGCCCTGGCGGGCCAGGATACTGGCGGCCGCGGAGTTCTTGCCGTGAACCCGTCCACCGCGCTCGCGGTGACCCTGGCTGACGAGCTGATCAGGTGCGGGCTGCGCGAGGTGGTACTGGCGCCCGGATCGCGCAGCGCCCCCCTCGCGATCGAGCTGTACCGCCGCGCGCACGCCGGTGACCTGCGGCTGAGCGTGCGGATCGACGAGCGGAGCGCCTCGTTCTGTGCGCTCGGGCTGGCCAAGGCGAGCGGGCGCCCGGTCGCGGTGGCCTGCACGTCAGGGACGGCGGCGGCGCACTTCCACGCCGCGGTGATCGAGGCCGACGAGGCCGGGGTGCCGCTGCTCGTGCTGACCGCGGACCGGCCGCCCGAGCTGCGCGGTACCGGTGCGAACCAGACCATCGACCAGCTCAAGCTGTACGGGTCCGCGGTGCGCTGGTTCTGCGAGCTGGGCGTGCCGGAACCGGGCGAGCCGATGACCGGGTACTGGCGCAGCGCCGCGAGCCGGGCCTGGGGGCTGGCCTCGGGTGCGGCCGGGGGCCCGCCGGGTCCGGTGCACCTCAACCTGCCGCTG